>JAWLCZ010000077.1:0-18025 GCA_041686835.1 Paenibacillaceae bacterium | reverse complement strand
AGGGGACCTCATGCAATGACAATACAAATTCCAACGTTCCCGCAGGGGTTTAAAAAGTGCGGCTTCAGATTATTTATGATGACAGGTGGCATATGGATTTGGCTCTGAACAAGCGGCAAGAAAACGAAAATGAGCACCTCCCTTGGTGCCCTCTCATGTCTTTGGAGGCGAACCGTGGTATGGCAAATCCACAATTCATTGAACGGCACTGCATGATGCGGTCCGGTCAGATCAGATGCAGCACATGGCGGAATGTCATTCTCATTCGCCTCAGAACTAATAAACTCTATTGTACATACATTTCAGGAACAATGTATTCACGAGTAACAATTATTTCGAACGGGAAATGGACATCAATATGTTGGATTCGATTAATTAGCTCATTGCTAAATGTTTCATGCTCAAAAATCTGTGAAGCAACAGTGCTTGTTCCCATAGAAAGCAATGCACCAACATGTCGATAAAAACCAAACAACGAAACATGCGCGAAATCACAACTGCTATCATTAAAAGCGATATATGGAAATCCAGCAGGAATCCACATTCTTGAAATATCACAAAAATTATCATTTTTCATTGATCGAGTTATCCGAGGATACTGAAAATATGAATGATATATACCTAACCTCTCTGCATACAATTTGACCAAGTATTTAAGCTCAGAATAACTCAGGCCAAAACATGCTCGAGATAACTCTTTGTTTTCCTCAAAATACCACGAACTCCCCGTTTCAATTCTTTTTTCAATACCAAAATAAGAATTATTGACTGTAGGTAACCTCATAATATAATTCGTAAGCTGTTTATAACTTGAATTACTATAAAATTCATGATCGACAAATCCGGTTAGCAAAATGCAGCCATTTTTTATTCGAAAAAGCCCCTTTATGTGCTTTTTACAGTTAGTCGTATGCTTACCGTGCAAATAATACGGCCAGCTGTGAAAAAAAACTTTATCTTTATCTCTGCCATATATACCTGAATAGCAGAACAATTCTCCTTGTTGAGAGAGATAGATTGCTTTCGTTGATGAGTCTGGAAGTACAATATCCTTTCCTTGCTCCTCTGGAGAATCAATTGATTGGTATAACTCTGACAACATACATTTTCTCCTCCTTGCAAGTAATATTGTTCTCTCCTAACTTTTTTAATATTAAGTTTCATCTTCTAGTTCAGATTCAATTTCTTTTTGAACTTGAACATAGCGACTGACCTCATCCCAACAATCCATAAAAATTTCCTGAATATCATCTTCATCTGTTTCAAAATCACAATCGTCTGTAAGAAATTTAAGCGTGCCATTTTGCAAATCATATTCCGAATGAAAAATAACATCCCCTAATGGGCGCTGACCAGAAATTTGTAATGACACGGTCAATGAGATCTTATCAATTTTTGAATCTTCTTCAGTATAGAGGATTGCTGTGACGATTACTTTTTCATCCTTCCTTTCAAAATATACTTCCTCATCCCATTCATATTGAATTAAAAAGTCGACAATTTCGCTAAGCATATTCCCGACTTCTCTATTTACTTTACTAATTCTTACGCAAAAAGCTTCAGTATCAATCTCTTGCAAATCCTCATAATTGTAAAATGGATAAGGTCTACCATCATTTTCAAATACTCTATAAGGTACAAAAATCAGATCATCTTCCAAATAAAAAATAATCTTTATCGGTATGAATACATGTTCAATACTTTGAGATTTTTCTGTAACTTGAAAAGAATTATCAATATTCTCCTTCAACATTTGCATAAACTTTCGTGAAAAGGTCTGCCCCAGTTTAATACCATGTTTGTATCTCTTTTTCTTTACAATGTCTTTCTTAACATCAAACAGATCAGCAATCACATTATCGATAATTACCTCTTCTATGAACATCTCTTGTAAATCCTCTGGTGCAAGCAATTCAAAATCCAATATTTCACCATTTGCTTTTCTCAAAACATAGGAGTTAAAAACTGGAGTCTCATCACTCATAAAATACTTGAACCGTTCAATAACTTTTTCATCCAAAATACAAAACCTTCCTTTAACACTTATTATTTAAAAATCAGCCCTAATTATTCCCCTAACCCTCTCGGGCTTAAATTTTCTGGACTATCTTATAATTTATTATATTCTGAACTGGTATTATCTGTCTTCCCCTAGTATACAAAACCGATTGCTTCAAATCGGAAATAAAGTTGAAGATACGGTGGGTTATAAAAGAGGGATGCGCTATAATCGGGTTGCCGTCGTCGAAATCTAGTTTCCGGTTGTCTGCCTGATTGGTGCATTCGAAGGCAACATGCCGCACAGTTCCATCTTTGATACGGAGCGTATGAACGACGTATTCGCAGGATGAAGCAGACCGAAATCGTGTACGCATGGATATGTACCAGATAAATGGCAACGCATCAAAATCTTTGAGGAAGCCGAATGGCCATCGAAAGAATGTCCATTGTGTAAAGTTAAGGGAAGTAAAGCGACTAGCTGACTCTTCATGTTTATGCGGGTTGAAGTCAGCGGAGAGGCCGCAGCCGGATAATTTCGTTCCAAAATAAAATAAGACCAGCGCGAGGCGGCTCCTAGTCAGAACCACAACACCAGTCTTACGTTCACTATATACACAAAATAAATTAAAGTCAACCGACAATCAGTCTCATTGTTCATATATTGGTCATGTTCTAACCAATAACCTTAAAGGAAGCTTGTATATACCGCGCAATTGTTGCCCTCCATCAGGAGAAGGGACCGAACACGTACGCAGTTGCACCTTTTCGTACAATTCATGAACCCAGTTGGAGAAGTCATCCTCTGCAAAGGTGGAAAGGCAAAGCTCATGGTATTTCCGAATAACACCAGCACAAAAGTCGACCAATTGAATACCCTCTTCGACTTTTGAACTGACGAAAAACGCTGATTCCACGATAGATGTGCACAGGTTTCCCTCATTTGAACGAAACAAGTAGTTTTTCATTTTATGCGAAATAATCATATCATTGCCTTCGTCTTGCGAATCAAAACATACAATACATTTCGTTCTTCTCATCGCCGAATAACCATTTATTCTTTGCAACAAAAATCGATAATGATTAGGAAAAGTACCTTTTTCGACATCGAGCGGGTGTTGCGGCTGCTCCATCACAATAGCAAACACTTTTAAGTTCAGCATGCTGCTTAACACCTCATTCACGACACGTTCCGCAAAAAGCTTATTATTGGTATTTCGCGTCAAGGATTTCGGTTTTAAGACATTAACAGCTTTCAACTCCACGTCGTAACGACCGAAAATATCCATTTTTATATTATACATGCGCTGCATCAAGATTCGAATTTCCTCTTTAGGTATACATACAGCTGCAGTACGGGATTTCTCGTCTAATCACTCGGATGGGGAAAACCGCTCTCATCAATATAGGCAAGCAACCCTATCCCCTCAATTTCCAATGAATTTGTAAAACATAGCGCCAGTCCCGGATTAGCTCCAAAATAAATGTTTCCTGGAAGCATTTGTGACGTGTGACTGACATAGCAGACGCAAGGAAGGGATCCCAGGGTAATTGCAACTGAGCGAGCCAGTCTACATCCGATTCATCAAGCATGGGACCACGATGAGCGTACTGTTCATATGTCGCTCTGTCGAAGCGCCACGGTTCATATTTGCCTGGAAACCGCTGCGCCAGTTGTATGCCCATCTCAATCCCTTTGCCGTCAAAGTCTCCGGAATAACGAAGTCTGCAGCTTTCCCCGGAAGCCTCCAAACAGCCCTTAATAAAAAGTATTGCTGCCAAACTTGGATGTCCGCTCGTACAAACCAGAACGGGAAGGGACTCTGATGTCTGCCCAGTAAACATTGATTTCTCTTGAAGCCGTACAGTCACATCCAGCAGCGTGGAGAATACGGACGGATTCTCGACGACATATAAATCCGAGTAGGTGAACGCTTCTTTGGACAGCCGCTCCACCTGTCTTAGTGTTAGAACTGTGGGGTGGACTTCTTCTTGGGGCCTTGGAACATAAATATAGACCAGTGAAGAAAGATCGTCGTCCCTGATGCCGCAAGCCCGATATACGTCGCGAATCACTTGGGTATCTATCCCGTTTAGGGTGATGTCCTCCACCCCATCAGAAGTTGCATAGTTCGTACGCTCCAGGGCCGCCCGCTCCCGAAGCGCGTACCACAGCAACCGCCCCGATGGTTGTTTGAGATCGAATGCATGTGAATCCCCTGTAATTCGTGCAGCCAGTATCGGCAGCCGCACCATTCCGAAGGGCCAATCCTCAGCATCCGAATTCCTTCGATCGGAGACTAGAGCATCCGTTTCCATTAGCGCTTTCATAACCGAACATAATTGACCAGCGACCGCTTCCTCCGTATTCGAACGGTACAACTCCCGAAGCGTACGATACCCTTGGACCTCCCCGTTTTGAAGCCGGTCCAGCCAGTCACGTACCCAAGCCGAGCATTCCGTTAAATCCTCCGCTAACTGCCAGGCCGGTTTGAATATTGCTGTCCACCCTTTCTCCTGAAGTTCGCTTAATTCCGACCTGGTCAGTAACGGCTTGCCGTTCAGCAGAAAATATAGCTCCGGAATGGTCTTGCATGGAAACGGGGTGGAAGCCAGTTCTCTTTCAAATGTAGCCAACTTAACGGTGCGAGTTTCTCCGCACCTCAGATACAAGCTCAGAAAGCCGCCGATCGCGTCGCATTCTTCCTGTGTCAGCTTCTCGAGCTTCACTGTGCCTCTCGCTCCCGCAAGGGAACGGTATTTTTTCCAAATCTCCGCCAGTAAACGCCGGAACCCTTCACCACCGAAATAGCGCCGAGCTTCCTCCTCCCGATTCACGCCCATGCCACCTCCCTTTTTTAGCCTCTTCAGATTCATCCTGATCGATAAATTCCTTGTACTTCCCATTCCACCGGTAATGGAAGAGCGCAACCCAATCCGCATCCTTCGG
Source organism: Paenibacillaceae bacterium (assembly GCA_041686835.1). Classification (GTDB taxonomy): domain Bacteria; phylum Bacillota; class Bacilli; order Paenibacillales; family JAWLCZ01; genus JAWLCZ01. The sequence goes on along the minus strand of JAWLCZ010000077.1, from coordinate 13,077 downwards.
CCGATGAATTTCATAGATCGCCAACTTGGGTACCGTGTCGTAACAGCCCCACAGCACTTGGGAGGTCATCATATAGTCGAAGTCCATTTCCGTCAGAAGCTTGAACAGATCCCGAACATTCTCCTCGTCCACCCCGGCGAAGGCCTCATCGAGTGAAATGATGCGAGGCGCATCCGGTCGGCCATCTGAATAACGCGAATACGTCGCGGCGAATAGCGGAATGTACATTGCCATCGCTTTCTCCCCGCCGCTCAGCACATTGAACCTTGAATCCGTCAGCGGACGGTAAGCGAGTTGTTCACCTTTGGCATATTTGAGCTCAAACTGGAACCAGCCGCGGTAATCAAGCAACTCATACAGATACTTTCGCAGCGACGCTTTCTCTTCCGACGCTTCGTGCTTCGCGTAGCTGATATGTGACCGGAAATGAGCGATAATCTGATCGATTTCTTCGTCGTGGAGCCGGTGCGCGTCGCGCTTCAACAGTTCCACGAGCCGTTCGGTATTGAGTTGCTGCTCGTTTTGAGCCGCACGCGGAATCCATTCGAGCTTCAGTCGCAAGCCGCTAGACGTCTGCCGCTGTTCCATCAGGCGGTTCATTCTCTTGACCCACTGCTCGGCGCGATGGATCTTGTTCCGGATGGCCTTCCCGACGCTCCGCAAAATAATCTCCTCGTATAGTTCCCGATCTTTCTCGCTCAAGAGCTGAGACTGTTCCTGCTCCAATTGCTCCAGTTCCTCCAGAACGATGTGTGGCGGATGCGGATGGTTACGGTCGCGCATAGAGAAGATGGAGATACGACCGCTCCGTTCATCGACGGCCGTCTCCAGCACATAGTCGGTAAGGGCCAATCGAACTCCGTTGAAATGCTCAAGCAGCGTACTCGCAGCCGCTTCCGGATTTCGTCCGTTGAACGACGAATCATATCGGCTCAGAATCTCGCGGCACAGCTTAGAGATTTGCCCTTGAGACAACTCTTCTTGGTAGATGTCCGTCCACTCCCGTACGAGCCCGCATTTCATCTCTCCGTGCCAGTCGGCAAGCGCTTCGCGGTAAGCCTGCTCCCATTCGGATAGCCGCTCCCGCAGCCCTCGCAGCCGTTCGGAAAGCGCCGATTCCGTGCGGTCCGCCTTTTTTAATACTTCCGCCTCGCGATCACGCTCAGCAAACAAGCGTGTACGCTCCACCTTCAACGTCTCCTTCTGCCGAACCAGATCGGCAATTCCCAGCTCCTCCATCAGCTGCTTCAGCTTCTGTATCTGCACGTCGAGAATATGGCAATCTTCCTCCAGCTCCTCGAACGTTTCCAGGTCGTCCTCCAGCAGTTCTTCCAGTTCTTTCAGTTGCGACTCAATCTGCTGCAATCGATTCGCCGCATCAGCATGGCGGCTCCACGCGGAATAAAGCTCCGTCAGCATGTGCTCGTAATCCTTGATGCGAGCGCACGCATCCTGCAAATCCTGCTCCCGCTTGAGCCGCGACCAGCAGCTTGTCGCTTCAATCAGCTTCAGCTGCAACGCCCGCCACTCCGACATCTTCACACGGACCCGCTCCTGAATTCGATTCTCCTCCTGCACAAGCGCCTCCAGCCTAAACTGCACCATGAGCAGCGCATCCAGCGCCTGCTTGATAGCTTGGCTGCCCGGCATCGAACGCGATTCTTCCTTCAGCTGCACCGCTTTCTCCTCAAGTGCGGAAAGCTGCCTGTCGCAATCGGCGATCGCTTCCTGCAGCTTGTCCAGCTCTGTCTGCAACCGGGCAATCTCCAGCAGTCGCGTCCGCCTGCGCGTCTCCCGCCCAATGTATTCGGCCCGCGGCTTCTCAGCAATCTTGCCGACAAGCGGCCCCAACCGATACTGCCCGTTCACGCCAACGACCGCGAGTCCGTCCGTCACGGCATCGACATCGTCACCTTCCTCCCACAAAATGCTCCGGAGAACCTCATCAACAACCTCCGGTTTCAACCCGCTTTCTTCCGGCAATACCGGGACAAGCACATCCGCCAGAGTGTATCCGATCACATGCGGGGACGGCACTATCCACACTTCTTCCTCGTCAGCGCCCAGCTTACCGAACCGGCCGTCATTAGCAATCCAAGCGTCAAGCAAACCCGCGCGTTCCAGCGCCTCCTCGAGCCGGGCTTGCTGTGTTTCCGTCAGATGCGGCTGAAAATCGCATACCTCGAACAGAGGAGCGCCCTGCCCCACGCTGCGATTCGCCCGAGAACGGCTGCGCGGTTCCGTTCGGTTGGGCTCCGGTTCGGGGCTGGTCTCCCATTCGCGCTTCTCCTCCGCGAGCCGTTCCGCTTGCTCCAGAAGCTGGCGCCGGCGCTCCAGCCACTCGCTTCGGCGCTCAAGCAGCTTACTGCGTTGCGCCTCCTCCAGCTCTGCAATCGGCCGGCGAAACGGCTCTGTATCCTGCCGCTGCGGACCATACTCCCGAAGTACCGAGAGGATGGCTCGGACCGATTCATCAGGAACTTGAAGCACCTTCAAGCCATTTCGCCATTGTAGGAGCGTTTCACGATACGCATCCTTGGCGCTTTCGAACGCCTCCTCCAGTTTGACGCGCTCCCACTCAGCCTGTTCCCGCACTTTGCTTGCTTCCCCGAGTTGGCGTTCGACTTCCTGCACGGCCCGATGCGCCTCACGCTCACTGCGTGCGATCGCGAGCGCGTGCTCCAGTAGTTCGCCGTGCCTCTTCAAATCCCTTCGCCATGGCTCACGCCAGTGGTCTTCCTCCGGATAACCGTTCATCCACTGTCTGTGATACACATTATGTTCCGCAAACTCGATGTCCTTGGAGATCCGATCCAATTCCTCGAGGAGTTCAGTCTGTTCTTCACCCAGCTGCTCCAGCTTTCGGGCGGCGGAGTCCCGTTCGTCCCGATACTTGTCCAGCCGATAACGATTTTGGCGGATACGGGCGTTCGTCTGCTCCGCATACTTCTGTTTGTCCGCCAACTGCTGCTGCAGCGACTCGTATTCTCGTTGTTTCTCGATCGCTTCATGCTGATCCAGCAGTTCCAGCTCCGCTTGCAATTCGGCAATACGCCGCCCGATCTCCAACAGCGCCCGTTCGGCAGCTGACTTCTCCAGTTCGGCTTGGGCATGCTCCCGCTCCGTCTCCCGAACCAGTCTGGCCTGCTTTTCGTACTGCTCCTCTTTTTCCAACAAACGCCCGGCCTGCAGATACAGTTGAAACCGATTGTACCGGTCGTACTGCTCCTGAAGCTTCGCCATATCCCTCCGATGGAGACGCAGTTCGTCAAGCCTGTCTGTAATCTGATCCATATCCTCGAGCACTTCGGACAGCGGCCGCAAATCGTCGTCATGCAATGGCGGAAGAGCGGAGGTGAGAATTTCGTACATCGACGTCGGCTTGAAATCCTTGGACAGTTTGGGACTGCGCAGTTGAACCAGCAGTTGAAGCAGATCCTGATAATTCTCCACTTCCGCAAATCCGAACAACGCCTTGTTTACCAGATCCCGATACGCAGCCTGCTCCTGCACCACCTGTCCTCCGGAACCGATTTTCTCCGCCAAATCTCTCCTCCCAAGCGGAACCTTAGCACCGGATTCCACCCACTCCGCCCGGTCGTACAGCCAGAAGTCGCGGCCGATCCGCCTGCCGTCCTCCAGCAGAAAGCCCCAAAACCCTACTTGCGCCGCCCCGCGCCTCGCCCGCAGCCCGATCCCGATCGTCTTGTATAGCTGCTTGTCCGAATGCTCGAACTCCATCCACAAATAGCCTGTCACGTCCTGCTTGCCGCTCTCCGCCTCGCCCAGCAGATAGTAATCGATCCGCCGGTCCTTCGATCCGAACGGATCGAGCCGGTGCGGTCTTTTGTCCCCGTCCAGCACCAGAGGGAGAAAACTTTGCATCGTCACCGACTTTCCCGAACCGTTCGCGCCGCGCAAAATTAACCGGCCGTCCTGCAGTTCGATCTCTTGATCCTCGTAATACCAGAAGTTAAAAATACCTACCCGGTTCATCCGCCATCGGGCCTGACGCCCATTTGCTTCCTGTTGCTTTTGTTGCTCCGTCATACGCTTCGCCCCCTTAGCCCGTCTCATCGAAATCCGTATTGGCATAATCTGCCGTCCAACGTCCCACAACCGGGTAGATGAGAAAATGTTCCTCGCTTTCCCACTCCCCCAGCCCCCAATCCTCCATATGACCAAGCACATGCATAGCCAGCTCCGACGAAGTCGATTCACGATGCTCTTTGCTCCAATAGTCCTTATGCCGTTTCCGCAGTTGGAGCAGCAACCGCTCAAATTCGAGTCGCCCGATCCGCACGCATCCTTCATCATCCGTATACAAGCCGGAATCGCTGTCATGCAGCCGCCTTCGGAGTTCGCCCGCCACCAGCAGCACCAGATCCGATACGGCGGACAAGGTGGGAAAAAGCTCCGGCTCCCCGGTCAGCTCAGGATGAAAGAAAAGCAGCCCTTCCCGATACCTGCGGCCTTCCCAACCCAACATTTTCTCAAGCTGATCAATCAAGGAGCGCCTCTGCGTGACGACATAATACTTGTCTTCCTCACTCCAGTGACGGTCAAGCACGAGCGGCTCCAGAAGTAAACGTCGGTACACCCTGTGGCGTCTGCGCAGAGCGATGCCCTCTTGCGTATCTGCATAAACGATAGGGTCGGCGAGCTGCTCTATTCGGTCGTAATAGGTCAAATCCTGCGGAAACCGTCGCAACACATACCGAGACACTGGCGAACATTCGTAAAGCACATTCCTGTCTCCGCCTTCCTGCGCCCAGTCCATTTCATCGCCGTCGACCGTTTTTAACGCACCGAGAGCTTTCAACTTCTTGAGCGCACGGGCCATCGACATCCTGTGTGAGTAGTTCGTCCAGTCCGCATCCATCCCCCGGCTTACCATATGCTCCCGGACTTGCTCGGTAATATCGGTGAGGAGAAATTGATCAAGTTCCGTTTTCCCTTCAAGAAACCATAACCCATACGTGAAAAATACATAATCCCGAGCCTCTCGAAACTCCGCAAAGCCCATCCACGGCTTCGCGACCACAGGCACTTTCTCCAGCTTGGCCATGGAGCGGGTGACAACGAGTGAAAAACCCGTATAGTCCATAAACCAGTCACGAAGCTCGAAGTACAATTCTTTGGTTATATGGAATAGCTCAGGGTCCTCTTCTTTGAGAATCCATGGACGGTTGAGCAGGGCTTCCACGCAGGACTTACGGCGCTCATCCAGCTTAAATTTCACTGCCGATTCCCCCTTCAGCGGCTGCAGCAGCTTCCGCAAATCCTTCTTGTTGCTGCGCCTCAAGCAAAAATAGAAACTGATAGTCCGGCATGTACAGATCCCCGTCTTCACAAACTAGAACAGTCCGCTTGTCCGTAGCAGGGTTCAACAGCCGAATTTGAATGCCCTCCGATGTCCTAATCGCACGCTTCTCCGCCGCAATACAGCGCCCGATCCAATGTAGCAGTTGCTTGCGCAATTGGACTGTGACGGGAGCTTCCAGCTCCGACAGATGGAAACAACCCCGCCGCAGCATGTTCGAGAGCAGCGCTCTTTCTTCCTCCTGCTGCTTCAGGTACGCCTCGCGCGCTTCCTTGATCTTGTCCGTCTGCCTGCGTTGAGCCGGTTCCGTATCCTGCCGTTCCGTCCTCTTGCGGCTGCGCGAACGAATCTTACGGGGCTCCGGAATTTCCTCCCACATCGACATGTCGGTCCGATCCGACTCCCGCAGATCTTCTCCCTGCAGGTGGCGGGTCGGAAACAATCCGAAAGCGTACGCCGCCAAACAGTGGGCTTTCTCCTTGCTTGCCAACTCATAAAACCACTTCGCAAGGTATTCGAGCTCTTTTTTTCGGCTGAGCCCCGACCGCTTACGCTCCTGGATGCGAATAACACAGCGAACGATCCGCGCGATCGTATCCTTCGTCGTACGCTCAAGCATAGTCAGCTCGCTCGGCGTCACCCCGTCACCCAGAAACCAACGGTGCATGTTATCCCATCCCTGGCGAAGTTCTTCCAGCAGCTCTTCCTTGGCGGGCATGTCCTCCAGGCTGGGCTTAGCCAGCTTATCTTCCACCACCCGCGCAAGAAAAGTTTCCCGCAAATTGTCGCTGATTCGCTGTAAATTCCCTTCGATCTTATAAGCGCTCTTTTGCAAAGCCTGCACGAAATTTTGTAAGTAGCCGGTCAAACGTTCTTTGAAGACGAGAAACGCCTCCGTGAGCATCATTTCCTCAGCTTTGGCGGTTTGCAGGCTGGCGATGTAATCCGCCGCATTCTCGTGCAGCCTCACGAACGAGCCGTATAACTCCGTCCAGATCGTCAAGGCTTCGCCTTGCTGAAGTTCAGCCGTTTTGTGCCGAATCTCAAACAGCTTGCCCGCAATCGTATCGAACAGCGTCGGCTCCAGTGACCCGCCGTAACCTGTCACTTTCTCCAGATTCTCAAGCAGCCGTTCAATTTCGATGGAATAGGGCCGGAGCAAGTACTGCATCTTTTTTCGTAAATACTCCTGCAGTGTCGACGCGCGCCCCCCATCGTGCCGGGACGTTAGATTGCCCCATTGCTCAAGCTGATCCAAATCGGACTGGCACTGATCCAAAGAGTAGTTCTCAATGAGTTGCCATGCCATGATACCCTCATATACCTCTTCCGGCCGTAACCAGTACCGCAGGCGCTTGTACTCTTGATAGAAAAAACGCATGATCACGCGGTAACGCGCGACATTTTCCGCATTCACGTATTTTAATTCGGGTATACTTCTTAGTTGGTGTGGAGCTGGGGGATTCACCGGATACAGTCTCCTTCACATTCATATTTCTTTTACTATAAGACGGATAAGCCGAATCTATCAAATAGCGACATTTTCCTTCAAAGGAATGTACCAGTTTACGGTTGATAGGGAATGTATGTTTGGTTATACTCATTTTAGTGGATTTACATAGAAAGGTTGAGGATTTGAGATGGATTTCATGAGGCTGAATCGCGAGTTAAAACAACTTTCGAATGAGAAGAAACAGTTGCTGATCAAGCAATTTTTTCAGTTAATCGGTTATAACGAGACTAATCACCTACGTGAGGTGAAATACAGCAACGGCATTGTCTGCCCCCTTTGCGGCAGCGGCGAGAATATTGTCGGACATGGCAAGACCAAACCAGGGACTGAGCGGCAACGTTATCGCTGCAAGAACTGTACCAATCGCAAGGGTAATAAAGGGTACACCTTCAACGACTATACTTCAGGAATTTTGCACAGAAGCCGCTCCCCTGAAAAATTGAAGCTTTTCCTGGAGTTTATGTTGCAAGGCCTTTCAGTGCGTGAAATCGCGGATAGATTGAACATAAGCAAAACCACTGCTCAAGCATGGCGTCACAAAGTACTGGATGCTGTCATGAAGCTTGCACCTGGGCTGTTATCGGGTATTGTGGAAGTGCAGGAGGTTCCGGTAATCCCTTCGCGGAAAGGAATGCCTCGCCAAGTTAACACGGCAAACAACTCTTCTTCCCCGGACACTCTCATTGTGGCCAAAGACCGAAAGTACGACATTTTCCTCGGTACAAAAGAGCAGTTTTATGAACTCATTAAAAAAAGTCACCTATCTCAAAATGAGATTACGTGGCTAACGGACGGTAAGGTTTCCATAAACTTGGAAGATACGAAAAAAAGTTCTCTCTCCCCCTTAAGCAATCGGCTTATTGGTCACACTCGAAACGTCTCCATACTGGTTGAAAAATTCTACTATATGCAGAGTGTGCGTATGCGCGGCGTTGCCACGCGTAATTTGCCTAAGTATGCGGCGTGGCAGCGATATTTAATTATCACAGAAGCCCTGCAACCAATCTTTCGGGTAAGAGATTTGTTGAAAGCTTGCTTATAAATTAGTTTTATTCCATTTACAACACCTATTAAAAATTTAAATCGACTTGGACTTAGATCCACAATAAACTGGTACATTAAAGTATTGAAAGATAAGTTCGATATAAACGGGAATGCACCCGCAATATCCTTACAAGCTTTGTATCCTTTTCAGTCAATACGCTGCAGTATTTGTCTCAGCCGTTCCTATCCTTTCATCGGGATGGGCCTTGAGCAGAAGCTGCTCACAGTTGGGATCGCAACAGAAAAAGCAGCCATCACAGAAGATGATCTGCGACAACTGCTTACCGGATTCAAATAGCCGGAACATACCCGAGATCAAGAAGTTCATCGGCGCTATGCAGAAAAGATGATCGTCTACAAAGAGCATGTAGAGGTTATATTTAAACTCCAAGTTGTGAATTTGATTGGTGGAGGCGAACGTGGTATGGCAAATCCACAATCCGCCGTCGCTTGATGATTGGGATGTTTGAGGAGGTTGCGTAACTCTAATCCTTCCTAAGTTCTAACGGCCCACCGTATCTTACTTGGCCTGCAACAATTCTATTAAAAATAATCTACACGTTGTTTTGCCACTTCAATGACTTTATCGTCGAATCCCCAGTCACTTCCATAGTAAGCAACCATATCTTCAATCGTTGAGCATGGTACGACATTTCTTCATACTCCGCTCAACCTTCTCAAGAAAAGATGCTTCAAGAATCATACGGGAAACGATTGGAAACAGAGCCCCTGAATCTTTCCCACGAGTCATCATGTCAAAGTCACCTGGATAGTATCTATCCGCCGTGTTACTTTCTACTACTTTTCTGTAACATTAATATTTATGCCAACCACCATTCCTTTTTCTCAGCATCAGCGAACGTTACATCAATAAGTGTTCGTGGTCGATGGTCCATTACAGAATTAGGATACCTGTGAAAATAAAAATGTAAAGTTAAATGATTTCTTTCACCGATTCCCCATGGACGCTCCCATGAACGAATCGATACAAAGCGCGCTTGAGAAAAATGAATGCACCATCCGTCCGTTGGCAACGCAGGATGAAAAGACAGCCTCAAACATGAGGACGCCTTCCCATTTATACGGATAAATACCGAATCAAACCAAGTACAGCAAAGCAAAACAATACCGTGCCCGCTCCTATGCCCACAATCGCGCTGTTCGCTACTTGCAGTTTGGGAGAAATAAATAATGAAAGAATAGAGACCGCAATGAGAAGTCCCGCCAGAAGATATAAGCTGGGATCGTCAAAAACGCTTTTCAAGCCGATAAAATGGATTCCGACGATAAAGGCAATCCAAGAGGCAACAACATTTTGACGGTTCAATTTATACAACACAAATGCGCCTGCGCCAGCCAAAAAAAATTCGATATAGACCGTAAGCAAATAATTGCGGAAAGCCGTTCCGTCCGACAAAGCGGAAGGCGCATCCCAATTCTTCACGCTCAGATAGACGCCAACCAGGCAAACAAGAAGAGCTGCGGCGGACGCCAAACCAATATATATTCGCCAGCTTGCTCTCGGTTTTTCTTGCGCCCAGCCGAACCAGACAAAACTGAACATGCCGAAAATGGAAGCGTACATCGTGTAATCCCGGACATACTCCATCAAATCACTCCTTTTCTGTTGAACGGCACCGCCTAGAAGTATAATGTGATTCGCCGTCCAGCTACTTTTCATCATGATCACCCTTCTTTACGTTACTCCGGCAAACGGGCCGCGGCTGCTCATCCCTCCAAAATCTCCAAATGGACGACATAAGCATCGGACAACATTGCCGTCCCTTTTTTCAAATGTCGATAATAGTGCTGACCGACAGATGGAGGCGGGAGGCGATGACATCATGCGTGCCGATTTTTTGGATGTAACACTTGCGCAAAATTTCGCCGCATACGGCTTGAACTCCCCCGCTCCTGGACCATGAATCCAGCATCGAAACAATAAACTTGCGAATCACTTCCGCCGCCCGAGTCAGCTCCTGTCGGGAATGGCAGCGAGTCCGCATGTACGGACACCGTCCGACAATATCCGCTCTTTGCTCAAAGTAAAGTCGTGGAAATGGACAAGCAGACTCTTCACATGGGTGAGCGCTTCCTCACGAGACATGCGGGGTTGTTCGGGAAACCGATGTTCGCCGCTGCCCGAACTCATCACCGCATTCAGCGTGTCGACATTTTTCAAATCAAGCCAGTATGCTTTGTGAAGCAGCCCGTTCTCCGACGTATAATCGGCCCAAGGCAAAGGTTCGAAACCGACCGCGTGAATCAAACGGTGCGCCTCCAGAAAAGGAGTGATCACGACCATCCGGCCGCGGCCCGCAAGCTGTGAAAATCCGTAGAGGAACACCTCGCCGACCGCGCTTGCGCCGTATTCGGGGAGGAACGAGGCGATCCACATGACCGTATCGTCGTCCGCGCATTCCGTCTTCCCGATATAGGCGCTGAATACCGGATTTTTGCAATTCCCGCCTAATCTTCGGAGTCAGCGGCAGCATGGACATGAATACCACCAATCGGCCGCCGCGGTAAAAGCCGAAAAACGTTTCGGGCGACAATTCCCAGTACGTTTCCAAATACTGTTCCTGATACGTGCTCTCCCGGAAAAAAGCCGGCATGACGTTGTGAAAAGAGATGTACATTTCTCTTACAACGCTTAAATACTCTTTGGGCAAAGGACTTATGACATATCGGTCAAGCGATTCTTGGTAGCAATATGTATGCAGATCGTCATTGTCGGTCAAAAACAGCAGGTTGACGTACAAATTCCGCTTCGTTTCATCGTCCGCCGACTCCAGCTTCTCCAACCAATACCGCTTGGCCCGGTTTACCAGGGAAGCATAACGTTCGGGCGCGCGATGAAAAAATTCTTTTCGGAACCAGAATCTGGCCACATTGATGATGCGCCAGCCGGAAGCGGTCGGTTCGACGACCGGCAATTGGCAAAATCTCCGGAATGACGTCGCCGATACTTGCGTATCAAGCAGACGGGAAATCGCGTCGAAGTCGAAATTCCACATGAGAGAAGCTGCATCCAGCATATCCAGTTCGGCATCGTCAAGCTGCATACCTTGAAGCAGATACCGGGACATGTGGTCGAAAAACGTTTTCTTGTAAAAATTCGATCGGATTTGTTCGATGCCTGCCTCCATCGTATCATCGCACAGCTTGCGCAGAGCGACGGGCAATCCTCTGGCGAATTTGGATATATAATGGCAGGTTTCGAAATCCCGAATGCCGCACGACTCGATGTAACGAAACGATGAAATTTGATCCAGAGGGCGAAGCTCCAGTTGGACGATCGATCGGGACCATCCCGCTTCGCGGGTCCACCACGCTTCCAGCGGAAACCGCGATGCGGCGAACACGCGAGCGGAAACCGGTAGCGATGGGAACAAGCGGTTGCGAAGCCATTCATGCAACGGTTTCCAGTCATCGAAGGAATCGAATATCAGCACGGTCGGCGAGTCGGTTTCCACGATGGAAGAAAGCCGATTCCGCAGCTCTTCCAGACCGATCGTGAACCCCGTTCCCGATACCCCCGACACAAACCGCTCCACAAGCACAGCGTATTCGCCGTGCGAGCCGCGATCATTCCCGGGTAGCCGTTGAAGCTGAAAGTGAAAACAAGCGATATTCGGATGCGTATGGCAAAACCGGCTCAGCAACGCCGTTTTCCCGAGACCGCTGACTCCGTGTATATGCACCATCCTCCACTCCGCTTGCAACGCTGCCGCTTCCAACTTATGCAACTCGGTCTCGCGTCCCACAAACCGGTCCGCATCGAGCCTGTCGATGCCATCTCGCACGGTCCTCATAAAGTCCCCCTCGCAACTATACTGCTATTATTTTACAGGTACTTTTTGGAATATTCCAGATGTACTGCCAATTGCTTGAGAGTGCATGATCATAAAATCAGCATGGAAACTGACAGTACCTGAGAGGTATAAAAGTTTTGAGCGATTAAATCAGGGAGAGTGACCGAATGAAACTCAAAGGCAAGATGGCCTTGCAGACCACCTTGATAGTGGGCTGCGGCAGTGACAGCGGGGGAGATGCCATTGCCGCCGATGAGAAGAACGAAGAACTGGAACTATAAAATAAGGTTGACTATTCGTCTCCATGGTCTGTTTTCAATCAATGTACCAACCGGCATTTTATAGGAAGAGGTGATCTGACATGTCCATCAACGGTTACGGTTTATCTGAAGATTGGCTTCATTTGCTTGTCCGCGTTCCATGTCTTATGCGCCATTATCGGCATCGGTCCGACCTATTTCGGCCACGTTCTTTTCCGCAAGGGACAAACGCTCGGCCAGCTCAGGGGGTCTCTCGGGCTGATGAGTTTGCTGGAAAAATTCCCGAAAATACTAGGCTCGCTCGCCGTCCTCAGCGGCCTGCTACTCGCCTGGCTAGGTGATTATGGATTCGGACAATTCTGGATCTACGGATCCATTATCTTGTATGTCGTCATTCAAGTGATCGTCATCGGCTTTATGGCTCCCCTGACGAAAAAGATGGCCGAGCAAGCGTTTTCTTCACGCGAATCGCCCGACAGTCCCTTGCCGCCGGAGATCGCCGCAGGCATAACCCAAGCGAACCGGCTTCAGTTTGCGGCCGCCGTCCTGGGAACGCTCCTCTTTATTTTCATGTTCTTCAAACCGACGCTGTAAACATTACTCAAGCATCGTCACAAAATAAGAAAGAGGTGCATACAATGACCGATCCGAACGACGTACAGGCCAACAAAACCATAGCGGCTCTGGCCTACATCATATTTTTCCTTCCCCTTCTGGCCGCAAAAGACTCCCGCTTCGCCATCTATCACGCCAATCAGGGGCTTGTGCTGTTCCTGACGGCGCTTGGGACCAACATGGTGTTCAGTTACGTTCCGTTCATCGGCTGGCTTTTATTGCCGCTGTCGAACCTTGCCGTAGTCGCCTTCGCCGTTCTTGGAATCATCAACGCGACTAATGGCCTAATGAAACCGCTCCTGCTAATCGGCAGCATTTCCATTTTGAAATGAAAACATCAGGACTCTCCCCGGGTTTGCATACTTTTCGGAACAACCCCATGGATCGCCTTCAGGCGCGCGATCCATAACAAAGGTCGCCCTCTTGGGCGACCTTCTGGCATCACAATGATAGATTGTCTACCGCTTACATATATCCCTCCCCACCTGACACGATCCCTTTTCCGAT
>JAWLCZ010000076.1:0-18058 GCA_041686835.1 Paenibacillaceae bacterium | reverse complement strand
GAACGTCCGCCAATTCGCCTCTGATAAATTGTTCATTCAATGTGTCCACAGTCACTTTCTGTTCGCGGAGGTTATCCAGCGCCTCGTTCAGAAACGCGCCGAAACGCTTCGTGATCTGTGCTGCTCCGGCCTCGTCCGAAGCGGCCGTAGACTTGGCGGTTGCGGGTAAATCGGAATATAATTTCAACGGTTGCAATCCGGCATAATCCGTCAAAGGAATCCCTCCAAACTCGTTTATCTGCCGATTTCCAGAGCTTTCGTCATCATCGCTTTGGTCGCGTTAAGCGCCGTAACGTTCGCTTCGTAGGAGCGCGTCGCAGAAATCATGTCGACCATTTCTTTCAGAATGTCGACGTTCGGCATCATGACATAACCGTTCTCGTCGGCGTCCGGGTGAGTCGGGTTGTATACCGGTTTCAACGGGGAGCGGTCCTCAAGGATCCGGGTAATTTTCACTCCTTCACCGGGTCCGGCGTTCATGGAATGATTCAGCATCTGCGCAAAAGAAGACTCTTTTATCGGCTCCATGACAACCATCTTTCGTCGGTATGGCACCCATTTGCCGTCAACCATCTTTACCCGTGTCGTATCCGCGTTGGCAATATTCGACGAGATGACGTCCATTCTCAATCTTTGCGCAGTCAGCGCCGATGAACTGATGTCAAATCCGTTCGTCAGCTTCATTCACTATCTTCTCCCTTCGATGGCGGTGCGGATTTGACGTAAATCGTGATTGATCTGCTGCACCATCACATTGTAGCGAAGCTGGTTTTTCGCCATCAGCGACATTTCGTAATCGATATCCACATTATTGAGATTGTTGTTCATTGCGGTATGCTCGTCCGTTACGATTTCCGGCTGAATCAGCGGTTTTCCGCCGATGTAAAAATGCCTCGGATCGGTCCGATAACCGGTAATCGTCGTTCCTTCCAATTCCCGCTGCAAAAGCTCCTCGAATTTCACGTCGGATCTTTTGAAGAACGGAGTGTCCACGTTCGCCACATTGTTGGCGATCGTTTTTTGCCGCAAAGCGGCAGCGTCCATGGCTCGTTCCAGCAAATTCATCGCAGGACTGTTCAACAAGTTCATGGCGGTTACCTCTTTCGATAAAAGATGATATATTTATTCAACATTTCTTTCCATTCTCCTCCTTTTTTCGACATTTTTCCGGCAAAAATATTCAGGGGCTGGGAGTGATGGAAAAAAACAAAACACCCCCGCCTTTACCGAAAGAGAGGGTGCCCGAATAAAACAACATATTCCCATTAGCTTCCGGCAACTGGCTGGCATCATGCAAGAAACTATGCACCTTAGCCCCTGTAGCTTTGCGTCACTGGCTTTCGCCAGCTTTGCCTTTGTCGAAAAACGCAATTTCATTTGTCGACATTTATTTTAACAAGAAGTGCCTGTGAATGAACAGGACTAAATTCCCATTTTACAGAAAAAATAAGAAAAAAGTTCTAAAGCATTCGCGATATCACGCGTTTCCCCATAAAATTCCACTTTTTCAAAGACGGTTCATTTTTTGTCGAATAGTCCTAAAGTAGCATAATAAAAAAGTCCTATAAATAGCGATTGGATAGGACTTTCATATCATTATAAACCGTCCGGACATTGATCACCGGACGGTCCCGCTGCTACGCTTTTGTTTTTTCCAGCTCCATGATCAGCTGATCGTTCAATATTTTGATATATGTGCCTTTCATGCCCAGCGAACGGGTTTCGATTACGCCGGCGCTTTCCAGTTTGCGCAAAGCATTGACGATAACGGATCGGGTAATGCCCGCGCGATCGGCGATTTTGCTCGCCACCAGCAATCCTTCTTTGCCGTTCAATTCCTCGAATATATGCTCGACGGCTTCCAGCTCGCTGAAGGAAAGCGAACCGACCGCCACTTGAACGACCGCCTTGCTGCGCGCCTCGATTTCCACTTCCTCGGATCGTTCACGCAATATTTCCATCCCCACGATCGTGGAACCGTACTCGGCCAATATCAAATCGTCGTCGATGAATTCGTTCTCCATTCTTGTCAAAACAAGCGTGCCGAGACGATCCCTTCCTCCGACTATCGGAATGATCGTAATGTAGTTATGTTCGAAAATGCCGTGGATTTTGTCGGTGAACATGTTGTACGGGCTGTCCGCGTCGAGATTGGAGGACGTTTCCTCAATTTTCAGCAGCAAGCTGTTGTACTCCGCGGGGAACCTCCGGTCTTCAAAAATCATTTGCCTTAGTTCAGCCGACTGAATCGGATTGGCGACGGCGTAGCCTAATATTTTCCCCTTTCGGCTCAGGACATATATGTTGGCGTGAAGAATGTCGCGCAGCACCTCGGACATGTCCATAAAATTGACCGCATTGCCGGCGGCTTTTTGCAACAGCCGGTTCAATGTCCTCGTCTTGTTCAATAACGTTGTCATCACTACTGCCTCCTACTAACCAAAGCGTTCACAAACTGCTTCTCCAAAAACCCAATCTAAAGGATGTACTGGCTTAAATCGCGGTTTTGCGCGATATCGGCAAGCTTCTCCCTGACGTATTCCGGAGTGATCACAAACGATTCCAGCGTTAATTCCGGCGCCTCAAAGGACAAATCCTCCAGCAGCTTCTCGAGAATCGTATGCAAACGTCTCGCCCCGATGTTTTCCGTGTTCTGATTCACTTCCACGGCAATTCGGGCGATCTCCCGGATGGCTTCTGCGGAAAATTCGACGCGGATGCCTTCCGTTTCGAGCAGAGCCGTATACTGCTTGGTCAACGCGTTTTTCGGCTCCGTCAAAATCAGCACAAAATCTTCAAGCGTCAAATTGTTCAGTTCCACGCGAATCGGAAACCGTCCCTGCAGTTCCGGAATCAGGTCGGACGGTTTGGCGATATGGAAAGCGCCGGCCGCGATAAACAAGATATAGTCGGTTTTTACCGGTCCGTACTTGGTCATGACCGTCGATCCTTCGACAATCGGTAAAATATCTCTCTGCACCCCTTCGCGCGAAACGTCCGGACCGGCTCCTCTGCCGCTGTTGGCGATTTTATCGATCTCGTCGATGAAAATGATGCCGGATTGTTCCGCCCGCTGGATCGACTCCTGGATGACTTCATCCATATCGATTAATTTTTGCGCTTCTTCCTGGATTAACACTTTTCGCGCTTCGCTTACGGGAAGCTTGCGCTTTTTCGTTTTTTTCGGCAGCAAATTGCCGAACAGCTCCTGCATGTTCAATCCGATCTGTTCGTTGCCCTGGCCGGAAAACATTTCGAACATCGAGGGAGCGGTATCCTCGACTTCGATTTCAATGATCTCGTTTTCCAACTCTCCCCTCAGCAGCCGCTGTTTTATCTGCGCCCGTTTTTCCTGGGACGCGCTGTCATGCTCCTGCTCGTCGTTTGGCGTTTGCGCGGTATTGCCGAAAAGCATCTCCAGCGGATTGCGCGTGTTTTTCTGTCTGTTCGGGGACGGGATGAATATGGAGACGATTCGCTCGTTTGCCAGCTGCTCCGCTTTGTCTTTCACTTTTTCCGTTTTTTCCGCCTTGACCATGCGGATGGACGTTTCCACGAGATCCCGCACCATCGACTCGACGTCCCGTCCGACATACCCGATCTCCGTAAATTTGGTCGCTTCCACTTTGACGAACGGCGCGTTCACCAATTTGGCCAGTCTTCGCGCGATTTCCGTTTTGCCGACTCCGGTGGGACCGATCATGAGAATATTTTTCGGTACGATCTCATCTCTCAGCGACTCGTCGAGCAGGCTGCGGCGGTAACGGTTCCGCAGTGCAATGGCGACCGATTTTTTCGCTTTTTTCTGACCGACGATGTATTTGTCCAACTCCGCCACAATTTGCTTCGGAGTAAGCGATCCGCTTTTCAAGCCTATCCCTCCTGTCCGCCTTGCTCAATTTCTTCGACGATGATATTGTGATTCGTGTACACGCATATGTCGGCTGCCATTCGCAGCGACGCCTCGGCGATTTCCCTCGCATCCATATGCGGCGCATAGCGCTTTAACGCCCTGCCGGCCGCAAGGGCAAAGCTGCCGCCGGATCCGATGGCCAGAATGCCGTCGTCCGGCTCTATAATTTCCCCGCTGCCGGAAATCAGCAGCAGTCCTTGCGCGTCCATGACGATCATCATCGCTTCCAGTCTGCGCAAAACCCGATCCATCCGCCAATCTTTGGCCAGCTCCACCGCGGCGCGCTGTAAATTGCCGTGATGCTCCTCCAGCTTCCCTTCGAATTTTTCAAACAGCGTAATCGCATCGGCTACCGAACCGGCAAACCCGGCAATCACTTTGCCGCGGTACAGCCTTCTCACTTTTTTCGCCTGATGCTTCATGACCATGCTGTTGCCGAAAGTGACTTGTCCGTCGCCGGCAATCGCTCCTTTGCCGTTATGGCGTATCGCAAATATGGTTGTGGCGTGAAACGTTTGCTGCAAACCCTCTCCCTCCTTTCCTCGAAAAACCGAAAATGGGCAAATAAATAAGAAAACAGCAGCAATCATTGTACCCTTGCTGCTTGAAGGAAACGGGGCCATTTTCGTAACGATGCACTCAAAGCATTCTAATCGTATCATAGTACAACTTTTAATGACAAGGCAAATTGTGTACATTGTATGAAAAATTCTGAATAGTTTCAAGCGCCCGTCCGGCCAGCATTTCGTTTTTTTCTTTCCTGCCTTTGACTTTTCGCCCGAGCGGCGGAAATAATCCGAAGTTCACATTCATCGGCTGAAAATGTTTGAAGTCCGCCGTCGTAATGTAATGCGCCATGCTGCCGAGCGCGGTTTCGCGCGGAAAGACGAGCGGCTCTTTTCCGTTTGCCAGCCTTGCCGCGTTGACGCCCGCTATCAATCCCGAGGCGGCCGACTCGACGTATCCTTCCACTCCGGTCATCTGCCCGGCAAACAGCAGGTTTTCTCTTCCGCGGAATTGATACGTCGGCTTCAAAAGCTTCGGGGAATTGATGAACGTATTGCGGTGCATGACTCCGTAACGGACGAATTCGGCGTTTTCCAGACCGGGAATGAGGGAAAACACCCGCTTCTGCTCTCCCCATTTCAAATGCGTCTGAAACCCGACAAGGTTATACAGCGTTCCCGCTGAATTGTCCTGGCGAAGCTGGACAACCGCATAGGGCAGCTTCCCGGTGCGCGGATCGACGAGTCCGACCGGTTTCATCGGGCCGAACAATACGGTCTGTTTCCCTCTTTTGGCCATCACTTCTATCGGCATGCAGCCTTCAAAATAAATTTCTTTTTCGAACTCTTTCACCGGCGCGACCTCCGCCGTAATGAGCGCCTCGTAAAACCGGTCGAACTGTTCCTCGGTCATCGGACAGTTCAAATAAGCCGCTTCGCCTTTGTCGTATCGGGAAGCCAGATACACTTTGCTCATGTCGATCGAATCTTTCTCCACAATCGGCGCGGCGGCGTCGTAAAAGTACAAATATTCCTCTCCCGTCAACTCCCGCAAATGCTCCGACAAGGCGGGAGACGTCAGCGGCCCGGTTGCGACGACGGTAATGCCGTCCGGCAAACGCGTCAGTTCTTCCGTTCTCACCTCGATGAACGGATGGTTGCGCAGCGTGCTCGTCACTTCTCCGGAAAACCCGTCGCGATCGACGGCCAGCGCTCCCCCCGCCGGGACGGCGTTGCGATCCGCGCAGCGCATAATGAGCGAATTCATAATCCGCATTTCTTCTTTCAATACGCCTACCGCATTCGCAAGACCGTTGGCGCGCAGCGAGTTGCTGCACACCAATTCCGCGAATTTATCGGTGATATGCGCCGGTGTGCGGCGCACCGGGCGCATTTCGTACAGTACGACCCGCACGCCTTGCGAGGCGATTTGCCAAGCCGCCTCGCTTCCCGCAAGCCCGGCCCCGATGACCGTTACTGATGGTTCAGCCGCCATTGACTCCACCTCCTAATCCGCAGCTTTCTCTTCCGCTTTCTCTTTATAGCCGCACTGAACGCACTGAATGACCGTACCGCTTCTGCTGTTTTTCTCCACGAGCGTTCCTTCGCATTTCGGGCACGGTGTATCGACGGGCTTATCCCACGATACGAAATCGCAAGAAGGGTACCTTTCGCACCCGAAGAAAATGCGCCCTTTTTTGCTTCGCCGCTCGACGATTTTGCCTTCTTTGCATTTCGGGCAGTCGACCCCGATATTTTTCACAATCGGTTTCGTGTTGCGGCATTCCGGAAAACCGGAGCAGGCCAGAAATTTGCCGAAACGGCCCATCTTGTAAACGAGCGGTCGGCCGCATTTTTCGCAAATTTCTTCGGACACTTCGTCCTGAATCTCGATTTCCTGCATTTCTTCCTCGGCGACTTCGAGCCTCTTCTCGAAAGAGGAGTAAAAATCGTCCAACAGTTTCACCCAGTTTTCTTTTCCTTCCTCGATATGGTCAAGCCCCTCTTCCATATGCGCGGTAAATTCCACATCGAGGATTTCCGGGAAAAACTCCTCCATCAATTGGATGACAAGCTCGCCAAGTTCGGTCGGTACGAATTTTTTGTCTTCTATCGCCACATATCCGCGTTTCTGAATCGTCTCGAGCGTCGGCGCGTAGGTGCTGGGACGGCCAATGCCCAATTCTTCCAGCGTTTTTACGAGTCTCGCTTCCGAATAGCGCGGAGGCGGCTGCGTAAAGTGCTGCTTCGGATCGATTTTCTTTTTCTTCAGCCGATCGCCTTTGTTCAGCGGCGGCAGCAATTTGTCTTCTTCCGTCGTCCCGTCATCGTTTCCTTCCACATACACTTTCATAAAGCCGGGAAACTTGACTTTGGAACCGACGGCGCGGAAAACGGCCTGGCCGGCCGTAATGTCCACCGTCATCGTGTCCAGTACGGCGGAAGCCATTTGGCTCGCCACGAACCGTTCCCAGATGAGCTTGTAAAGCCGGAATTGATCCCGGCTCAAGTAAGGCTTCACTTGTTCCGGGTCCCTCAGCGTCGAAGTCGGGCGAATCGCTTCGTGCGCATCCTGGGCGTTGGCCGCCTTTTTCGCGTAGTTTCTTGGAGACTCGGGCACATAGGACGCCCCGAATTTCTCGGCAATATACTGCCTCGCTTCTTCCTGGGCAACCGGCGAGATGCGGGTCGAGTCCGTTCGCATGTAGGTGATTAGACCGACGGTGCCGTCCTTTCCGAGATCGACGCCCTCGTACAGCTGCTGCGCCACCGACATCGTCCGCGCCGCGCGGAAATTCAACTTGCGCGCCGCTTCCTGTTGCAGCGAACTCGTTGTAAACGGAGGAGCCGGATTGCGCAGCCGTTCCCGCTCCTTCACATCGCTCACGACGAATTGCGCTTTCGCGATCGAATCAAGGACTTCCTGCACTTCTTGTTCGTTGTGCAGCTCCGTTTTTTCGCCGTTCATCCCGTAAAATTTCGCTTCAAAAACCGACGAGCCCGTCATCAGCTGCGCCGTAATCGTCCAGTATTCCTCGGGAACGAACGCCTTGATTTCGTTCTCGCGGTCGATGATGAGTTTAACGGCGACCGACTGGACTCTGCCTGCCGACAATCCTTTCTTCACTTTTTTCCACAACAGCGGGCTGATTTTATAGCCGACGAGCCGGTCAAGAATGCGCCGGGCCTGCTGGGCGTTAACCAAGTCCATATTGATTTTGCGCGGATGCTTGAAGGCGTCCTTGACAGCCTGCTTCGTAATCTCATTAAACACGACGCGGCACGGCTCGTTCTCTTTCAGTTCCAGATAATGAGCCAGGTGCCAGGCGATCGCTTCCCCTTCCCGGTCCGGGTCGGCGGCAAGATAGACGTGTTTCACTTTTTTGCTGGCATCCTTCAGTTCTTTTAATACGGAGCCTTTTCCGCGAATCGTAATATATTTCGGGGCAAAATTGTTTTCCACTTCAACGCCGATTTGGCTTTTGGGAAGGTCTCTAATATGCCCTAATGACGCTTTTACGATATATTTGTTACCCAGGTATTTGCCAATCGTCTTTGCTTTGGCCGGTGATTCAACGATAACCAATGAATCCGCCATAGGTTCACCTTCCTCCCCTCATGGTCGAAATGATAAAATATAGGTTGAGCCGGGAAGCTGTTCAATCTGTCGCTTCATTAGTAAATTTAGCAGAACTGAATGCAAATGTCCAAATTGAAATTTGCTGCGCGTCAGCAATTCGTCGATGGAGGTCGGCTCGGACGACAACAATGTGAGGATGAACCGCTCATCGTCCGACAACGGAACCGCTTCTCTGTCCGTAACGGATAAGCTTGGTTCTATCGTTATCCTATGCTTGTATTCCTCCACAATATCCTCCGCGCATGTCACGATCTTGGCGCCCTGCCTGATCAGCGCGTTCGTGCCCTGACTGTTCGGAGAAGTGATCGGTCCCGGAACGGCAAACACGTCCCTCGATTCGTCCAGCGATTGATCCGCGGTAATGAGCGACCCGCTTCTGAGCGCCGCTTCCACGACGACGGTGCCCAGTCCGAGTCCGGCAATGATCCGGTTTCGCATCGGGAACAGGCCGGGGTGCGCTTGCGTCCCCAGCGGATATTCCGACAGGATCAGTCCTTTTTCGCCGATTTCCCTGTATAGCGCCAAGTTCTCGGCGGGATAAACGATGCCGATGCCCGTTCCAAGCACCGCTACGGTGCTTCCCTTTCCGCGCAGAGCGCCTTTGTGCGCAGCGCTGTCGATGCCCTTCGCGAGCCCGCTGATAATGCAAAACCCCTTCTGCGACAAAGAGCAGGCGAGTTGTTCCGCCGCCCGTTTTCCGTACGACGTCGGGACTCTCGTTCCGACCATGGCTACCGCCGGTTTTTCCAGGTGCGCTACATCTCCTGTATAATATAATACCCACGGCGGCTGCGAAGTTTGCTTCAACAAATACGGGTATTCCCCGTCCAGGATGGTCATGAACCGAATCCCCTGTTTCAAGTATGCGGCACGCCTCTCGCGAATAAACGACGGGTTCAGTTCGCGTTCAATGCGTTCCGCCTTTCTCCGCGGCACGCCGCATTCCATCAATTTTGCCGCGCTCATCGACAGCACGTCGGTGAAAGCGTTGACGCAGCCGGCAATATGCAAAATCGTTTTCCAGCCGATATCTTTCATTTCATGCAAACCGAACAGAACATCGCGATCTTCCATACGCGAACACCCTCTCTACCGTTTTCGCCTAACAAAAAAACCTTTCACATCCGTTAAACGGATAATGAAAGGTTGCTTACCTTCATCGGGTCATGCTTATTTTTTTGTGATGCATTTCTCCAGCAGGCCGTGCTCCTCAAGCACGCTGACCAGCGTGGCGCCCATTTCCGACGGCGTCGGCGCGACTTTGATGCCGCACGCTTCCATCGTCGCCACCTTCTCCGCCGCCGTACCTTTTCCGCCGGATATAATCGCGCCCGCATGTCCCATCCGTTTTCCCGGAGGCGCGGTTTTTCCGCCGATGAAGCCGACGACCGGCTTCTTCATGTTCGCTTTAATCCAGTGCGCCGCCTCTTCTTCCGCCGTACCGCCGATTTCGCCGATCATGATGACCGCGTACGTATCCGGATCTTCATTAAACATTTTCAATACGTCGATGAACTCCAGACCTTTGACCGGATCGCCGCCGATGCCGACCGCCGTCGACTGGCCGATGCCGCGCGACGTGAGCTGATGAACCGCTTCGTACGTGAGCGTTCCGCTGCGGGAGACGACGCCCACGTGCCCCGGCATATGGATGTAACCCGGCATGATGCCGATTTTGCACTCGCCCGGCGTAATGACCCCCGGACAGTTCGGTCCGATCAAAATCGTGTTTCGGCCTTCCATATACCGTTTGACTTTCACCATGTCGAGCACAGGAATGCCTTCCGTGATGCAGATGACGAGTTCCATTTCCGCGTCCACCGCTTCCATAATCGCGTCGGCGGCAAACGCCGGGGGAACGTAGATGACGGAGGCGTTCGCTCCGGTCGCTTCTTTCGCTTCCGCCACCGTATCGTAGACGGGAAGAGAGACCGTGCTGCCGTTCTCGAGCGTGAAATCGACTTTCGTTCCGCCTTTGCCGGGAACGGCGCCCGCGACCATCTGCGTGCCGTAATCGAGCCCGCCTTTCGTGTGGAACATGCCCGTTTTGCCGGTCATATTCTGCGTAATGACCTTTGTATGCTTATTTACCAAAATGCTCATCTTCTCTGTTCACTTCCCCTATAAAGTTTTGATCATGGCCGTTGCTTCAGACGCCGGGTGCCGTCACTTCACCAGTGAAACGATCTTTTGCGCCCCGTCCGCCATCGAATCGGCGGCTACGATATTCAGGCCCGATTCGTTTAAAATGCTTTTGCCCAATTCGACGTTGGTGCCTTCCAAACGGACGACGAGCGGGCGGTTCAGTCCGACCTGTTTCGCCGCTTCCACCACGCCGTTCGCAATGACGTCGCAGCGCATGATGCCGCCGAAAATATTGACGAAAATACCCTTCACTTTTTCATCGGACAGAATGATTTTGAACGCTTCCGTCACCTTTTCCGCCGTGGCGCCCCCGCCGACGTCGAGGAAATTGGCCGGTTCGCCCCCGTAATATTTGATAATATCCATCGTCGCCATTGCGAGCCCCGCGCCGTTGACCATGCAGCCGATGTTGCCGTCCAGCGCGATGTAGCTCAAATCGAATTTCGACGCTTGAATTTCCTTTTCGTCTTCTTCGTCCAAATCGCGAAGCTCGACAATGTCCTTATGGCGGAACAAAGCGTTGGAATCGAAGTTCAGTTTGGCGTCCAGCGCCATAATGTCGCCTTCGCCGGTAACGACAAGCGGGTTAATTTCCGCTATCGAGCAGTCTTTGTCGACGAACGCGTTGTACAGCGCCAGCATAAATTGGACCGCTTTATTGACAAGCTCGCGCGGGATGTTGATCGCGTACGCGAGTTTGCGGGCCTGAAACGGCTGCATGCCGACCGCCGGATCGATGACCTCTTTAAAAATTTTCTCGGGCGAGCGGGCGGCCACTTCCTCGATTTCGGTGCCGCCTTCTTCGGAGGCCATCATGACGACGCGGCCCGTGCTCCGATCGACGACAACCCCTACATAATATTCCTTTTGAATGTTGCATCCTTGCTCGATCAAGAGCCGCTTCACTTCTTTTCCTTCCGGACCCGTTTGATGGGTGACAAGCACTTTCCCCAGCAGCTCCTGCGCGTAAGCGCGCACTTCGTCCAAATTTTTAGCGACCTTCACTCCGCCCGCTTTCCCCCGTCCTCCGGCGTGGATCTGCGCTTTGACCACGACTACGGGAGTGCCCAACTGCTCTGCGGCGGCGACGGCTTCCTCCACGGAAAACGCCACTTTGCCCTGCGGCACGGCGACGCCGTACTGCCTCAGCACTTCTTTCGCTTGATACTCATGGATGTTCATCGTCTTACTCCTCCTAAACAAGAGACTTATTAGAAAAGCGTCTTTCGAAGCCTTTCAATGATGTGGGTTTGCCATGCTTTTTTTTCGATGATGCCGCTCATCTTGACACAACATTAATTATTTTAACACTTTTTTTCGACAGTTTCCTTACTTTTTCGGATCCATCGTCCATTTTTTTCTGCATCGAAGAACATCCATGCGAATGTTCCCGATTTTTTTTATTTCTCCGGAAATGATCCAGGCGCAAAGAAACGGCGCATCCCTTCGCAGCGAGACGATCGTCTGCATGGAGCCGCCTGAAGAGATGCGCCGTATTGATCTTGTTTAAGCCAATGCACAGCGCCTGCTGCGCACTTTTCACTATGTATAGGTGGGACCCGTTTGCGCCGCCGTGCGCGGTTCCCGTTCGGCCGCTTTGATAAAGCGCATTTCATTGCCGACAAAGCTGCACACCATACATTGAATGTCCGGTTCCGACATCTCGATCGGCATCGCTTCGTCCATTTCCGTTATCGTGCCGGTTATCGCGTCTTTGAAGATTCGCTGGGACGTGCTGGATATGACGCTGAATTTGGTGCGGTTCGCCCGGCAATTCGGGCAATAATACGGTTTGTCCTGCATTTGTCATCACCTCGTTTCCCCATTATTCCCCAATGCGGAATATTTTATATCGATGACCGGGACTCTGCCTCCAAGCCACCGGAATCCGCATCGTCCGGCTTCCGGTTGAACCGGTCGATGGGAGCGGGTTATTGACAACCTCTGGCGATACGGGTAAATTATAGGGTAAAGAAGCATACGAATGCGAAATATGCGAAATTTGGTTATGAAAATTGGTTATAAGGAAGCACCTTTTTCCAACAATACGTCTCATTGGGGGAAGAGGTGCTTTGTTGCATGTATGGAAAAGTAACGAGCGGCTGTGTAAACGGAATTGACGGGCAGTTGATTGAGGTGGAGGTCGATCTGAGCAGCGGATTGCCGCACATGACGATCGTCGGGCTGCCGGATTCCGCGGTGAGAGAATCGATCGAACGGGTGCGCGCGGCCATCAAAAACTGCACGTTCACGTTTCCGATGGAGCGGATTACGGTGAATTTGGCGCCCGCCGATTTGCGGAAAGAAGGATCCGCGTTCGATCTGGCCATAGCCGTCGGAATTTTGGCGACAAGCGGGCAAATTTCCGTTGCCGGGCTGGAACGGTCGCTCCTTATCGGCGAACTGGCCCTGGACGGCTCGCTGCGCCCCGTTCCCGGCGTTCTTTCGATGGTGCACGCCGCCAAACAGCACGGACTGGCCCAAGTATTCGTTCCGGCGGAAAACGCGAATGAAGCGAGACTGATTTCCGGTATCGAAGTCCGGCCGGTAAGTCATCTGCGGCATATCGCGCAAGCGGGAAGCGATAATGCATTTAACGGCGTTAATCATTCAGAGCGTTTCATACACCGGCGCAGCCCGGAAGTTGACCCGTCCTGCGAAGATTACGCCGACGTTCGCGGGCAGCAGCATGTGAAGAGAGCGCTCATGATCGCTTCCGCCGGCATGCACAACATTATGCTTATCGGACCTCCAGGGTCGGGAAAAACGATGCTGATCCGCAGGCTGCCGACGATTCTTCCCCCGCTCACCGATCAGGAAGCGCTCGAAGTGACGAAAATTTACAGCGTCGCCGGCAAGCTGACGGATCGGGCCCATTTGATCCGCAGCCGGCCGTTCCGCGCCCCGCATCATACCGTGTCGGCGGCGGGGTTAATCGGAGGCGGGGGGGTGCCGAAACCGGGAGAGGTCAGTCTGGCTCACCGCGGCATCTTGTTCCTGGACGAACTTCCCGAATTTCCCAGGCACGTCCTCGAAGTGCTCCGGCAGCCGCTCGAGGATCGCTCGGTTGTCATCGGACGCGCAAGAACTTCGGCCCATTTCCCGTCCCACTTCATTCTCGCGGCATCGATGAATCCTTGTCCGTGCGGTTATTGGGGAGCGGAAACGAGCACCCATTTCTGCACGTGCAGCCCGGTGAAAATTCAGCAGTACCGGGGCAAAATATCCGGACCGCTGCTCGATCGCATCGACCTGCACGTCGAAGTCCCGCGGCTGGATTATTCCGCTTTCGCCGGCAACGAAGCCGGGATGTCGTCGGCTGAAATGCGCGAAAGGATAAGCGCCGCCCACGATATTCAGAAGAGGCGGTACACGGAAGACGGCGCGCAGTTTAACGGGGAACTGACGGGAAGGCTGCTGCGGCGTCATTGCCGCTTGAAGCCGGACGCGGAACAACTGCTGGCGCGTTCGTTTAATGCGCTCGGTTTAAGCGCGCGGGCGCACGATCGCATCTTGAAAATCGCCCGAACGATCGCCGACCTGGAAGGGAGCGACAGCATCGAACTGCCGCACCTGGCCGAAGCGATCCAATATCGCAGCCTCGATCGAAGCGATTTGAACGGAACCCGCTAAAGATGACGCGAATGCGGGCTAGTACAGTAATTTAACTTTATTTTCCAATTCCTTCGGCACAGACAGCTTGTTCCTGATTTGATTTTTATCTTCGGCGGTCAGTTGAAAACCGATTTTTCCGCGATGCAGTTTGCCGACCCGCAGTCTGGCCTCTTCCGGCTGCTGCGCAAAATCAAATTCCAGCACATAGTTGTACGAAGCTTCTTTTTCATGTTTGGAAACGGAATGGCCTAATCCGTAAAAGACCGGTTTCCCTTGAACGAGGGCGATTTCCTGGGCATACAGAGGATGGTTGCCGATAATGCAGTCGGCTCCTGCTCTAACAATCATTTCCGCCATCTTCTTTTGCGAAGCGCTATGCGTTTGGCTCCACGTTTTCCCCCAATCGATGAGGACAAACAAGTAATCCGCTTTCGCTTTGGCCGCTTTCACTACCGGCACAACGTCATTTTCGGTATAAGCCCTCGGCAGCCCGATTTTTGTTTTTAAAGCGATTTCGTCCGCACGATGTATAATTCCGGCCAAAGACAGGAACCCGACTTTTTTGGAATTGACCTGAATGATGAGAGGAGAATGCACATCCGGAATTTTGCCCAAGCCCAAAACGCGGTATCCTTCTTTCTTCAACTGTTGAAACGCTTCGACGGTCGAATCCGTCCAAACATCGGCGGTGCCGGCATTCAAAATAAGCTTGTCCGGATCGTGGTCTTGAACCCAGCTTGGCCGCACTTTGCTCAATCGTTCTATCGGGAACACATCGATGACATTACGGCTGTCCGAGTCATCCACTTTCGGCACACTCGCCGCGTCATATGGAACGTTTCCCCAGAATCGGAAAGTGACTTTGCTTGCGGCCGCCTCTTCGTTCGCCGCTGTGTCCTCATTCGCAGGAGCGGCTTTAACTTCAGTCGCAATACCGGCGTTATCTTCAGTCGCAGGACCGGTTCGGTCTTCGGCAGCAGAGCCGGTTTCAGCAGCGGGGCCGGCTTTTTCAGGCCCGGCATTGGTCTCATCCGCAAGAGCCGCCTTGTTCACATCCGAATGAACAACCTTGTTTTCATCCGAACGAGCAGCGTTGTTCACATCCGCCGGACCGGGTTCACCGTTGAGCAGTGTACCGAGCAGTGAACCATAAAATAAGATATAGCAGGCCACTCCGGCAATAAGGACACCCAGACCCATGATCAGCAGGAGGATACGGCTTTTCCTATGACTTTTGTATTCTATCACTTGCTCGTATGAGAGCTGATAATAATCAAGCAGTTTTTCCAATTCTTCGACCGTCAGAAATATTTTCCCGTTCTCGAATCCATTCAGTTTTTCCGCAGATATTCGGGTTTGTGCAGCAATTTGTTCCACTGTGCAGCCCCGATCTTTCCTGACTTTTTTCAATTTGCGTATAAATCTGTTCACCCTGATTGCTCCACTTCTGTTCGTAAGTTGTGCCGGTAGGCGCAGCCATCCGGTTATAGTGTATTTATCGTCAATCGGGCGAACAAATTTAACTTGGAAATATTCGGATGAACATAGGGGATCGGGTCAGGGAATGAACAGACGAATCCGTTAAAAAGCGCCGTGAATGTGATCCAATCGGGAGAATACGCCCTCCGGGCTAAGCAGCACGCAAATGACGTCGAACCGGACTTTCACATCGTACAATCGATGGCGGTAAAGATACATTTGCGCCGTCTCCCTTACCTGCCGCTGTTTGCGAAAATCGACGGATTCCTGGGGCGTCCCGTAACGCCCGGTCATCCGCCGCGTCCGCACTTCAACAAACACGAGAACGCCGTCGCGTTCGGCGACGAGATCGATCTCCCCCGTGCGGCAACGCCAGTTTTGCGCAACGATGCGGTAGCCGTTTTGCGACAAATGTTCGCGCGCGTACTGTTCCCCCTGCCGCCCCAGCTCTTTCCTGCGGTCATTCCTCATCGTTCGTTCCCGCAAGCTTCGCTTTCCGATCCGAGCGGTAAATAAAGCTGAGAATTTCCGCAACCAGTTGATACAACTCGGGGGGAATTTCCTGTTCGAGCTCCAGCTTGGAGAGCACTTCAACGAGCGAAGCGTCTTCCTGAACAGGAATACGGTGCTCCTTCGCCTTGTCGAGAATGGCTTGGGCGATATGGCCTTTCCCTTTGGCCACGACGACAGGGGCCTGGTTCCGCTCCGGCGAATAACGCAGCGCCACCGCCTTTTTCGGCGTTTCCTTATTTTCCGTCATATGCGAATATCGACTCCTTTGTACGGCTCAGAACGGTATAACGAGGAAAGGGCGTGCTTCGCCCCGTCGCCGGACGGCGCCGCCGGCACGGAAGATTCCTCGTGGAGCTTTTCCGGAAACGGCATGCATTTCATCGACAAAAACTGGTAGCCGATACGGTTCAAGCCCGCGGCGATTTCACTGCGGAACGACTCCAACAGCGGGGCGGCGAGAGGGTGATCGTTGTGCACTTTAAGGCTGACGATCCGGTCCACGACCTGTACGTCGATGAGGGTGTCGCCCAGCGAACTCATATGCAGGTCGAACAGCAGACGGCAGTTGTCCGCGTCGATTTCGCCCCGCTTTCCTTTGCGGGATTGAATATGCACGGAGGCCGTTTGCTCGCCTAGATCATTTTTCAGCGGCAAAAGCAGGGTAACGTGCGAGAAGAACGAAGCGCGATCCGGAGTGAGCAGAAGCTGCTGTCCCGTCACCTGCTGAAGCGACTGCTGCAGCGTTTCTTTGACGGCCGGAGGAAGATCGTCCGCCCGTGTCAGCTGCAGCAGCAAGCTTTTGAACGTTTCTTCCGGCGGACGGGTTCCGCCGGGGGCCGCATCCGGCTGAATGTTGTCGACAAGCTGCGCCGCAGAGGAGGGAATCGGCGGAGAATCCGTTCCTCTGCCCGTCAATCTATGTTTTTCCGCCATGCCGCCGATCTGCCGTTCATGTTCGAGGCCGAGCGCAATGAACAGCCGCGCAATCGGCGAGGAATACGACTCCCGGTTGTTTGCCGGCGTGCCGTTATCCGCGGCACGTTCCGGAGAAACCGCAACCGGGAATGTTTTCGCCGATGCCGATGAATCGGGCCGATCCGGCAGCCGAATCGTCTGTCCACGCTGCGCCGCGGATTCACCTGTTTCGGCGGCGCCGCTTGCCGGTTGCCCGTTCGGATGCGGCGTCTGCCGGGATACGGCGTCAGAGTGTCTTGCCGTCGAATCCGAAAGCGGACGACGCATATTTCCGTCCACGGCCGGCTCGTCCGCATCATGCTGCCGGCTGTCCGTCCGCGCGTGCTGTTCTGCTCTTTCGACCGTTTCCGCGGCGGTTCTGTACGCCGTTTGCGTAGACATGGAAGAACGGTTCGGAACGAAAGGCGAACTGTCGGGTTCCGCGTGTGCGGATTGCACTGTCAGCGATTCCGCAATGTTCTGTATGCGGTTCAGGACCGATTGCAGCTGCGCGAGCGGACGGCGCAGCTCTTCGGAAACCGGCGGGGCCGATTGCAGCAAGGCGGCAACTTGTTCGCCCAGCCGGTTCAGCAATTGATGCAGCGGCTTGCCGTACATCGCTTGATGCAGGGAACCGACCGTCTCCTTCGTTAACGGCAGTCCTTTTCTGTAAGCGATTATGGCGGCCTGGAGCCATTCATTGGCTTCCGCATCCTGAGGGAGTGACGCCAACAGTCCTTGAAACGATTGGATGTTCTCTTTCGTTAACGGCACTCCTTCTTGATGCAGCTGCCGTACAAGCTGCCGGTTTTCGGGCTGATCCTTGATGCCGAAAGCTTGTAAAATGTCGGGCAGAGCCTCCGCGGCAATGCCTGTGCCGGTCGCGCCGAGCGGTTTCAGGACGATCTGCCCTCCGGACGATTCGGGCTGCACCTGCAGCATCGTCTGCTGTCCCGGTTGGAGAGGAGTTTCCAGCTTCGCTCTTACCCGAACTCCTTCGATGTTCATGAACGCTTCCTGATCCGCCAGAAGCTGCAGGACGATGCCGCGAACAATTTGGCCCGCCTTCAGCTCCAGCGTTTTGGCATCCGCCGGCCGCATTTCTCCGAGAAAGCCGCGCAGCAATTGGCCGATTTGCATCATTTCCCCCTCCTTTCTATGTATATCGGCTTGAACCGCTCTTTTTATGAAGCTTAAAACAACTGCTGCTGCACGGCCGTTATTTTTCCGATAAACGATTTGCGGTGCAGCGGGCTCGGGCCGAATTCAAGCAATTTCTCCCTGTGCAGCCTT
>JAWLCZ010000075.1:0-18096 GCA_041686835.1 Paenibacillaceae bacterium | reverse complement strand
CCGAACGGAATCGCGAGCGGACTGCGTTCCGGCTCCAGCAAAACGATCGCCGTTATTTTGAGCGATGTCGCAAACCCGTTTTTCGCGATCATGGCGAAATTCATTGAAGTTGCCGCACGGAAGAGCGGCTATGCCGTTCTCGTGCTGAACAGCGGCGAAACGCAGGAGATAGAAGAACAGGCCATATACCTGGCCGTGCACAAAGGCGTGGACGGAATCATCCTGTTTCCGGCGCAGAGAGGCAAGGGCGGCATCGACATTTTAAAACATTCGAACATTCCTTACATCCTGGTCGGCAGGCATTTTGACGACGAGGATACCGATTATATGATAACGGATGATGTGAATGGCGGCTTTTTGGCGGCCGATTACTTGTTAAGCCGGGGGGCCGAACGCATTTTGTTTCTGAACGGCCCTAGCTATCTTTCCTGCTCGCGGGAAAGAGAGGAAGGCTACAGAAAAGCGCTGCGGAAAAACGGAATTCCATTCGATCCGTCCCTTCTGTTTCAGCACGAAATTACGCCGGGAAACACCTATGCTTTAATGAAACGAATTCTGAAGAGCAAGACCGATTTTTCCGGCATTTTCGCGTTCAGCGATCTGGTGGCGTGGGAAGCGATTTACGCTTTGCAGGAAGAGGGCATTCGCGTTCCCGAAGACATCAAGGTGGTCGGATACGACAACATTCAGTCGCATCTGTATTTTTCGTTTCCGCTTACGACGATTCATATTTCCAAAGAGGAAATGGCGAACCGCGCCGTGGAGATTATTCTGAGAAAAATACAGGGAGACGCGGAAAGGTACAGGGAAATATTCGAAACGAGCCTGGTTCGGCGCAAAAGCTGCTGAAGAGGAAAAACTGCCGGAATCTAGAATATTTTCTCGAACCAAGATTAATTTCTCAAAAAAAGGAGATGCATTCCCCATGGCACCAAACTTCAGACCCCCGGCTGTGCCGCTTGTCACCGTCGATCCGTATTTCAGCGTCTGGTCCGCCGCTGATCGTCTTTACGACGACCATACCCGGCATTGGACGAACAAACGGCACAGCATGGCGGGAATCGTATGGATTGACGGGCAGGCCCGAGCGTTTATGGGCAAAGTCGGACTCGATGAGAACGATACGTCTTCGGAACCCGCGCCGCTCGAACAAACAAGGCGGGAAGTGCTGCCTCTGTCGAGCCGGTACGCTTTTGAAGGAGAAGGCGTATCGCTGGAAGTCGACTTCACGACTCCGCTGCTGATGGACCGGCTTGAGGTGCTGTCGCGGCCGGCTTCGTACGTGACGTTCAACGTCCGCTCCACCGACGGGAAACCGCACCATGTAAAACTGTATTTCGATGTATCGGCGGAGCTGTGTGTAAACACGCCGGATCAGAAAGTGGTCTGGTCGCGCCGCTCGGTTCGCCGGGATATTGAAGCGATGCGCATCGGCACCGAAGAACAGCCGGTACTTCAGCGCGCTGGAGACGATGTGCGGATCGACTGGGGTTATTTGTATTTGGTGTCGCCGCCGTCGGCAACTGTGCAAACGCAAACGTGCATTCACGGATACGGCGTCAGGAAACGTTTTATCGAGACGGGAGACGTTCCGCCGTCCGACGATGAACGCATGCCCCGCGCTGCGGATGACGATACGCCGGTGTTGGCGGCGGTCGTCGACTTCGGGCGGGTCGGCGATGCGGAAAAGTCGCATTACTTCGTGCTGGCCTACGACGACGTGAAATCGATCGAATATTTCGGGACTCCGCTCGAAGCTTACTGGCGCAGAAGCGGGATGTCGACGGACGATATGCTGGCGGCCGCAGTGGAACAATACGGGCGGCTGATGGAAGCGTGCGGCGCGTTCAACCGGCAGCTCGCCGCAGAAAGCGCCGCCGCCGGAGGGGAAAAATATAAAGACATGCTGTCGCTCGCCTACAGGCAGGCGATCGCCGCGCACAAACTGGTTGCGGACGAAAACGGCGAAATTTTGTTCCTCTCCAAGGAATGCTTCAGCAACGGCTGCATCGGCACCGTGGACGTCAGCTATCCGTCGATTCCGCTCTTTTTGCGCTACAACCCCGAGCTGGTCAAAGGGATGATGAGGCCGATTTTCCGCTACGCGAACACGGAGCGGTGGCCGTACGATTTTGCGCCGCACGACGTCGGATGCTACCCGAAAGCGAACGGGCAAGTGTACGGCGAAAACAAACTCGAATACCAGATGCCGATCGAGGAATGCGGCAACATGCTCATTATGGCGGCCGCGGTCTCCCTGTTCGGGAACGATGCGCAATTCGCGGAGCGGCATTGGGAACTGCTGTCCAAATGGGCGAACTATTTGGCGGAATACGGGCTCGATCCGCAGAACCAGCTTTGCACCGACGATTTCGCCGGCCATTTGGCGCACAATGCCAACCTTTCGGTGAAGGCGATTATCGGTTTGGGCGCGTATTCGGTGATGTGCGGCATGCTGGGCAAAGCGGAAGAGAAAGCGGAATATTTCCAAATGGCCGGACGAATGGCGAAACAGTGGGAGGACATGGCGGCGGCCGGGGATCATTACAAGCTGACGTTCGACGGTTCCGCCGAAACATGGAGCATGAAATACAATCTCGTTTGGGATCGTCTCTTCGGCCTTCATTTGTTCTCCGGCTCCATCATCGAAAACGAACTTGCCCATTACATTGCGCGGCGCAACCGGTACGGCACGCCGCTCGACAACCGCAATACGTACACGAAGGCGGATTGGCTCGTATGGTGCGCTTCTTTCGCGAAGACGCCGGAACAATTCGAGCAAATGATCGCTCCGTTATGGGATTTTCTTAACGAATCTCCGAGCCGGGTCGCTTTTTCCGACTGGTATGACACCGTTACCGGCAAGCAGGTCGGCTTTCAAAACCGCACCGTTGTGGGAGGCGTGTTTATCAAGCTGCTGCAGCCGGTTGCGGCGAAGGAATAACGGCGAAGATTTCCGGCGGATGTCCGCTGTATCGCCACCGGTCCGAGACTGTCGTTTTCGGGCCGGTGTGTTTTTTTCGCGCATACAGCGCTGGAGCGAACCGCCGGGTCCGGACATTTGCGGTGGCGCCGTATTTGAGGAGAAAGGCCTTGAATAAAAATATACGGCAATGAAGGAGTTTTAAACATGAACCGGGAAAAAGATGGTATCTGTATTTTTTGTTGGTTCTTGCAATCTTGACGAGAATAAGAAATCGAGAACTGGAGCAGCGGCGGGGCGCTTCGCCTATGACTGGATGAAACGGAGGTGCATTATGGACAACAAGGATGGAATGTTTTACGCGCCGAAAGGGAAGCCGAGTCCCGTATGCGGAAAAGGAGATTTTCCGTTTGCGGCGATCGGCCTCGATCACGGGCATATTTACGGCATGTGCAACGGTCTGATTGAAGCGGGGGCGGAACTGAAATGGGTTTACGATCCCGACCCGGTTAAAGTAAAGGCGTTTTGCCGGGCATTTCCGGACGTGGACGTCGCTTCTTCGGAGGAGGAAATCTTGAACGATCCGTCCGTCCGCTTGATTGCCGGCGCCAATGTGCCCTCGGAGCGGTGCGGGCTCGGGTTGAAGGCGATGGACCACGGCAAGCATTATTTTACGGACAAACCGCCGTTCACTTCATTGGAGCAGCTGGAGCGGGCGCGTGCCAAAACGAAAGAAACGGGGCTCAAATACGCGGTTTACTACAGCGAACGGCTGCATGTGGAAAGCGCCGTTTTCGCGGGGCAAATCATCAAGGAAGGGGCCATCGGCCGCGTCGTGCAGGTGCTCGGCACCGGACCGCACCGCATCAATGTGAACAGCAGGCCGCAGTGGTTTTTCCGCAAAACGTATTCCGGCGGCATTTTATGCGATATCGGCAGCCACCAAGTCGAACAATTTTTATATTTTACCGGGGCGAGGGACGCCAAGGTCGTTCACAGCAAGGTCGCCAACTACAAATTCAAGCAGTTTCCGGAGTTCGAGGATTTCGGGGACGCGACCCTCGTCGCGGACAACGGGGCGACAGGCTACTTCAGGGTGGATTGGCTGACGCCGGACGGTTTGCGCACATGGGGGGACGGGCGCACGTTTATTCTCGGAACGGACGGCTACATCGAATTAAGAAAATATATCGACGTGGCCCGCGATACCGGAGGAGACCAGCTGTACCTTGTGAACCATGAAGGCGAACGGCATTTTTCCTTGAAGGGCCGGGTAGGGTATCCGTACTTCGGCGAGCTCATCTTGGACTGCATGCACGGCACGGAACGTGCGATGACTCAGGAGCACGCCTTTAAAGCGGCGGAATTGTGCCTTGTCGCGCAGAAAAACGCCGTTCGCGTCGAGTGACCGCAGCCGTTTTTACAACGGATTCGAATCGGAGGCAACCGCCTCTCCCGGCGCGCGTTGCGGCGCTGCACGGCGGATGACCGGCGGGTGACCCCAACCTGGCGCGCGGCTCGCCATATGGTGGCGGTCAACCACAGGTGTCGCCGGCATATGTTGCACAAAATGCAACATACATAGGATGAAAAAGACCACGGCGCGCAATAGATTGCATTTTGTGCAACATAAACCGGTAAAATCGTCATTTTGCCCGTTTTGCCCCCAATCAGTTGCATTCCGTGCAACATAAATGGACGAACAGCAAGTGCAGAGCGTTTAAAATGTATTTTGTACAACATATCCTCTCTTGCAAGGAAGCAGCCGTTGAGCGCACCCATGGCATCATCGCCGGCCGGCTGAGGAACGTATGGCCTTCTTCGCCCCATTGGCCGGATATTTTCCGCTCCCCATACCCGTCCCTCCCCACGCTCGAACGGCATGGGCTTGGACAAACTGTTTAAAGGATCTAGCGGTGAATTGTCCGGACGGTTTTTCTTGGAAAGCTGCGACCCGCTTACCCGGAACTACCCCATCGTGTCAGCATCATTCCGCCATTTGGGGGCAAGCTTTTTTATCGCGTTTTCCAGTTTGCCGCGAATCGTCGCTTCCTTGTTCAATTTATGAACGAGCCTTTCGGCGCTCATCCACGGATCGCCCGCATCGATTCTCTTGATGACCTTGTCGCCTTTGGAATTCAAACCTTCCTCGCCGGTAAAAAAGTACTGTATCCCCGCTTGTTGTCCCAGGTCGATCACGGTTTTGTTGAATTTCCCGTGCGGAAAACAAAGCAGGGAAAGCCGGTTCCCGAGCTTTTCACGCAATATCCGTTCCGCTTTCGTCAAATCGTTTTTAATCCTGCTCCGGTATTCTTCTTCCGTTTCCAGCCGGTTTTTGTCTTTCAAAAAGATGCGCCGGGTCAAAGGAACAACCTTATCGTTGTGCGAACGGTAAGTATGGGAATAAAAGCTGAAGCCAGCATGTCTCATTTCAATGATTTCGCTCCATTTTAGAAAGGAAGGACGGGTGTTGTTCGTGTCGATGTCACCTACAATCAAAAAGTTGGTCGCGGTCATTCCGCGCTTTTTCAATTCGGGATACGCATACCGGTAGAACGATTCGTACCCGTCGTCGAACGTAATGACGACCGCATTCGGCGGCACGGATTGCTTTCCTTGCAGAAAAGCGATGAAATCTTCCATGGAAATGACGTGGTAGTGCTGGGATTGCAGAGCCTCCAAATGTTCCCTGAATTTTTGCGGCGAAATGGTATAGGCAGACTCCTTCGGATCGATGTGGTGGTACGTCAGTACGGCGACTTGATTGCGATAATGGTCCGCATGGCTGTAATACAGGTCGTATATAGAAGAGATATAGGTTATAAAAGTAAGGCTGAATACAACGATGAACCGCCTGAACACCATGAAATGTCTCATCCCTGCCTGAACGTTGGTTTGCTTTCGATTGTCCCGTGCGGGAGGCAGCGCGCATACGCAGCTCAGCCCTTTTCGCAGCGCGCGACTCCCAGCGCGCGGCTCGCCACATGATGGCGGTCAACCCCAGTGCGGCGACCGTGACGCTCCGTCTCCGGAATGCCAGCATCATATTAGACGCAGGGATTGCAAAATAGGTTGACCGGCTTGAAAAAATTTTCGCCGCCCTGCAAATTCGACTTGCCGCGCGGCCGGCAGGTCATTTTTTTGCGGCAGCGCCGTACCGGCTTAAAAAATGGGCGGTGAACTGTAAAATTTATCCGCTTGAAATAGGAATATTTGTTCTTGTAATGTATATAATAAGACAAGAACAAATGTTCTGTTTCGGAGTGGTTGCTATGAGTGGAAAACAGGAACGAGTCATTATGCTGGCGGATTGCCAGTCGTTTTACGCTTCGGTCGAGAAAGCGGCCCACCCGGAATACAAGGATCGGCCTGTCGTTGTAGCCGGCGATCCCGCGCGCCGCAGCGGAATCATTCTCGCGGCGTGCCCCATCGCCAAAAGCTACGGCGTCACGACGGCGGAAGCATTAGGCACGGCGCTTGCCAAATGTCCCGGCCTCGTCGTCATTCGGCCCAGGATGCAGACTTACCTCAACGTTTCCGTCCTGATTACGGAGACGTTGGAATTGTTCAGCGATCAGGTGGAACCGTTCAGCATCGACGAACAGTTCATCGACGTAACGGATTCGCTTCCTCTGTTCGGCTCCCCTGTGGAAATTGCGCGCCAGATACAGCAACGAATCATGCTGCAGACCGGCGTATGGTCCCGCATCGGAATCAGTTCCACCAAGGTGCTTGCCAAAATGGCCTGCGACATCTACGCCAAGAAAAGGGAGGACGGCATATTCACGCTCCCGAAAACGGAAATCGGTTCGCTCCTGTGGCCGCAGCCGGTGAGCAAGATGTTCGGCGTCGGCGGGCGAATGACGGCCCATTTCGAGCGGATGGGGATACGCACCATAGGCGATATCGCCCGGCTTCCGCTTTCCGATTTGAAACGGATGATGCGGCTGCGTTTCGGCAAAAACAGCGACATCCAAGCCGAGGTCTATTGGCGGATCGCCAACGGTATGGACGACAGCCCCGTCACGCCGGGCACGTTCGAGAACGCCCAAAAAGCGGTCGGCCACCAAATGACGCTGCCGCGCGACTATCATCGCCGCGATGAAATCGACATCATCCTCCTGGAATTAAGCGAAGAAGTGTGCCGCCGCTGCCGGGCGAAAGGATATGCCGGATGGGTGGTGTCCGCCGGCGCGCAGGGCGCCGATTTCGACCATCCGTCCGGATTTTATCGCCAAATGAAGCTGCCGGATCCGACCAACATTACGAAAGAGGTGTACGGGGCGGCCCGCAAGTTGTTCGATCGGCATTGGGACGGTTTTCCGATCCGGAAAGCGGGCGTCACGTTATCGCAGCTGACCGACGCCGGCGAATATCAGTTGACTCTGCTGGACAACCGCGAAAAACTCCGCGAGCTGGAGAAGGCTACGGACGCCATCAAACGAAGGTACGGGAGCGCATCCATTCTGCGGGCGTCTTCTTTATTGGATGCGGGGCAAGCGCGGGAACGAAGCGTGAAGATTGGGGGACATTACAAATGAGCAAAAAATTGGACAAAAACGGCCTCTGGGAATCGAGCCGGATGATGCTGCCGGAGCATCGGGAGATGCTCGTTCAGCGGAGAAAGCAACCGCCGGAAAGCCAGGACAGGCCGAATGTGCCGACCCAGGAGGAGTTGACCCTCATACGAAATTATGCCCTGCTTCCGGTCATGCTTTCCGTCGTCGAAAACAACTATAAGCGGATTGAAACTTCTTCCTACCCTCTCAAGAAGCTGTACATCGCCGCAACGCAGGCGCTTATGAACCTGGTGCACGCCGATTTGTCGCAAACGCGGAAGGCGCTGAAGGAGCGCAACATTAAAGTATTTGAGGATGAACGGGCCGACAGCGCGATCCATTACCGATTTATTTGCCGCGGATACGAAGACAAGTTTTCGCTGATCCGGGACGTTGTGAAGGCGGAAATCAGCGTACGGATGGCAAAGTACATTGCAAAAATTTTTTCCGAACCGCCCAATCAATGAGGCTTTTTGAGAAGCGTGAAAAGTTCGCCGCCCCTTCCGGTAGGAAGGGGTTTTTTCATTGACTTGCGACATATCTATAAATGAAATGGATCGATCATCGGTTGACGGCCGGTTGGAGGAAAGGAGGATGCTTTTCCATGCAAACCATAGGGAAGAGCGTTTACCGGAAAGAAGCCCCGGATAAAGTGACGGGTGCGGCGAAGTATGCGGCCGATTTTCAGAAGCCCGGCATGCTGTATGCCAAATTGGTCATCAGTCCGTACGCCCATGCCAGGATAAAGGACATCGACATCTCCGAGGCGAGGAACATGCCGGGCGTCCGCGCCGTCCTGACGGGGCAGCAGGCTCCGCTTGTCGGCGAGGAAATCCGCGATCGTCCTCCTATAGCGTTCGGGAAGGTAAGGTATCATGGCGAACCGGTTGCCGTTGTGGTTGCCGATACGCCGTTTCAATCGCAAACCGCGGCTGAACGAATCCGCATCGCTTACGAGCCTCTTCCGGTCGTCAATACTCCGGCTGACGCCATTCGCAAAGACGCCCCGCTGGTTCACGAAAACCTGGAGCAGTACGAAAAGGGCGTCATGACGTATTCCGAGCCGAATACGAACATCGCCAACCGAATCAAAATACGGAAAGGCAACCCGGCGAAAGGGTTTCTGGAAAGTGACGTCGTCGTCGAAAACCGGATTTCCTTCTCCCCGTCCGACCACGCCGCCATGGAAACGAGGTGCTGCATAGCCGAAATCGCCGCGGACGGTGTCGTGACGATAACCACTTCATCCCAGGCCCCTTTTATGGTCAAAAAAATACTGAGCGACGCTTTCGGCATCGAAGCCGGGAAAATCGTCGTCCATACTCCTTTAGTCGGCGGAGCGTACGGGGGAAAAAGTTCCGTTCAATGGGAAATCATCTGTTATCTTGCCTCAAAAGCGGCCGGAGGAAGACCGGTAAAGCTGTATTATACGCGGGAAGAGGATATGCTCACGGCTCCCGGCCACGTCGGACTTGACGCCACGGTTAAGCTCGGATGCACCAAAGACGGTAAACTGCTGGCGGCCGAAATCGTTTATTTATTCGACAGCGGCGCCTATGC
Source organism: Paenibacillaceae bacterium (assembly GCA_041686835.1). Taxonomy (GTDB): domain Bacteria; phylum Bacillota; class Bacilli; order Paenibacillales; family JAWLCZ01; genus JAWLCZ01. The sequence continues at coordinate 9,054 of JAWLCZ010000075.1, read as the reverse complement.
GGATAAGTCACCCGATCTCAATCGCGCGGGAGCTGTCGATTGTACGGGACCTTACCACATCGAACATATCCGGTGCGATTCCTTAAGCGTATATACGAATCATCCTTATCCGGCGCCGTTCAGGGGCTTTGCCCATTCGGAGGTCTTGTTCGCTTTTGAAAGAACGATGGATAAGCTGGCTGCCAGGCTGCGAATGGATCCGCTGGAGCTTCGCCGCAAAAATGCCATTGTTCCCGGCCATACGACGCCTACCCGGGTTCTTCTGAACAAAAGCAATATCGGCAATTTGCCGCGATGCCTGGAAAGGCTTCGAGAGCTGATGGATTGGGAGGAAGGGACGCTGATCCGGCTGTCTGACCGAAAGGTCCGCGCCAAAGGCATCAGCTGCATATGGAAAACGTCGACGATTAACACGAATGCCTCTTCGGGTGTCATTTTGCTGGTGAATCCGGACGGCAGTATAAACCTTATGTCGGGCGTCGTCGAAATAGGAACCGGAACCAAAACCGTTCTTGCCCAAATCGTTGCGGAAAAATTGCAAATGGACGTCAGCCGGATTCATGTGAGGATGGAGGTCGACACGCAAACGACCCCGGAACATTGGAAAACCGTAGGCAGCCGGGGAACGTTCATGGCCGGAAGAGCGGCGCTCGCGGCAGCCGACGATCTGATTCGCCAGTTGAAGGATATGGCCTCGCGCGTGTTAAGATGTTCGCCTGACGATTTGGAGGTGGGGGGCGAGAGAGTCTTTTTAAGGGATGACCCTAAGACCAGCGTTTCCGTGAAGGATATCGCGTACGGGTATACTTATCCGGACGGAAATGCCATCGGGGGGCAGATCATCGGCCGCGGGAATTATATTCTAAGGCGCATGACCTACCTGGACCCCGAAACCGGCGCCGGAGTGCCCGGACCGGAATGGACGGTAGGCGCGCAGGGGGTCGTGGTGGAATATGACCGTCGCGATCATACGTATCAAATTATAAAGGCCGTATCGGTCATCGATATCGGCAAAGTGCTGAATGCCAAAGCGGCTGAAGGCCAGGTCATCGGAGCCATGAGTATGGGTCTTTCCTTCGCCGGCCGGGAAACGTTCGAAATCGATCGGAACGGCATCGTTCGCAATCCGCAGCTGCGGATTTACCGGCCGCTCCGTTTTGGCGAGCATCCCGAATATATCGTCGATTTCGTGGAAACCCCTCAATTGGATGCCCCTTATGGCGCGCGCGGGGTTGGGGAGCACGGGTTGCTCGGCATGCCCGCTGCGCTCGCCAATTCTCTTTCCCTTGCCGCCGGAACGGATTTAAACCGGCTGCCGCTCATCCCTGAAATGATCTGGAGGGCGAAGGAGGGAGTTTCCCATGATTCCGTATGATTTCGAATATTACAGACCGGCATCCATTGCCGAGACGGTCCGCTTATTTTGGGTGTTGGACCATCAAGGGAAATCCCCTGTCTATTATTCCGGCGGAACGGAGATCATTACGTTAGCCAGGCTGCATCTGATCAAAACCGGCGCCGTCATCGACATCAAGCATATTCCTGAATGCCGGGCTCTCGGATTCGAGCAAAACCGGCTCGTTCTGGGAGCGGCCTTAAGCTTGACGAAGCTGGAAGAAGCCAATCCGTTTCCTTTGTTAAGCAAGACATCAAGCGGGGTAGCCGACCGCACGGCGAGAAATAAGATCACGTTGGGCGGGAACCTTTGCGGACAAATATTTTATCGGGAAGCGGCGCTGCCGTTCTTGCTCGCGGATAGTCAAGCGGTCATTGCCGGAAGGGACGGAATCCAACGCCGCTCCGTTCATGACGTATTTAACGGGGGCCTGCGGCTGGGCAAAGGGGAATTTCTCGTTCAGCTCCTTACGGAGCGCTCCTATTCCGGGCTGCCTTATGTGAGCGTGAAAAAACGGAAGCAATGGGAGACCGGTTACCCCCTTATTACCGTTTCGGCGCTGCGTAAAGAGGAACGTCTCCGCGTAGCGTTCAGCGGTTTATGCCCGTTTCCTTTCCGCTCCGCGGAACTGGAGGAGGATTTGAACCGGCGTCACGTTCCGCTGGAAACCAGGATCGATCAGGCCGTCCGCCGCCTGCCTGCCCCCCTATTGAACGATATCGAAGGGTCCTCGGAATACCGGATATTCGTCTTGCGAAATTTGCTGGCTGAGGTGATGGAGGAAATGGAGGGGAGATAAGTGCGCCAGACTCCACATGCAAGAATGGGCTTACATTTGAATATCAACGGGGAAGAGAAAACAGTGACCGTAAGACCGGCGGATACGCTCCTCGATGTGCTTCGGGAGCATCTGGGCTTAACCGGCTCAAAACCCGGCTGTTTAAACGGAGACTGCGGCGCCTGTACGGTCATCGTCGGCGATCTGCCCATGAAATCGTGCCTGATGCTGGCGGTGGAAGCCGCGGATCATAAGATCATCACGATCGAAGGGCTGAAAAATACGCCGATCCAAAAAGCTTTTATCGAAAAGTTTGCTTTTCAATGCGGCTACTGCACACCGGGGTTTATTATGAACGCGCACGCCTTAATTAGCCGCCATCCTCAAGCCGGCTATGAAACGGTCAAAGAGTGGCTCGCATCGAACATTTGCAGATGTACCGGCTATCGGGAAATCGAAGAGGCGGTCATGTCTTGTTTACGGAAGCCTGAAATGGAACGGACGCCGAAAGGTTCATAACTCTTGCCGGAAATACCGAAACATTTCCGGCAAGAGTTATTTTTCGCTGCTATCGGCCGGCTATTCCTCGACTCCCGGCTTTCTTTCCGCCGCATCCTCTTTCTCGTATTTGGCAAAAGGATCGGCAATCGTCAGGCGATGGGCTTCCGCGTCGCCGATGCCGGCGTACAGATCCGCCGTACCGTCCGGTTTGCGCACAAGACCGCCGCTGAACACCACATCGGCCAAGTCGGGACGCTTTGACGCGCCCGGCAGAAACTTCGAACGGACCGCAATCAGTTCGATGTCGGAATGTTCGCCCGTCTCGGGATTGTACGTAAACACCATCGGATAATAGTGCCGGTCGCCTTGTTCGTCGAAGCAAGCGATGTGGCCCAGCACGCCGACCAAGCCGTTGGACAGCAGGTGCGCTTCGTTCGCGCCGCCCCACTCTTCGTCCGTGAACTGCCCTTCCAGAACGGGCGTTTGCTCGATCAGCTCGAGCGTCAAATCCGCCAGCGAAGCGATGCGGAAAAATCCGATTTTGCCGCGTCCGCCCTTTTCACCCTGCGGCCGGGTAAATATGCCGACCGTGCCGTCCCGCAATTCAATGAGACGAATGTCCTTCATGCCGTCCGGACCGGAGAAAAACGGCTGCAGTTCGGCGATACGGGAGCCTTTATAGAACACGGTCCGCCAGCCGAGAGCGTCCGGAATGGTCGGATGCGGAAAAATCTGCACTCCACCCAGGACCAGCTCGCCGTGAATCCGCGAGAAGAACGGATCCTGCAGTTGGAGCACAGGCGCGCCTTCAAGCGGCACCCACGCGCCATCCCGCTCCACGAAAAATACAATGGTGGAATGTTCGCTGTCGCGCGGCTCGACGCGCCCGGCGATGACCATTTTCCCTTCATCTTCGAACGGTGCGGTAATGTTGTAGACGTCCTTGCCGCCAACACCCCGAAACACGAGTTTCGTCGGTTCCAATGCGGGTTGATCTTTTTCCATATACTCCCGAAGGAGCGTGCTGCACGTTTTTGCGGTTCGTTGCATCTGTGTGGACAATTCCCAGTTTCCCCTTTCCATTTACCCTGCGCTTCTATAGATAGAATGTCACGTTTGGAGATTTTACGCAAGAGCATTATGTTCCAATAGACCGATTTGGTCGACAGTGTTATAATGTTATCGTTCGAACTGTCCGTTGTTTTGGCGCCGCCATTCGCGAAGAAAGGTGATTCCACATGATGCCTTCCAAATTTTTAAGCCTGAAGCCCGAAAAGCAGGAGCGGATTTTAAACGCGGCGATTAAAGAGTTCGCGCGGAAAGGGTTTGAAAAAGCGTCCACGAACGAAATCGTCAAAGAAGCGAATATCGGAAAAGGGATGCTGTTTCATTACTTCAAGAGCAAGAAGGATTTATTTTTATTTTTGTATGACCATACGCTGGACATTGTGATGACCGAGTTTCTTGGAAAATTGGACTGGAATGAAAAAGACGTTTTCAACAGACTGCGGCAAATGGTATACGCTAAATTGGAGTTGATGAAAAAATATCCCGAAATATTCAATTTCCTGATGGCGGCCAATCGCGAGAGTTCGGGCGAAGTCAGAAAAGAGCTGGAGTCCAGGAACAAAGAAGTGACGAATGCCGGTTATCGCAAAGCGTTCGAGGATATTGATTTCGGCAAATTCAAAGAAGGGATCGATATCCAAAAAGCGTTGAATATTATCGTCTGGACCGTGGAAGGCTTCGCAGCCAAACAGCAGGAAAAGGCCGGACCGCTCTCCTTGAATGAACTTCATACGGACGAATTATTGGCGGAGATGGACCGTTATTTGGAGCTGTTAAAAAACTGTTTTTACAAGCCGCAGCTAAAGGCGTCCAAATGCTCCTGACCGCCATTGGAAACGTAAATACAGAAATTTAAATAAAGGAACGGAGAGAACTGTCAGATGACGTTTCTAACCAAATTCAGCATAAAAAACCCTGTTGCCGTGATCATCTTAATCGCGCTTGTCACCGTCGGCGGCCTGTATGCGTCGACCAAGTTCAAGCAGGAACAAATGCCGGACATTTCTATCCCGTATTTGTTCGTAACCGCCGTTTATCCGGGCGCCACCCCGCAGGAAGTGCAGAACGAAGTGACCATTCCGCTCGAGAATGCGCTGAAGAACATTGAAGGATTGGAGGTCATCGAGTCGACCTCCGGAAGCAATATCGCTACCATTAACCTGCAATTTCCGTTCAACGCGGACATGAAGGAGAAAGAATCTCTGGTCGAGGAAGCGCTGAACGGCGTCGATCTTCCGGATGATGTGGAAAGGCCGAAAATCAATAAAATATCGTCCGCTTCCGGCCCGATGATGTATACGGCGGTTACGGCGCAAAACGGGACGGATTTTGCGGAACTGAACCGCATCGTCAAGCAGGAGATCAAACCGGCATTGGAAGGTTTGGACGGAGTCGGGAAGGTTCAGACGCTCGGGATGCTGTCCGACAACATCTATATCAAGATGGACGCGCAAAAGCTGAAACATTACAATTTGACGTTTTCCCAGGTGTATCAGACGTTTCAGGCCATGCATCTCACGCTTCCGCTCGGCGAGCATCAGTTTGAAAAAGTGAAGCAGCCGATTATGGTGACCGGTAAAATGAGAACAGTGGAGGAAATCCGCAATCTGGTCCTGGTGCCTTACCCGGAAGTCCGGTTGAGCGATGTGGCGACCGTGACGGTCGGCAACGACTCGGTCGATACGATATCGCGGGTGCAGGGGGAGCCGAGCATCGCCGTCAACATCATTAAAAACAGCGACGCCAACACGATTGAAGTTTCCGAAAGGGTCATGGAAAAGCTTCGCGCCTTCACCGACCATAACGATAAAATCCGGCTGGACGTCATTTACGATGCCGCGAACGATATCCGGAAATCGATCAGCGGCATGGTGCGTGAAGGATTGCTGGGCGCTTTGTTCGCATCCGTGCTGATCCTGCTGTTTTTGCGCAACCTGCGGGCGACGATCATCGCCATCGTCTCGATTCCTCTGTCCATTCTGGTCTCGCTGTCGCTCATGAAATATTTCACCGACATCACGCTGAACATCATGACTTTGGGCGGGATGGCCGTGGCGACCGGGCGTGTCGTGGACGACAGTATCGTCGTCATTGAAAATATCGTAAGGCGGATCCAGAACGTCCAAGTTACCCGCGAGGTCATTTTGGATGCGACGAAAGAGGTGACCAGCGCGATCACGTCTTCCACACTGACAACGGTAGCCGTTTTCGCTCCTCTGGGGCTGGTCGGCGGGTTGGTCGGCAAAATCTTCGCGCCATTCGCTTTGACCGTCGTCTTCTCGCTGCTCGCCTCGCTGCTCGTCGCCGTGACCGTCGTCCCGATGCTGGCATTTTTGCTCATGCGCAAAGCCAAGCCGAAGGAACATGAGGATAGCCGGTTGGCGGCAAAGTACCGCAAGGTGCTGCTTTGGTCGTTGAATCATAAAGCGTTCGTTCTGATCGTTGCGTTCGCGTTGTTTTTAGGCAGCCTCGTGCTTCCGGCCTTTACCGGAACCGCGTTCATCCCGGAACAGGAAGAGAAATTCATCATGATGACGCTGGAGATGGAGAAAGGCACTCCGGTGCAAACGGTCGACGCGACCGTTCAGCAAATTGACCGGAAGCTCCGCGATACGGGCCATGTCCTCGTTTCCCAGGTCACTTCGGGCAGTCCCGAAGGGGAATTCGACCCGTTCACGATGTCCAGCGGCGAAAGCCATAAAGCGACGTGGCTGGTGAGCATGACTCCGGACACGGATATCCAGGCGTTCATCGATACGTACAAAGACAAATTGAAACCGGACATCGACGGCGCGACGCTGGATATGCAGGATCTGAACAACAACACGGGCGGCCCCGCCATCAACATCATTATTACGGGCGACAATAAAGAAAACATTCGGACCGCCACCGAAATGATAATGGAAGCGGTCAAGAAGGTGGAAGGGACGGACAATATCAAGAACACGCTGAAAGACGAACTGACTTCCGTCGAAATCAAGGTCCGGCCTTTCGATGCGTTGAGAAACGGGCTGACGACCGCGCAAGCTTACCAATTGCTCCGTCCGATCGTGGATGCGGTGAAGGTCGGAAAAATCGGGGACGGCACACGGACGGACGACATCTATATGACATTGGAAGGCGTTACGCCGCAATCCGTCAAACAAATCGAATCGTATACCGTCACCAATCCGATGGGGCAAGTCATTGCCGTCAAAGAATTCGCCGATGTCCGCGAGACCGTTCAACCGAGCGTGCTTCAACTGCGCGACGGCCAGGAATACGCCACCATTACGGGCAACATTACCTCCAAAGACCAGGGAAGGGTGAACGCGGACATCCAGAAAGCGCTCAGCGCCTTGCAATTGCCGAGCGGCGTTTCTTATCAACTTGACGGTTCCAACAAGCAAATCGAAGATATGATGAAGGATATGATGATGGCGATTGTGGTCGCGGTCGGCATGGTTTATGTCGTGATGGTCGTCGCCTTCGGAGAAGGGCGCGCGCCGTTCGTCATCTTGTTCTCCCTGCCGTTCGCCCTGATCGGGGCGTTCCTCGGCACCTTGATTGCCGGGCAGCCCATCTCGATCGCCAGCATGATCGGGATTCTGATGCTTATCGGGATCGTCGTAACGAACGCCATCGTATTGGTGGACCGGGTGCAGCAACAGATACAGCAGGGCGCCGCGATTCGCGAAGCGCTGATGGAAGCCGGCGGGACGAGGCTTCGCCCGATCCTGATGACCGCGATTGCGACCATTTGCGCGCTGATGCCGCTCGCGCTCGGCATGGGGGAAGGGGCGATCATCTCGCAAGGCCTGGCTGTGGTCGTCATCGGCGGCCTGGTCACATCGACATTGCTCACGTTGATCATCGTGCCGGTCATGTACGAAATTTTGCACTTCAGAACCTCGCGCAAACAGCGGCAAGCGGCCACATCTTCGACATCGATCGGAATGTGACGCCATTCCGCCCTCTTCCGTTCACGAAACAGCCGAATCGGAGGACAGGACCTAAAATTAGGAAGCCGGCCAATGAAGCCGGCTTCCGTCTTTGTGGTACGCCCAGCATGGGCAACTCATGATTGTGAACCCAGACGAATTCTATTTGTCTTATTGTTGAAAAGGCCTTCTGCTAAATTTCCTGTCTACAGACCTATTCTTTTTAACAACATATAAAAGATATGAATGATTAAACGTCCAAAAGGAGCAGTGAACGGAAATAAAACAAAAGCATAGATTGTTCCCCATGTTAATATGCCATCTATATTTATTGTTTCCAGACCACCTCTTACAATGCATTCTCCCAAAATTGCACCAATTGTTCCGCTGTAAAGAGTAATAAAAAAAGCTGATAAAAGACTCAATAACCAAAGCTTTTTATTTGTTATTTTTTCTTGTTTTATTAAATAATACCCTAATATTGAAAAGGTTAGTATAAACGGAACGACAGTAGCAAAATAAAGCCAGCTTTCTCCCCAGAATGATGTGATTCCTCCTGTTAACGATTGTCCAATTAACATAAACTATTTAGCCCCCAAATCCATTTGGACACTCCTAACCACATCAGATACACTTAATGTGGAAGGAGTTAATCCAATGAAAAGACGGTTTCGGTGCCCCGTTGAAGCGAAAAAGGAGTTTGTAGCCGAAGTATTATCCGGTTATCGCACAGAGGTAGTAGCCAGACGCTACGGCATGTCTCCCAGAACGCTTCGTAACTGGGTTCGCCAATACCAGGATGAGGTGGAGGATCTCATGGAAAAAAAGCGGGAAGAAGCCTTACAGTTGAAGAAGGACGCTGACCGGTACCAAGAGCTTCAAAAGAAATACGATGAGGCGATGAAGCTGCTTGGGGAAAAAGAGCTGGAAATCAGCATCCTTCGGGAACTTGTAAAAAAAAAGTATCCCGACTGGAAGTAGCCGCTCATTGGATCGAGAGAGGGTATCCAGTGCGAACCGTGTGCCGGATCTGTGGGATTCCTCGCTCGTCTTACTACTACCAAAAGAAACATCCGCAACGTCAGAAGCCTGTCAGTACAGGGCGGCCGATTCCCGGATATTCGGTTGACAAAAGCGGACGCAAAATTCCGGATACGCGGATTAAACAATATTTGTTGCGGATGATCCAAGGACCGAATGCATCATTTGGCTACCGGAAATTAACTGTCTTGTTGCGTCGAAAACACGATATAGTCATTAACAAGAAAAAGGTATACCGGCTTTGCAAAGAACTCAAGATCCTGGCACCGCAACGGGAGATCAAGCAACCGGTGCCGAGAAAGATCGCGAAGAATCGAATCGTAACCAGTCCAAACCAATTGTGGCAAATG
>JAWLCZ010000074.1:0-18175 GCA_041686835.1 Paenibacillaceae bacterium | reverse complement strand
TCAAAACATTCAGATGTCCTGATGATATTTGGCAAGCGTTCTGCGAGTTTCAATTCCTCATAGGTACGATCAAAACTTCATTATGAGAATGTCAACGAAAGTTTCACCAGGTGTGTTTCAATTCCTCATAGGTACGATCAAAACCGCCCAAATGGTACTCTAGATTTTTTTCCTTTAGCCTCTGTTTCAATTCCTCATAGGTACGATCAAAACTGGATGGAAGATGATTTGGGCGCACGTTGGGACGCGATGTTTCAATTCCTCATAGGTACGATCAAAACCCGTAAAAATGCGGTCAAATCAAGGATATGCCGAGTTCCAAGTTGCGTCAATACGAAAAAAGGGAGGTGTAGTAAAAATCATTTATCCTTGCTGGTAAAAGGGTTTTCTCGTTTTTTCATTTGTCGTCGACCTCCGGGGGTTTTTGCGCTATTGGGGGTCGACGACAAATGCTAATCAAATCACATTAATTTCAATTATACATCTGAACTAAAGAATGATATCGGTTTCGCCTTTCTCAACTCCGATGATTTCGCGGCTCGTATACTTTTGGGTTCACCAAGTATACAAAATGACTGAATTGACTGAATCCTCATCTTCGTGCATGACTTTTTTCAGTTCTACCTTCAACTTTTTTAAGTTGACCTCTGAGAGTTCCCTTCGAACACGGAATGCACCCAGTTCAAATATTTACGGCAAGTTTTCAGCGCTTAGGTTACCCGTTTTTCTCATCGATTTGGGCGATACCTCCGATGAATTCTACCGATTCCTTAGGTACGATACAAACAAACCTCCCGGTAGATCGCCTTCATTGGGTTCATTCCCTTCGTTTCAATTCCTCATAGGTACGATCAAAACGATCGGGATCTTGCGAAAGTTTAAATTCTACATATCGTTGTTTCAATTCCCATAGGTACGATCAAAACCTTCCAGAGCGGCTATTTCACTTTCAATGCGGCGAAGTTTCAATTCCTCATAGGTACGATCAAAACTTCGTTTCTCGGCTCCCTATTATTGCTCCAATGCTGTTTCAATTCCTCATAGGTACGATCAAAACATAAATGGCAATCCTTCCATCCCACAACTTCTTTATGGTTTCAATTCCTCATAGGTACGATCAAAACACATCATCCAGCTTGACGCGATACGAATTGAACGTCAGTTTCAATTCCTCATAGGTACGATCAAAACTATTTGCCCCTGACACATGAACTCTGCCATCATCAGTTTCAATTCCTCATAGGTACGATCAAAACACGGAAGCACCGTTCAAACCTTCGGGGATGCGCCAAGGTTTCAATTCCTCATAGGTACGATCAAAACTTCCACATAGCTGGCAGACAAAGTCAGCTAATTTGTTTCAATTCCTCATAGGTACGATCAAAACCCCATAAATTCCGCATAAAATAAGGATTCTTGCTTTAGTAAGTATTCTAGCAATATTCGCCAGAATGAACAAGAATCCTTTACAGTATTGATTTTGCTTGTCGTCGATCCCCCGGGGTTTTTGCGTTATCGGAGGTCGACGACAATTAGATGTTCGCTTTTAAAGCCGAGTTTCCACTATTTTCCTATTTCCAATAATCCCCGCCCCAACCCCTACATCGATTCAATGAAGACGCGGCTGCCGCGGCCGAGCGGCTCGGCCGGTTGGACGATCAGCCTGCGGGGCAGGCGGGCGCGCAGTTCGGGAACGTGGCTGATGACGCCGACGGTCAACCGATCCATGTGCAGTTTTTCTAAAGCGTGAATGACCGTTTCCAGCAAATCCTGATCGAGTGTGCCGAACCCTTCGTCCAGGAAGAAGAATTCCAGCGGATACTGTCCGCGAAGCTGGATTTGCGCCGACAACGCCAGCGCGAGCGCCAGCGAAGTGAGAAACGTCTCTCCGCCGGACAGCGTAGATACCGGTCTTCTCACTCCACCGTTGGCGTCGTCGCGGATGACGAATCCGCCGCCGGAATCGACTTCGATCGCATACCGCTGCCCCGTCAGCTGTCCCAGCCGTTCGGAAGCCGCCCGGCTGACCTGCATCAGCTGTTCTTCGGCGATGTACTCAACGAAGGCGTTGCCGCGAAATACGCTCTGCAGCTTGCTGAGCCTGGCGTACAATTGTGTCAGCTTTTCGCGTTCCTTCTCCAGCTCTTTCCATTTGGCATGCTTCGACTGCAAATCTTCGGCATCCCGTTCCGCTTTCGCTCTTGCCCGGATGGCGTCCTCGTCTTCCCGCTTCAATCTGGACAGCCGCTCCTGCCACTCCTGCCACTCGTCATCGCTTACTTCCCTACCCTGCAGCAGCCCGTCCAAACGGCGCATCTGCGCCCGAAGCTGTTTCTCCTGCTCGCGGTGCTCTTTAATCGCCTGAAGCCACTGCTGTTTTTGGCGTTCGGAGAGCAAATGCGGCTTTACTTCGTCTTCCGATGCGAAAGCGGTCTTTGCCAGCTGCTCCCGCCACTTCGCTTCCGCCTGTTCCAAAACGATGCCGGCCGTCTCCTTCGCTTCCGCAGCCGCGCTGAACGCATTGCCGGCCGTCTGCAGCTGCCGCTGCGCCTGTTCCAACTGCAGCTGCGCTTCATTCACATCGTTCCTCAGCCGATACAGATATGCTTCGGTTTCCGCTATGAGCTTCCGCACGGGTTCGTCGCCGGCCCACTGCGCCATGCGCCGCCGCTTTTCCGCGAGCAGCTGCTCGACGCCTTTGCGCTCGGTTTCCGCCTGCACCTGCTCCTTCTCCAGCAGCGCAATCCGTTCCCGCAGCGATTGGATCCGCTCCGCCGTTTGTTCGATGAACGGCCCGCTGATGTCCAGACGTTTACGGATGTCGTCCGCCTTGGCGTCCATTTCATCCAACGCGGCAATGTCCTGGCTGATCCGCTCCAAAGCAAGCCCGTCGAACCTCGCGTTCCATTCCGCCACCGCCCGTTCCAGCGCCGATGCGGCCATAGCCGCTTTACGCTCCGCTTCCGCGCAAACCGCCTCGGCGGCCTTCAGCTCGGCGGCTAACCCGTTCCGCTGCCGTTCCAGCTCGGCGAACTGCCGCAGCGTTTGCTGCAGGTCGTCCGCCAGCTGGTCTACCGCCGGACGAACGGCCTCCGCATCCGCCTGCACCGCATGGAACGTGCGAAACAGTTCGTCCTCCGGCAATTCGCCTTCGCCCGATTGCTCCTGTTCCACCGGCGCCAGCGCTGCGGCCGCTTCAGCGGCGGCGCTCCCCGGCATCGATTGCTGCGCCTGCCGGATGAGCGCATCGAGCGCAAGCGTCTGTCGCTTCACGCCGAACAGCAGGTCGCGCGTCGATTCAAGCAGACGCTCCAGCGCATCCGCCGGCGACGAATGCGCTTCTTCCGGAACATCCGGCGCGGCTGGGGCCGGATGATGAAGCGAGCCGCATACCGGGCATGGCGAACCGTCGCTTAATTGCTCCGCCAGAAGCGAAGCGAGCCGCTGCCGTTCCCGTTCGGTGTCAAGACGCTTATGGCGCTCGATGGCGGCGGGAACCAGCTTTTGCAGCCGGTTCAGCGTCCGTTCCGCGGAATGGAGGCGGCGGTGCTCGGCATGCAGCTTCTCCAGCGTCAGCTGCAGCTGTTGTCCGCTTTCGTTTTGCCGGATGGCCATGTCGGCCATCGCACGCTGCAGTTCAGCGGCCTGATGCGCTTTTTCGCGCTGTTCCGCGGAAAGCCGTTCCGCCTGTTCCCGCAAGCTGTCGATCGTTTGTTTCCCGTGATAAGCGGCCTGCATCCGCTGCCGCCGCTCGGCTTTCACTTCAACGCGCTTCAGTTCTTCGCGCAATTCCGCCTGTTTGGCGATCGCTTTATCGCGAAGGTCCTGCTCTTTTTGCAGCCGTTTTCCCGCCTCATCCAGTTCTTCGGCGCATTTCGCCTGCCTGCTCAGCAGCTCGGAAACCGCTTTTTCCTGTTCGGCGATTTCTGTTTCCAGCTGCAGCGCCTGGTTTAATTGCTCGAGCCGGATGAGCGACGGGGCTTCATTCGCGGAAAGCTGTCCGGCGGCTTCATCGTAAATACGGCGGGCTTGCTCGTGCCGCTCCTTAGCGGCCGCATGAAGCCGCTCCGCTTCCGCATGCTTCGCCTCGCTTTCGATGAGACGCTGCTTGGCGGCTTCCCATTCCTCCAGATAAGGACGGAGCCGTTCCGCTTGCTCCGCTTTCTCCAGCTGCCGCTCGTACTGCACGATTTCCGGCTCGGCGGCGGAAAGCTGGCGGAATTGGGCCGCCAGCCTCCGCTTCTCCTCCTGCCATTCGCGGATTTGCTTCTTTTCCTGAAACTGCGCCTCGCATTCGGCAAGCAGGGCGCGCTGCTTGCGCGCTGCGGAAACGGCGGCTTCCAACCGCTTGGCCGCCTCCTGCAGCGCCTGTTCTGAAGCGTCGCCCAGTCCTTGCTGTTCGGCAGCGATCTGCTTGATTGCCGCGTCGGTCTCTTTCACCCGGACGCTTAGCCGTGAATTGAGCTGATCGCCGTACAGCTCCAGATGAAACAGCCGCTGCAGCATTTGCCGCCGTTCGCTGCCTTTGAGCGAGAGAAATTCGGCAAACTTCCCCTGGGGCAGCACAACGGCGCGGGTGAAATCGTGCATGGACAGCCCGAGCAGCTCCTGCACCTGCTTTTTGACGTCGGATGCTTTGTCGGCCAGCACGACGTCCCCGTCATGGCGGATGTGCACAAACCGGCATACGCTGTTATGTATGGAAACTTCGCCGTTTCGTTTGAACTGCCGTTCCACGCGGTACCGTTCGTATCCGGACGCCCCGGAGAGCTCGAAGGTGAAGGACACCGTCAGCGTGTTTTCCGCTTGGTTCATAATGCCCTGTGTGCCGTTGTTCGCTCTCTCCACCTCGCCGTACAAGGCAAGGGTGATGGCGTCGAGAATCGACGATTTGCCGCTGCCCGTCGGGCCGAATATCCCGAACACCCCGGCATCGCACAGCCGGGTAAAATCGATTTCCTGCATTTCCCGGTAGCTCTGCAGTCCGGCAATTTTCAGCAGCACCGGCCTCATGCGCCTTCCCCCCTTTCATCCCCGGCCGCGGCCGTTCCGGAATGCTCCTGGATGAGCTCCAAAAACAGGTTGACCGTCTCCGGGTCCGGCTGCGCCCCGCCCGTTTGCTTGGCGTAAAATCGGCGGAACAATTCGTCGATTGGCAGGATAGATGGCGCTTCGTATCGGTCCGATGCTTCCATTTCGGGATAGATTGGCCGGATCGTAACGATGCCGCCGTGCATTTTCCGCAGCCCCTGGATTTGTTCCATCGTCAACGCTTCCGTCATATGAATGTCCAGTTCGATCCACGCGCTGCGGTCTCTTCCTTCGTCCAGCCAGCTGTGAACCTGCCCGATGCCTTCCTTCGCCTTCCATTTCACGAGCGGCCGGCCCGAGCTTAAGAAAATTTCGTTCATTTGCGGGGGCCGTCCCGGCTGAGCGTCGAGCACGGTGACCGATTTCGCCTGCCCGGCCTCGGAAAAGCTGTACGCCAGCGGTGAACCGGAATAGCGGATGAGCGTCGGCGCTTTCATCGTCTGCGGCCTGTGCAGATGGCCGAGAGCGACGTAATCCGCACCGGCGCACAGCGCGGAAGTGTCCACCGTGTACGCTCCTCCCACCTGAATCGGCCGTTCCGAATCGGATTCTGCACCGCCGAGCACGTACAAATGGCTCATGATGACATTGACGGTATTGGCGGAAAAATGCTTCGCCTGCTGCGACACGATGCGGGCGATCTTATGCGAATAAGCGCTGCGCAGCGTTTCTTCTTCCGTACTGTCCGTCAGCAACTCGCGCAGCCGCGATTCGGACGGGTAAGGCAGCGCGTAGACGACGGCCCGCTCCTGCGTCCGCCTGATGCCGACCGTCTGTACCGCAGCCGCCGGCAGACCGAGGAGCGTAATCCCATGCTGTGAAGCGAGAGGGCTGGACGCGGCCAGCCGGTCCGGGTTGTCGTGATTGCCGGCAATGACGATGACCGGCCTTTTGCCACCGTCCGCTATACGGGCCACGCCGTCGAAAAACAGCTGCTCCGCCGCCGCGGGCGGATTCACGGAATCGTAGACGTCGCCGGCGATCAGCACGAGATCGATCGCCTCATCACGGACGATAGCGACGAGCTCATCGACGAACGCGGCCTGTTCCTCCAGCCTGCTCCGGCCTTCCAGCGTCCGCCCGAAATGCCAGTCGGCAGTATGAAGTATGCGCATAGCAAGTCCCCCCTTCTCACATCTTGACGACATGCGCGCCGTCGAAGAAAAACAAGTACTTCTCCGTTACCGGCCGCCGCCATATTTCTTCAATCGCTCTCGCGTACAGCCGGATTTGCAGACGGTACGCGTCAACTCGCTGCTCAAGCCGGTTTCCATAGATCGCGTCCGTCTTATAGTCGAGAAGAACGAGCCCGTCCTTCTCTTCGAACAGACAGTCGATAACGCCTTGAAGAAGAACCGTTTCCGAACGGGCCGCGTCATCGGCGTCCGGATACACTTCTCCCGCGGGCAGCCCGTAAGTGAACGGAACTTCCCGGTACACCCGTTCCGCCCTCAGCAGCCTCTTCCCCAATTCCCCGGCAAAAAAACGGAAGAGAAGAGCGGTGTCGACGGATTCCCTCTGCTCGGCGGTCAATAGCTCCCGCTCCTCCAGGCGCCGCAGCGTCTCGCGAATTGTTTCCTCCGTCAGCTCCGGGGAGAGAGGCACGTGCTGCATCACCGCATGGAACGCCGTTCCCCGTTCCGCGGCGGTCAGCGACTGGCGCTCCATAAAGCGCGGCCTGCGTACAAGCGGGCTGCGGAACGGCGTCTGTCCGGCAAGGAGGAACGGTACCGGCCACTCGTCACCCGCCATATCCCGTACCGCCGTTTCGCGCTGCAGACGTTTCAGCTCCGACACCGACGTCTTGGATAAATACGTCTCGGCCTGCCGGTGCCGGTACTGCCATGACAGCCTGCGGTCGATTTCATCCCGAAATCCGCTTTCCTTCGTCTTTACGGGTTCGCCATGGCGAATCGCTTCGATCGTCGATGAATGGGCCGGTTCCTGGGCGGCGGCGGCCGCTTCCGCGAACGCGTACTGCTCCATCCACGACACGTTCCAGCGGGACGGTTCACCGGACATGGGCGCGGGCGTCCGCTCCGGCAGTCCCGCCCGTCTGCGCAGGCCGATCGCGTCCGGATGCCTGATGATCGCCGGCCCGATCCAATCGAGGTAGCAGCGCGCCTTGGCGAGCACGTAGTCCGGCAGCAGCCACCCGCCGCCATCGAGCTGCTGTCCCCAGGTTTGCAGCTGTTTGTCCATATTTTTGACCGTTCCGATCAAATACAGCTTTTCTTTCGCGCGCGTCAACGCAACGTAGAGAACGCGCATTTCCTCGGCGAGCATTTCCAGCCGCATCCGTCTCCTGATCGCCAACGCCGGCAAAGTCGGATATGCGATACGCAAGTCGGTGTCGACAAATTTCGGGCCGAATCCGAGCTGTTTGTGCAGGAGAAAATTCCCGTTCAAATCCTGCCGGTTGAACGGCTTGGCGAGCCCAGCCACAAACACGACGGGAAACTCGAGCCCTTTGCTTTTATGTATCGACATGATGCGCACGACGTCTTCCTGTTCGCCGAGCGCCCGCGCCGTTCCCATATCCCCACCGCTGTCCCGTATCCGTTCGATGAAGCGGAGAAAGCGGAACAACCCGCGAAACGAAGTCGACTCGTACTGTCTCGCCCGGTCGTACAGCGCCCGCAAGTTCGCCTGGCGCTGAACGCCTCCCGGCAGGCCTCCGACCAGGTCGTAGTAGCCCGTTTCCCGGTAAACGCGCCAGATCAGATCGGCGAGCGCCCCTTGCCGCGCTTCGCCGCGCCACGTTTCCAGACGTTCGAGAAACTGCCGCAGCTTGCTCTGCAAAGCCTCGTCCCCGCCTTCCTTCATCGCCGCGTAACGGCATGCCGCATCGTAAAAAGACGCCGCTCCGGCATGAATGCGGATTTGCGCAAGGTGTTCGGCGGACAGCCCCACGATCGGAGAACGAAGCACCGCGGCCAGCGGGATGTCCTGATGCGGGTTGTCGATGATTTTCAGGAGCGACAGCACGATTTCCACTTCCGTGGCGGTGAAATAACCGGTGTTCAAATCGGCGTAAGCGGGAATGCCGGCCATCCGGAGCTCCTCGATGAATACGGGAGCCCATTGCTGGGTCGCGCGCAGCAGGATGACGATATCGCGGAACGCCAAAGGGCGGAATCCGCCCGCTTTTTTGTCGTAAACGGGAAACGGCGGGCCTTGTTCCCCCATGAGCCGCTTAATCTGCATGGCGACATAGCGCGCTTCGAGCTGCGCGGTCTCCATCTCTCGCAGTTCCTGCTCCGCTCCTTGCCCCGCCAAAATATCGCCATCGGGATTAGCCGCTTCGCCGGTTTCCGTATCCGCACCGGACGGAATATCGGCGGCTTCATCCCCAGAATAGGCATCATAAGACGATCGATCGATGAGCATCAGTTCGACGGACAGATCGTGTTGCCCCGCGGACGCCGGAGGATCCGGGTAATCGGCTCCGTATATCAGTTCCGCCCCTTCGTCGTAGGCGATTTCGGCGACCGCTTCGTTCATCGTCTGCTTGAAAATAAAGTTGACCCCGTCGACGATTTGCCGGCGGCTGCGAAAATTGCGGGCCAGATCGATTCTGCAGCCGCTCGCTTCCCCATCGCCGTTCCGTCGGGCTTTATCCGCCATTCCGCGTACCTGCTCGTCCGCGTCCGCGCCGTATTCCCGCCCGTCCGTGCGCGCCGCGCTTTCTCTCCCGTCCGCTAACGTTCCACGCTCCCGATCGTCTCCACGCTCACGCACGTCTTCACGCTCACGCACGTCTCCATGCTCCCTCTCGTCCTCAACCGCATCGTGCCGCCGGAACGTCTTGTATTTTCCGAGAAAGAGCCCCGGTTCGGCGAGCCGGAAACGGTAAATGCTCTGTTTCACGTCTCCCACCATAAAACGGTTGCCCGGCTGCCGCCGCGAAATGAGCTCCACGATCGCTTCCTGCACCATGTTCGTGTCCTGGTATTCGTCGATCAGCACCTCGACAAACCGCTCCCGGTAATCCAGAGCCGCCGGCGACGGCATGAGGCAGTCCGGCGTAGAGTCAGGCGAACGAAGCGCCTGCAGGCAGAAATGCTCCAAATCGGCGAAATCGACCAATCCTTTCGCCGCTTTCTCCGCGCCGTACCGTTCTCCGAAAGCAAGCACCAGTTCGACCAGCTCCTGCATCATCGGAGCCATTTCCCTCATTTCGGCGAAAAAGTCGGATGGCGGGCGCTGAAACAATTCGTCGCGAATGGCGCCAATCTGTTTTTTCGCCTGCTCCCGCAGCGATTTCACCCGTTCCTGCAGCTCCTTGTCGATATGCTCCCCTCTGCACGGCTTCAGCTTGCCGAATCCGGACGACTGGAACGCATGATAGGCATGTTCCCAGGAGCGGTTTTGCGTTATGTCCAACAAATGCTCGACATACGCAGCATCGTCGCGCAGCGTTTCCGCATATGGAGCCGGCCCGGACGGCAGCGCCGCCAGCTTCGCCGCTTCCCGCAGCAGCCCGAGCGCACCGCGCAGCTCAAGCTGCACATCCGCGGCAAGACTTTGCAGCCAAACGTCAGAGTCCCCGCCGCTGTCCGCACCCGCCGATTCGAACGACTGCGCCGTCCGCTTCAGCCAATGCTCCGGCCATGGGTGGCTGCGGGAAAAATCGTACAGCCGCAGCACAAGCCGGGACAGCGCTTCGTCGCCGCGCTCCCCGCCGAACCAGTCGACCAGCCTCCAAAAATCGCTTTCTTCCGGACTTGAACCGTAAACCTCTTCCATCAGCTGCTCCAGTACGTCGTTCCGCAGCAGCTCCGCCTCGGTTTCCGACGCGATGCGGAATTTCGGGTCGATTCCGATCACCTGAAAATATCGTTGAATGACTTCTAGACAGAACGAATGCAGCGTCGTAATCGACGTTTTGTTCATGAGCGCCAGCTGCCGGCGCAAATGCTGCGAATCCGGGTGCCTGAACAATTCCTGCTCGAGCGCCTCGCGAATTCTTTGCCGCATTTCAGCGGCCGCCGCGTTCGTGAATGTCGCGACGAGCAGGCGGTCGACATCGATCGGATCTTCTTCCGCCGTAATGCGGCGGATGATCCGCTCGACAAGCACCGCCGTTTTCCCGGATCCGGCCGCGGCGGCAACGAGCAGATCTTGTCCGTGCAGGCTGATCGCGCTCCACTGCTCGTCCGTCCATTGGCTATTTGCCGGTTTCCGTATCGTGAACGGCATCGTTCAAACCTCCCAACTGTCCGTCGCGCAAACTTTTTCGAAAAGCAAAATCGTTGGCGATCATCGTCCACACTTCTTCCTTGTCCCGTGTTTCCAGCGCCGCGAATTCGTTCCCTTCGAACAACGGATCGAATTGGCATACCGGCTTGTAGGGGCAAAACGAGCAGGGCGTCCGGGTCCCCATCCGGTAAGGCCGGATGTCCACCCGCCCGTTCGTAATTCCGGTCCCGATTTCGCGTATCGTATGGCGCACATAATTCCGGAGTTGCTCCCACTGCTCCTCGGTGATGACGGAAGAATTGCTGCGGAAGCTTCCGTCCGTTTTCAGCCCTACCGGAATCACACTGGAATATCCGGTATCGAGACGGCTGTCCATCATATTGACGACGGTGCGGTCGGCCAGCACAAGCCCTTTCATTTTAAACCGTTTGAACAAGTACTCCTCCGCCTCGTCGGGCGGAATCGCGCCGGTCGTCTGCAGCAGCGGGTTATGCACGTGAAAATAAAGCACGCCTGCCGGTTTCGCCTTTTTGCCGAGCCACCGTTCCGCGTGGGTAATCACGACATCGAGATAGGTAAGCATCTGCAGGGACAAGCCGTAATAAACGTCGCTCAGATGCAGCGTCTTTTGGCTCGACTTGTAATCGATGACCCTGAGCAGCATCCCCTTCTCGCCATCGGCGCGGTCCACACGGTCGATGCGCCCGACGATTTCCATCGTGCATCCGTTGTCGAGCGTAAACGTGAGCGGTGGCAGCGGCTGGCCCGGCCCGAATCCGAGTTCGACTCCGACCGGCGCAAACGCTCCGCGTCGCGCATGCTCGCCAAGCACGATCGAGGCGCGGCCGACCACGTTTTTCAGCTTATGGGCGATATAATGATACCGTTTCGAACTGAGCAGGATTTCCCCCTGCAGGCGCGGAGACAGCCGCTCGACGGCTTCCGACGCCATGTCCCGGCACTGCTCGGCGGTGAGTTCTCCCCAATCGGTCTGTTCCTCCTGCAGCTTAAGAGCGATCAGGCTCAAGGCGGCATGGAACAGCTGGCCGATATCCGGCGCCTCCAGCCGGAACACTCTCCGTTCCTGAAGGCGCAAGCCGTGCGATGCGAACTGCGAAAACGGGCAAGCGACAAACCGTTCCATCCGCGATACGCTCGCCCGCAAATGTTCCCCGTACAGCCGGCGGCTTGTCGCTTCGCTTAGCGCCGGTTCCCGGTTCGTATAGAACAGTGCGGCCAGAAGACGATCGAGCTTGCCGCGCCATGCCGGCTGGCTGCGCAACCAGTTGTATACATCCCACCATACATCGGCGATCTCCGTGCCGCGCATCCATTGGCGCAGCTGGACGAGCAAATGCGACATCGCGCGTTCCGCGCGGGCGATAAACTGAAGCGAAGGTTCATTATCCGGCGAAAAAGGAGGTTCGGCCAGCAGCAGTTCCTCCCTGATGCCCGGAAACATATGCTTCAACCGCCGGATGACTTCCGAAGGAAGGAGTGCCCTGCCCTCTTCGTCGGCCAATGAATAGCTGACCCACAGATGGTCGCTCGGCGTCGTCATGGCGGTATAAATGAGAAATTGTTCGTCGAGCAGCCTGCGCCGGCTTTCCGGCGCCATTTCCAGCCCGGATGCGATCAACAGCTCCCGCTCCGGCTCCGACAGCACTCCGTCCTCGCTTGCCCTTGCCGGCAAAACGCCGTCGTTGACGCCAAGCAAAAAACAATGCTTGATGCGGCTCGAACGCGTACGCTCGATGCTGCCGACCAGCACTTGATCGAGCGAAGGCGGCACAAGCCCGAGACGGATGCTGGCAAGCCCGGTTTCCAATATATCGGCAAACGATCCCAGGGACATCGTTTCCCCGCCCATCATTTCTACCGTCTGATCCAGAACATCGAGCACGCTTTCCCAGATCTGCGCATGCTCTCTCGCTTTTTCCGGCTGTCCCCGCATCAAGCATTCGCCGCTCCACCGCTCCAGCCGTTCCGCGGCTAGAACCGATTCCAGCAGGCCGAACAGCGCTTCGCACATTTCCTTCACGCTGCCCGCCTTGTTCATCTGCTTCTGAAAAGCGAGCAGAGGGGCGGAAATCATCCGCCGCCACTCGTTGATTTGCCGCAAATACGCCTCTTCCCGTTCGGACGATTCGCCGGGTTCGTCTTCGAGCGACGCTCCATGCCGGTATTCCCAATCCCGCGAATCGGTCCAGCGGGAGCCTTGAATGCCGAACGCCAGCACGTAATTTTCCAGAACGTCCATAGCGTTTCGCCAACGGGCGGCTTCACGTTCCCCTTCTCCGTTTCCGTTCGCATCCTCATCCGGCTTCCCGGGATATCCCGTCCCCCTCTTGCCCGCTGGCGTTCCGTCTTGGGCGAAGGACGGATCGAGCGGCAGCAGAAACTCGGTTTTGACGCAGCGGAACACAGCATCATACCGCCAGTTATGGTTGACGATTTCCAGCGCCGACCGGATGAACTCGACAAGCGGATGGTTCAGCACCGGCCGCTTTTGATCGAAAAAATACGGAATGCCGTAGTCGGCGAACGTCGTCGCGAGCAGATCCCGGTAAGCCTGCATATCGCGCATCATGACGGCAATATCCCGCCAGCGGTAACCGCGATCGCGGACGAGCCGGACGATCTCCCTGGCGACGCCTTCCACTTCGGCCCGGCGGTGAACGGCGGCATGAATCGATAGGCCGGCCTCGTTGCTTCCGGCATCGCCATGCAACGGCGAGACGGACGATTGCCCCGCCTGCAGCTTGTCCGGCCGTCCGGGCGCTTGTCCGGATGGCGGCACGGACCGCGGCCCGTCGGCATCCCCGTTCCATCTTGCCTTCCGCTCGTAACCGCGTTCCAAGTGCGCGAGCAGCGGATTGGAAGCGAAACGGCGCGGAACGCCGTCGTCAAGAAACACCGTCTCCTCCCTCGCCGCGCCGAGCTCCTCGATCCGCTGCTGCAGCCGCGCCATCGTCAGCGCGGTCGGATGGAACAAGTCGAGTTCGTCCGGTTTTTCCCCGGCAGCGTACTCTCTGTCGAGACAAAGCGTCACCGTCACTCTGCGGCAGCACCGGATCAGCTGATCGATGACGGCAAACTCCTGCGGAGTGAAACCGTAAAAGCCGTCTACCCACACTTCCGCGTCCCGCACATAGGCGGAATGCTCGATCTGACCTGCCAGAATGCCAAGATAGTCTTCCGAATCGACATAGTGCCGCGACAATTCGTTTTCAAAATCGGTGTAGAGGATCGACAGATCGTGCAGCTTGTCCGCCAGCATCGCGGGCGGTTGATGGCGTTGAACCGCTCCGCCGCGCAAATGGCCGGACAGCTTGTCCGCCGTGATGCAGTACCTTTTCAACTCGTTGAACATATCGTTCAAGCTGTCGATAAATCCGGCCTGTTCGGCCGTTTGCCGGAACACGCGCAGCTGTTCCCTGCGCCTGCGTATAATTTTATGCAGCAGCATTTTTTTGCCGGTGTCGTCAATATGTATGCGCGTCATGCCGCCGACTTCCTGCATGACGCGAAACGCCAGCCTGCGGAAGCTGAGCGCCTGCGCGCGAATGATCCCGGATATTCCCGGTGTCGTGATGAGGGCGTATTCCGCTTGAAAGGTGGCCTGCTCGGGAACGAGCAAAATGAGCGGATGCCCGTTGGCTTCCTTCGACAACCGTTCGCGGATTTCGGCGAGACAGCGGGAGCTTTTGCCGCTGCCGGCTCGCCCGATAACGAATCGGACCGACATCTTATGTCCTCCTTTGACTATGCGGCGCGAAACCAATCGATTGCTAGATCTATATTATCATATTTCCCGCTCCGGTGACGAAGATCGGCGCGTCTGCCCAATCATCCAATTCCGTGTCTCATTTCCCTTTTTATCTTTTTTTGGTAAATTAAAGATATTGAAATCAAGATACGAGGAGGTTGCGTCGATGAAGATTACTTACTATGGCCATTCCTGTTTGCTGGTGGAAGGAAACGGAAAGAGGGTGATTATCGACCCGTATTTGTCCGGCAATCCGGATTCGGGGATATCGCCGGAGGAAATTAAGGTAGACGCCGTCCTGTTGACTCACGGGCACGATGACCATTTCGGGGATACGCTGCAGATCGCCAAAGCGAACCGCTGCCCGGTCGTCGCTTCCTTCGAGCTGGCGATGTACTGCCAACAAAAAGGCGCGGACGTCCATCCGATGAACATCGGCGGAGCTTATCAATTCGAAGGTTTCAAGGTCAAATACACGCTCGCCTTTCACGGTTCGTCCGTGCAGGAGGGGGACCGGTTTTTGTATGCCGGCCAGCCTGCGGGCATTTTGCTGTTCATGGACGGAAAAACGCTCTATCATGCCGGGGATACGGCGCTGTTCGGAGACATGAAGCTCATCGGCGAAATGAATTCGATCGATGTGGCCGCGCTGCCGATTGGCGATAATTTTACGATGGGACCGGAAGACGCTGTCATCGTGGCAAAATGGGTGAAAGCGAAGCACGTCATTCCGATCCATTACAATACGTTCCCTGTCATTCGCCAGGACGCCGCCGTTTTTGCGCAGATGCTGGAAAAAGAGAACATTCGCTGTCATCCGCTCGTTTCGGGACAGTCGATCACCATTTAAGTGACAAATTTGTCATTACGGCAAGTTTTCATTGAGATAGGGTGTGGGGGTTCTACCCCCGCCTTCCCAATTGCAGGAAACTTTACTTGGGACTTTCTCAGTCCCCGTGGAAATTACCTGCCCATCAACTGCTCGTCAGCTTTTGAAGCTCGAGGATCATATCGTCTATCCAGGCATCCGATCCGGGGATGACGTGCCTGCCGTATTCCACAATCCATTTCATGGTGTGTGCCAGCCAGCATATTCCTCCCATATGGGCCATCCACCTTAGGGTACTTACGTCATACGGCGACTCGTCCCCGCCTATCTCCAGAAAATACGCCTCAAGCAGCTCTTCCGGATCGACTTTATAGTCGCGGGCTTCGCTCATTAAACCGTACAAATCCCCCAAATGCGGGCTTAAATAAGCGTTCGTCCAATCGATGACCCGAATGCGGCCGTTTGCGACGATCAAATTTTTCGGAAAATAATCGTTGTGGACCACTGTGACCGGAAATTGCCGGTACAGCCTGAACAAATGCTCCGGGAATGTCTCAGCGGCGTGATGAAGAACTACTTTTTGCCCGGAGTTAAAGAAAGGATGCCGCTCCAGATACGCCAAACAGTCCAAAAAATGGTCCGCGCCCCGATAATACCGGTTAAACGTTTCCTCCGGCAAATTTCCTTCGCGGATACCGGCCGATGCGGCGGTATGAATGATCGCCAATTGACGGGCCGCCATGACAAAATAGGCGGGAAACGGCTTCGCTTCCAACGTGTCGCCCCCTAAATCCTCCATGATATAGAACGACCCCCGATCATCCCGATGACTTGCATAAATTTCCGGCCTTTCGATGCGCAGCGGGGCCAGAACGCCGTTGTAAAAATCAACTTCGCCCACCATCCGCCCGCCCGACCATTTGGCAATCATCGTCCCCCCGGATCGCAAGGTAATTCGGTATACGTTGGACAACGACCACTCCCTCAGCGGTTCCCAACTTACCGCATCTTTCAATCGGGGCATCGCCTTTTCGCATCCCCGCCATTTTTCCGGTGTTTCCGCGCGCATTCGAACCACTCCTTAACGTTGATACCGATGATTATAGGCTATTCCGCAAAAAAGAGTAGACTTATGTTTTTCGTTTTGTTAGAATGAGACTATAGTTCTCGGTAAAAACCTGCATACGAATGATGGAAAGCAGCCGCCAAATCGGCTGTTTTGTTGTTTTTGCGCGGCAGCCGGATTCCCGCCATAGGACAGGAAACGGTCAGAGCCTTTGGAATAAACGCCGTTTCAGCGCGGGGATAATATAAAAAACAAAGGAGAATGGATGCGTGGCTGTATATGTGTCGACATTTATTTCCGGACTTCAGCAACCGGTCATATCGGCTTTGAAGAAGAATGTTGCGGACGCACAAATCATATTGTCGCTCGATGGTCTGATCGTATATAAAACCGGGGCTTCGAAAGAAACCATCAAAAAAATCAGGTTCTTCAACAATTCCTTTCTCCTGGTGCAGATGTTTAAGAAATTAAAAGGCGCGGCTCCTATCGAGAATATGATCAAAACGGTACTGGACACCAAAGTCATCGAAACATCGCTGCATTCCCTCGACATCAAAAAAGGGACAAGCTTCAGAATCATCTTTTCCGACAAGAATGAACTCGTTTCCGTAAATAAAAAATGGCGGGAGCAGCTCGAGAATAAAATTTCAAAATACAAGGGACTGCATACTGACAGGGTGAACCCGGATACGGAATTCTGGTTTCTGTACAGGAAAGAACAAATCGGTTTTTTTATGTTCCGGATAACGAAGCACGGTTCGACGGAAAAAACGCTGCATAAAGGCGAACTGCGGCCCGAATTGGCCCATCTGCTCTGCTTTATGTCCGAGCCGGCCCAGAGCGATATTTTTCTGGATCCGTTTTGCGGGTACGGCTCCATACCGTTCGAAAGAAGCCGGGCTTTTCCTTACAACATGATTTTTGCCAGAGATATCGACGAAGAAAAGATCAAATATACGAAAACGAAATTTGCACAAACGAAAAAAAATAAACATAACGTTTTTGTTCAAAAAGTGGATCTGTTTCAGGAAACGAAAAAATTTGAGAATGAGTTTATCCATAAAATCGTGACCGACCCCCCTTGGGGCTTTTACGACGATATCGGAACCGGCATTGCCGATTTTTATTCGGAGATGATGGAGGAATTTTACCGTATATTGGCAGCGGGAGGCATCATGGTTATTCTGACCGCCCGAAAAGAGGAGTTTGAAACCTGCGTGGATCGGTTCCGGAACAAGTTGAACCTGATCAGTAAATTCGATATTCTTGTGTCCGGAAAAAAGGCGGCTGTATACAAGCTTGCAAAAAGCGGGGCTTCACAGGGCTAGTGCCTAAACCGTAATGTTCTTGTAAAAAAGGAATGTGATCGAGTTTTTGCCATCGACGGCTAGGAACTCGATCACTTTATTTTAATATATTTCCATTTAAATATTTATTCATCAGCTCATTGGAAATTCGAACAGCTTCAACTCGATTCGAGGCAGGAGCTGAAATCATTAAGCCGTTATCTGCATTCCAGGTTCCCCGACTCTTATCTTCTTTCTCTCTATCAAAAACCATGAAAGTTACCTTACTAAATGTTCTATCCGTATATATTGCGCCATAATGGAACAGATACGGCATTCCGTCTTCAATATAGAAATAGACCATTCCACCATGCCGTTCTTTGCGAAAATGGATTTCCAGTTCTCTCTGGTTTTCCGGTACAGGGATTTCTTCTCCTTCAATCGTTATCGTTCCTTTAAATGTTTTATTTCCGGTCATACTGCTATATAACTTACCTTTTATGCTTACATTTATGGATTTCTCCAATCCGGTATTTTCGTCCCCTAACCGGTATTTAATCCCTTGAGCATTGAACTGAATCGGCTTAGGATAAATAGTCATAATGACGTATATGGATAATGCGGCTCCTATAATCAGAATAGATGGCAGCACTATCTTCTTCATTATCATATCTCCTTATCATTTGCACAGTGGCTGGTGTTTATCAATCATCCCAGTGTTTTTTCCGCATTCCTTTTAATATCCTTTCAACGGGAGCCCAACCGATGTATTCCGGTTGTGACCAACTCGAAGCCGGTTGGAGAGTCTTCATCTCCAAATAGTGATTAATTCTAACTTCATCCCAGGCGTGTATTACGTCTCCATTCCCAAGAGATAATCCTGCGTGTCCCCAGTTTTTAAGCTCACCTTCAACGAAACCGGTACAGGAATA
>JAWLCZ010000073.1:0-18218 GCA_041686835.1 Paenibacillaceae bacterium | reverse complement strand
GTCCACAGCTTCTTGAGGCGCTGAATGTCGGAAGCATTGATGTCGGACACACCGGTGAAGCCCCGCCGATTTTCGCACAAGTGGCCGGCGCGCCTATCGTTTATTTGGCTCATGAGCCGCCGAGTCCGCAGGGCGAAGCGATTCTGGTGCCGCAAGGCTCTCCAATCCAATCTGTCGCCGATCTAAAGGGGAAGAAGGTAGCGTTAAATAAAGGTTCGAACGTCCACTATTTGCTTGTTAAGCAGCTCGAGAATGCCGGCCTGCAATATAAAGATGTGCAGACGGTGTTCCTTCCGCCGGCGGACGCGAGAGTCGCGTTCGAGAGGGGAAGCGTCGATGCATGGGTCATCTGGGATCCGTTCCTGGCAGCAGCTCAAACGTCCACTAAGGGAACGATATTGGCTGACGGCAAGGGCGTCGTAAGCAATCATGAATTTTATCTAGCCTCCCGAGGCTTTGCCGAGAAGAACGCTAAAATTATCGATATACTGCTTGAAGAGCTGAACAAGGTTGACGAGTGGGCGAAGTCGAATCCGAAGGAGCTTGCGAAGCTGCTGTCCGCTCAGCTCGGCATCGACATTCCGTCGCTGGAACTCGCTTCCGGACGACGCGAATACGGCGTGCAGCAAATTGGCGAGGAGGTTATCGCCGAGCAGCAGCGGATTGCGGATACGTTCGAGAAGCTCGGGCTTATTCCGAAACCGATTCAAGTGAAGGATGCCATTTTGAGTAAATAATAGAGAAGTGGTATGGAGGGATTTCGATGGAATTGTTTTGGTTTATACCGACGCATGGGGACAGCCGGTATCTGGGGACGACCAAGGGCGAACGTGCAGTCGATTTCCACTATATGAAGCAGATTGCACAAGCGGCGGATCGTCTCGGGTTCGGAGGCGTTCTTCTGCCGACAGGCAAATCTTGCGAGGATGCTTGGGTAACGGCGTCTTCCCTGATCTCCTCGACCGAGAATTTGAAGTTTCTTGTAGCGGTCCGCCCGGGGCTGATGTCTCCAACTGTGGCGGCGAGGATGGCGGCCACCTTCGACCGCATTTCCGGCGGCAGGCTTCTGATTAACATAGTGACGGGAGGAGACCCGGTGGAGCTTGCCGGAGATGGGCTGTTCCTCGATCACGATGCCCGTTACGACCTGACCGATGAATTTCTGCATATTTGGCGGAAGGAGCTTCTGGGTGAGGAAGTCGACTTTGAAGGCACTCACCTGCGCGTCAAAGGAGCCAGGGTTGTATACCCGCCGGTCCAGAAGCCGTATCCTCCGCTTTACTTTGGCGGCTCCTCGCCTGCCGGCCATAAGGTAGCGGCCGAACATATCGATGTTTATTTGACCTGGGGTGAACCTCCGAATCAGGTGAAGGAGAAGATTGACCACGTTCGGGAGCTTGCCGTAAGACAAGGCAGAACGATCCGATTCGGAATCCGGCTGCACGTCATTGTGCGGGAGACGAACGAGGAAGCGTGGAAAGCGGCTGACGAGCTCATCCAGTATGTCGATGACGCGACGATTGAAGCGGCGCAAAAAATATTCGCGCGCTTCGATTCCGAAGGGCAGAAGCGAATGGCGCAGCTTCATCGCGGCAGCCGTGCATCCCTGGAAATCAGCCCGAACCTGTGGTCAGGAATCGGTCTTGTAAGGGGAGGAGCCGGGACGGCCCTCGTCGGCGACCCCGAGACGGTTGCCGAACGGATGAAGGAATACGCGGAGCTCGGTATCGAAACGTTCATCTTGTCCGGGTATCCGCATCTCGAAGAGGCGTACAGGACGGCTGAGCTGCTGTTTCCGCTGCTGCCTCTTGACCGGCCGCAGCGCACTCCGGAAAAGCATGCTTATGTCAGCCCGTTCGGCGAGTTGATCGCCAATAACGAGTTTCCGGGCAAGGTCGCGGAGAGCCGTGCGAAAGAGGTGGCAGAGCATGCCGGGATAAAGGACAGACAACCCATCGCAAAATAAATCGTAGTGCAATAAACAAAAACCAGTCTGACACTTTATTTCGTGTTTTGACTGGTTTTTGTTTATTAGGCCCCACACTCAATCGGTTCCTTTCAATCTTTCACAAGCTTCAAAAACTCGCGCATGAAGCCCGGCAAATCCGGCCACGCATGCCCGGATACGAGATTGCCGTCTACATACAGCGTTTCTTTCGTATACGTGGCGCCCAGATTTTCCACATCCGGCCTGCACGCGGTGTAAGCGGTCATGGTCCGGCCTTCGAAATAGCGGTTGTTTTTGAGCGCATTTAACACCAGTGCCGCATGGCAAATCGCGCCGACCGGCTTGTTCGTTTCGAAGAAATGGCTCACGATGCGAGGGATATGCTCGTCGAGCCGGATATATTCCGGCGCCCGTCCTCCCGGTATGATCAACCCGTCGAATGAGGAAGGATCCACTTCCGCAAAGGAGAGGTGGGATTCCAACTGGTAGCCCGGTTTTTCCGTATACGTATCCCAGCCCTCGAAATCGTGTACGACGGTTCGCAGCACTTTCCGGCGGGGAGAAGCGATCACGGCTTCGTACCCTTCCTCCAGCACGCGGTAATACGGATAGTACACCTCTAACGCCTCAGCAGCGTCGCCCGTGATGATCAAAATCTTCTTGGACATGAACAGCCACTCTCCTTCAATGGAAATGATTTCATTTCTATCTTGGAATACCGACTGACCGTTGTAAAGAGGGTGAATTTGTAGAAACATGTAAAACAACGGTTGCAGAAAAGAAACAACTGCGGACATCCGAACAATTGAAGAAAATATAATGGGAGCGGATGAATAAGAACAAAATGCGAACATTTGGTGGCAACCCGGGGCGGAGCATGGGAACCGCTTATGGCGATGCAGACTGAAGAGATAACGGCGTATCGGTCGAACTTGCTTGATTTATTTTAAAAAGACTATAGCGCTTTGTGGGGAATATTGGTAAAATAATTATAATGAAACTTTGTTTCGCAATATGAAACTGAAGAGGCGATGATCTTGTTCACGTTTGAGGGGATTGACCATATTCAGTTGGCTGCTCCTGAGGGCTGTGAAAAAGCGGCTAGAACGTTTTATGCAGAGTTGTTGGGGTGGAAAGAAATTCCGAAGCCAGAGGTGTTGAAACAGCGCGGCGGCGTATGGTTTCAGTGCGGCTTGCATCAGGTGCATCTCGGCGTTCAGCGTGACTTTGTCCCGGCTACGAAAGCTCACCCCGCGTTTCTTGTGCATAACATCCAGGCTTTAAAGGTTCATTTACTGCAAAATAAGGTGGAAATTATCGATGACGATGCACGCAATGATGAGGGAGTCGTTCGTTTTTTTATCAAGGATCCTTTCGGGAACAGGATTGAATTTCTTGAGTGGGGAGTGAGTACGGGTGGATAGTAAAGAGCGTTTTTCGAATCGGGTGGACCATTATGTGAAATATCGACCCAGCTATCCGAAGGAAGCGATCGATTACTTGTATGATACAATCGGACTTCGATCAAGCAGTGATGTGGCCGATGTCGGGGCGGGAACCGGAATTTTCTCAAAGCTATTGTTGGAACGGGGAAGCCGTGTGATCGGGGTCGAACCGAATGAGGCGATGCGGGAAGCGGCGGTGAAACTGCTGGGTGAATACGAAAACTTTCGTGTTGTTCCCGGTTCGGCCGAAACGACGGGATTGCCGGATGCGTCCGTTGATTTTGTCGTATGCGCGCAAGCGTTTCATTGGTTTGATCGTAATCTGGCGAAAGCGGAGTTCCATAGAATTTTAAGGCCGGGCGGGAAGGTTGTATTAATTTGGAACTCCAGGTTGACCCAGGGAACGACGTTCTTGGAATTATTCGAGAGGCTGCTTCAAACATTCGGAACCGATTACGTTAGCGTGAATCACAGAAACATATCGCATGAGGGATTGCGCTCCTTTTTCGAGCAAGACGGTCCGCAGGTAGCCCGTTTTACGAACAGCCAGCGCTTTAACTTTGAAGGGTTAAAGGGGCGACTGCTCTCCTCCTCGTATAGTCCTGTTCCTGGACATCCGAATTATGAACCGATGATGAAGGAACTGCGATCCATTTTTAATCAGACCCAAGAGGACGGAACCGTAACGATTGAATACGAGACCGAGGTGTTTTGGGGAGAGGTTTGAGGCAGATGGAAAAACGTATAGGGGTGGCCTTTCCTCACAAAATAAATAGAACATTATATGTTAGGGACATCATGGGGGATTTAAACCGTGATGTTTTTATTTTATAAGGCGGCAGCCTTTTTTCATTTCGCTAATGGTCGGTTATGTTGACGAAGAAAGGCTCCCCGAACAGTGAAGAACGAGGGAAAAATGTGGTGTTCATTACCAAAATATGGTAACGTAGTTTATGATAAAAGATATACCCGAGCTGCGCTTATACTTGAAAAATCGCAAAGATTTGTGAATGCAATTCAAAAATGGATCAGTTTGACATTGAAAGGAGATAAACAATGGCGGACATCATTTCAAAAAGCCGGCTTTGGACGGCGCGAATAATGAGCGGACTTGTCTTTCTGTTTATGCTGTTTGACAGCATATTCAAAATGATTAAACCTGCCCCTGTTGTGGAAGGAACCCTAGAACTCGGATATTCCGAACATCATATTATTGTGATAGGAACACTCGGACTTCTTTCTGTAATTCTTTACGCCATTCCTCGCACAACTGTGTTAGGGGCAGTGCTGCTGACCGGATATTTTGGCGGAGCCATTGCTACACATATTCGTGAGGATAATCCGCTTTTTACTCATACACTTGACAATAAAATCAATTCGGGAACGTAAGACGAAAGTACGAAGATACATAACTATGGAAGCAACTCATAGAAAATACGAAAATATGTTCGCATAAAAACAAACAATATGGTATAATGTGGATGCAATAGAATAGGCTCTCAAGGGTGGTCGGCTCATCTCCTGGAAAGGAGGTGAGGCCATGACAGTGTATGAGTCACTCAGTCTGATGATTACATTTGGCTTGTTAGTGATAGCGTTGCTGTCCTTCCATAAAAAGAAGTAGACCTCCCTTGAGCTTGGTTGGCCAGGAGGTCTACTGCTGTCCATCACAGCCGACTGCCCTTAAGGGCAATCTATTGCCAGACCGTAGATGTTCCAGCATCTGCGGTCTTTATAAGTTTATTCATCGGAGTGAACCAATAATCAACCTTCTACAGAAATTTTAACATAATTGAATAGCGAATGGAAGCATACAAAGCATGTCATACATACAAAGCATATCTGTTTTTTGGCGGAGATACCGGATCGCAGGATTTCATCAAAGACGTTTACACCTAACGCTTCATTTGATACAATAAGCGGGCTGTAATGGGCATGGATTTAAAAGAGAGGAAGTAAGCAACGTGAAGCCCGCGCTAGGCTTTGGAAGCATGTCGTTTATAACGTTAATTCTTGTCGTCATCGTTGCCGGATTAAGTCAAGGGCTGCTGCTGCCGCTGCTGACGATCTGGCTGGAGCAAAGAGGAGTATCCGCAGAGCTGAACGCGCTGAATTCTGCTGCGTTGTATATCGGCGTCTTGGGGACCATGTTCGTCGTCGAACGGCCAGTACGGAAGTTCGGCTTTAAGCCTGTTATTGTAACGGGAATATTGCTCGTAACGGGAGCGACGATGCTGTTCCCGTTCACGGACAGCATGATGGTTTGGTTCGTACTTAGGCTTCTTGTCGGAATCGGCGACAGCGGTCTCCATTATGCGA
The DNA here is from genome assembly GCA_041686835.1 of Paenibacillaceae bacterium. Lineage (GTDB taxonomy): Bacteria > Bacillota > Bacilli > Paenibacillales > JAWLCZ01 > JAWLCZ01. Next base: position 12,506 of record JAWLCZ010000073.1, on the reverse strand, counting down.
GCCAATTGTGGATCGTGTCAAATTCGCCTTCGGCGCGGCGCGGCCGCAATATTTCGCTCTATGGGATGGCGTACGGCGTCGGATTTTCGCTCGGGCCGCTTGCGATAAGTTTGTTGCAGTACGGCGACGCCATGCCGCTCATCATAGTAAATGTATTATTTGTCGCTGTAATGCTGCTTGTACTGAGGCTGCGAAATGAACGACCGGCTAGGTCGGATGGTAAGCAGGAGAAGCGTAGCGATGAAAATCGGTTCCTCCGCGTATATCGTCTCGCTTGGTTTCCGCTGCTGCCGTCGTTTCTTTACGGGTATATGGAAGCATCTATGAACGGAAATTTTCCTGTTTACGGTCTTCGCTCGGGAATGACTTCCGGAGATATTTCCTTTCTGCTGCCTCTGATCGGGGCAGGGAGCTTGCTTCTGCAGCTTCCGCTAGGCATGTGGAGCGACCGGATCGGCAGGAAGCCGGTGCTTATGGTGTGCGGGTTGCTTGGTGCCCTATCCTTCCTGGCGGTCCCTTTCGCAGGGACGAATACTTGGATCGTCGGATTGTTATTCCTGCTGGCGGGCGGGGCGATCGGTTCATTCTACTCGCTGGGACTGGCTTATGCGGCCGATCTGCTGCCGAAGACGATTCTACCTGCAGCCAATGTTCTGGCGTCAATTCATTACTCGCTCGCAAGCTTGATCGGACCGAACGCCGGCGGTTGGCTGTTGCAGCATGTGTCGCTGTCCAGCTTCTTCTTTGCGCTCGGCGGCGTGTACTTCTTATTCGTCGCAGCCGGTTTACTGTTTCGGCCGGGGGCGGCCGAGGGGAACGAATCCGGGATGTAGTTGTCCTAGCTATTTTATTTTTGGCTCGCATCTTTTAAAAACTTCTTAATTAGGGTATAGTAGATCATTGGACTTGGAATGTACCCAATCTTTTTTCCAGAGGTGCCGGCATGGAATCCGAATTACTCATCGGGCTGTTGAAAATTATGCTGATTAACATCGTATTGAGCGGCGACAATGCGGTCGTCATCGCGCTGGCCTGCCGGAATTTGCCGCAGGAACAACAAAATAAAGCCGTATTTTGGGGAAGTTTCGGCGCCATTGGGCTTAGAGTCGTTCTTACCTTTATAGCGGTGTCGCTTCTGAAAATCCCTTTCGTGCAAATCATAGGAGGGCTGCTCCTTGTCTGGATTGCTGTCAATCTGCTTAGAGGCGATGGCGACAAACAACATGTTGCAGCGGGAAGAAACGTCATGGAAGCGATCCGCACCATTATTGTCGCCGACTTCGTCATGAGTTTGGACAACGTTGTAGCCGTCGCCGGTGCGGCGCATGGAAATATTTTGCTCATATTCATCGGTTTGGCGGTGAGCATTCCGCTCATTATTTGGGGAAGCCAACTGCTGATGAAACTGATGAACCGGTTTCCGGTGATCATTGTGCTGGGCGCCGGATTGCTCGGATATACGGCAGGCGAAATGATGTCAGAAGACAAGGCGGTCAGCGAATTTTTCGAATCGCTCGCCCCCGCGGTCCATATCATTTTTTCCATCGCGCTTACGTTGCTGGTCATTGCGCTTGGCAAACTGGGCGCTCGCACAAAACATCAAAAACTGCAGGAAAATTGAGAAAAGGGTGGCTTGTTAAAGCTGCCTTTTTCTTTCCCTGATATTCGTACGGCAGCACTCCGCATATCAATCCGCATATAAAGAAAAAGGAAATAGAGAATTCGACGTAGAAAGTATATAGTGTTGAAGTATCCGATACGGAACCAGGAGGGGACCCGCATGCCGCATTTCATTCAGGAAAAAAATCATATGTTGTTTCAGGGAAACAGCATTACGGTTGCCGGAAGAAATCGGGAAAGAGGAGACGATGGGAGAAAAGGTGATGATATGCACAAACGGGGAGGCATACAGCGATGAGCACCCATTTGCAAAGCCCGGAGCCGTCCGAGACCCATATCGCCCCATGGCTTTCCGTGAGCAATGCGGCCGAGGCTGTAGATTTTTACAAAGCGTCGTTCGGTGCGATCGAACTGTATCGCCTTGAGGAAAGTGACGGGAAGCTGGCTATCGCGCAACTATCCGTCGGGGGAGCGGATTTCTGGATTCAAGAAGACCCCGACTCCAGCCCTGAGTCGGCAGGTCGAGGATCGGTTCGGATGATCTTAACAGTCAAAGATCCGGATTCGGTATTCGAACAAGCCCTCGCCGCTGGAGCAACCGAAGTCGTACCCGTATACGAAGGCCACGGCTGGCGAGTAGGGCGCATTGTGGACCCGTTTGGCCACCATTGGGAGATCGGCAAGCGGCTCAGCCATAGCACTTAGTTGGTCTCGTCCGGGATGTTCAGCGGCGGTGGAGGTCCGCGCACGGCACTATGCTGAATGGAGCGGGAGTTAATGCCGGTTTGATCGCCCCCAAGCGGATGGTGAGAATCTTGTCCAGGAGCGATGGAAGCATGCCGCGAAAAGTCATTCTAAGCCGCAAAGGATTTGATTCCTCTGCAGGAGGCAGCCTAGTTTTATTCATGGAGATCGTCTGATTTCGCTGCCGATACCGGGTAGCGGGTCAGGGATCTCCTACGATCAACTGAACTTCGACACACAGATGTCCCTCGGTCAAGTCATGAGACAAGTCGGAATTACAGCCTACACCGAGTGTCATTTGGACCCCGATCTCTACCGGCCGGCTCTTCCCGATCGTCATGCGAATTGGAGACCGGCCTTTGGCCAAGCTGGTAACGCAGAGACCATACTCGCCAATGAGAGGGTTGGAGAAGGCGATCTATTCCTTTTTTACGGATGGTTCAGAGAGATTCGCTTCTCAGAAAACCGCTACCGGTATGTCCGGAACGCGCCGGACCTTCATGTCATTTTCGGCTATCTGGAAGTGGACGAGGTTATCGATCTTGGCAACCCGCTTGTAGCACCGGCCGATCATTTGAGTCGTCATCCGCATGTTGTATTCCGTCAGAGCTATCCGGCGGCCAATCGGGTATATTCGGGAGAACGTGCGGGGGTATTCCACTTTCATGACTCGCTCGTGCTGACAAGGCGCGGTGAAACCCGCAGCCGTTGGGAAATGCCTTCTTTCTTTCAACACGAACCGTTCAAAGGCGCATTTACATCGTTTGCTTTGGCAAACGGAAACGTAGGAATCGACTTCACCGGACGCAACAACCAGGAGCTCCTCATCAGTTCAACTCCTGAGGTTATCGCATGGGCAGAAACTCTTATCCGTTCGAACCGAAGCCAGTATTGCAAATGGGCCAATAAGAACATTCCTTTGAATCTGCCTCCATTGGGCTCCTCACCAGTAAGTGTCAGCTTCCTTCCGGTTCATTGTCTTTCAGTATGGTCTTAACTCCATATCCGCTTCACTTATGGTCTGCCCCCGTATATACCATGGTTTCAGTCGGTGTATTTGACCACCGGCCATTTCTCTTTCCGCAGCGCGTTCATCAGTTCCTGTCCTGCATACAAGTTGTCCTCTACCAGTTCTCGAGGGGTCAGCGCCATCCACTGGTTCAGCGAAACGTCGGCGAAGCGGTCGCTCCTGAACATCTCGAGAAACCACAAGCTTTGTTCTCCGGTATTCTGGATGTAGTGCCCGAAGGCGAACGGTACGTATCCTACATCACCCGCCCGGTAATTGAAAGTGCGGGCCGTGCCATTGGCCGCGAAAACCGTCATGCGTCCCATGCCCGAGAGGTAATACTGCCATTCATCGTTATTCGGGTGCCAATGCAATTCTCTCATTCCGCCCGGTTTGATTTCTACTAACGCTGCCGCGATTCTGGTCGAAATGGAAAAGTTTGTAGAATCGACGATGCGCACCGTCCCGCCCGGAGTGACTATCGGCTCCTGCGCAAGCAGCCGATGTGTGAAGGTCTTCGGCACAGTACCGTAAGGATCAGGTACTTTCTGACTTTCAAGCGGGCCGGGTACGCCTGCCTGAAATATGTATCGCTGGTTTTTGGGGATGTGGGCAAAAGCGCTTTCCGGTACGCCGAAATTCGCCGAAAGCACGTCCTTCGGTGTATGAGCGAACCAATCGGAAATGGAGAAGGTGTCGAAATCGGAGAAACTCCCGTCATCGAAGACGAGCAGAAACTCGCAGCCTTCTGCCAGCCCCTGAATCGAGTGCGGAATCCCGGGGGGAAAGTACCACAGATCACCCGTGCCGACATCGGCGATAAAGTTCCGCCCGTCCTGGTCGACCGCAGTGATGCGCGCACGACCCCAAATCATAAAGGCCCATTCGGCTTGCTTATGCCAATGCAGCTCACGCACACCGCCCGGCGTCAGACGCATGTTGACACCTGCAAGAGTGGTGGAGATCGGCAGTTCCCTAACTGTCACTTGCCGCGACCAGCCGCCATGACTTAACTTCATCGGGGTGTCGGAAAAAGAGAACTTCAAATTCGGCACCGTTCCGTCATCGGTGGAAGGCGGAACCAGCATGTCGGGGTTTTCAAGGTCTCGCATGACGTCGCGCGGACCGAAATCGGCCGCGCCTGCCCCATCTTTCCTTATAGGCTGCGGCACTTGTACATACCCGGCTTGATTCGGCGGGCGGTTATCCATCGAACATGCTCCTTTCGTTTGGATTCCATCGGGGACAATGCTGAACTATCTTTCAATAAATTTATGGCGCAAGTTATATATGTATGTCAGCAGTTCAACACCTAAACGGTTGCCTCAGGGCAGCAGTATGGATTGAGGAGATTTCGGAATGCCGGTGCTCACAGAGGGAGCCATCTGACGAAAAAAGAACGTCCGAAGAGGAGTAAAAATTTTTATCCAGGGCTGTAAGGAATGTTTCGTGTCCGGCATCATATATAGGCGGGGAGCAAGAATAGGGGCCGGTCCCCGGGCACTGGAAGGAAGGGAATGTATGCAGACGGAAAGGCTGTATAAGCAGGAGCTGCAAAACAGCGCTGAGGATGGGAGGGAATGGAATGACGCCGAGTTGGTGGAAAAGGCTCGATCGGGCAACGGAGAAGCGTTTGGCGAATTGGTGCGCCGACACCGGGAACGGGCTCTTGGATGGGCATCGCGGTTCGCACAGGATAGCCACCTCGCCGAAGATATTGTCCAGGATGCTTTTATCCGGGCATTTCTGCATCTCGGCATGCTGATCGATGCGAGCCGCTTCAAGCCGTGGCTGCGTCGGATTATACGCAACCAGGTAAATATGCGGTTGCGCCGCGGCGGAATTTACGGCAAGGAAAGGCCGTTTTCCGGTTTCGAGAAGGCTCCTTCTTCGTTAGAGGGGCTGCCGGAACAGGGAGGGACGGAGCTCGACCGGCTGCTGTACCGTATGTCTGCGCAATGGGACAACGAAAGTCGTCGGCGGGATGGCGATCCCCAACTCCGTATCATGCGCAGAGAGATGCTCGAGGAAATATGCCTGTTGCTCAAATGTCTGACACCGAAGGAGCGGAACGTCTTCGAGGCGTTCTTCTTCAGACAGCTCTCTCCGGCCGATATCGCCAGTGAATTTGGCGCTTCGATCGGATCCGTTTATACAACCCTCTCCCGTTCGCGGGTCAAAGTGCAACGAGAGCGGATCCGGGTCTATTTCCAAGACTTTGCCGAGCGCAAGAAGCTGGAACGCCGCCCGACCCGAAAGGTGCTTGCGCCCCCTATATCTTTTTGAGGAGAAAGGAAAGATTGCAGATGGCGTTGAAACGAACGGATTGGGAGCATACCTGGACATCCGCGGCCCAATCGATTTATGCGGTGCTGCAGTATACGGACAAGAAAGGAATGTACACACTGGCGGATGTGATGTTCTTCTCCGGCAACGCGTTCCGAATCAATATCCATCCGGGCAGCGTCAGCCCCGCAGGACCGACGATGTTCAGTCCTACAGAGCTGATAGAGAGAGGGCTTCGCATACTTGGCTTTACGGTCGAACAATTGCATGGCTTTCATACACCGGCGCCTCCGGAGAAGTTGCGGTATGCCATCGAATTCGCGCAGGAGACGATCGACCGCGGCATTCCTGCGATCGGGTGGTCGTTGTTTTTGCCGGAGTTCGGCATCATTTACGGTTACGACGATGAGAAACACGAACTCTACTGCAGAGACCCGGAGAAGGACGGTACGCTGCCGTACCATAAGCTGAACGAGCTGCCGATGAACTTTGTATGCATGCTGCGTGTCCGCGATTCTGTGAAAGTCGATCGGGTCAGCATGTGGAAAAAGGCACTGGAGATGATCATAGAGTTCGCCGAAGGCCGAGCTCCGGCGCTGTCGGACGAATACAAGCACGGTTTGGCTGGCTACGATGCCTGGATAGAAGCGTTCAAGAACAGGGTTGCCGATCCTTTCGGCAATGCATATAACGCTGCCGTTGTTAGTTGCGCTCGCGAATATGCGGCGAAGTTTTTCGAAGAGATGCCTGTAAAATGGACCGGTGAGGATGAGCTTGACCGGGAAATGGCGGCACTTGCACCGGAGGCGGCTTTTCATTACAAGCGAACGGCCGAGTCGTTGAGGGAGCTGAGCGGAATGTTCCCGTTCCCGCAGGGCGGAGAGCCACGGGACCCGGGGCTTGCAGATCGGGCAGTGGAATTGCTGGCTGCCGCAAAAGAAGCAGAGGAGCAGGGCGTTACGGTTCTGCGGCGTATGTACGACGCCATTGTGCGAAGCGAAACATCTTCTTTGGCGAAAGCTGGAGACGCATAGTATCGGGTGTGAGGAATAAGCGGTTTCATGACCAAAGGACTTCACGATTGGGAAACGATAGCGGAATAACGGTTGCTTCGGCAACCGTTATGATTTATTTCGCTAGCCGGCAAGAAGTGAGAAAAATAACGATTACGGAAGGAATTTTTTGGTACTCCACGAAAGTTTATATTCAGATGAAGATTGGAGGCTGATTTGTCGGATGAATAATGAAAAGAAACGAGTTGCTTTGCTCATTGGCACTTATCATATGGCTAATCCCGGTTTGGATATGCATAACGTTCAAGCTGATGATGTTTTGGCACCGAAACGACAACAAGAAATCCAGGATGTAGTGGAAAGGCTGAAACGGTTTAAACCTACAAAAATTGCAGTGGAAGCATTAACTGACGAAGACGAGGCTCTCAATAAACAGTATCAAGCTTATTTGTCGGGGGAACTTACACTCGGTGCGAATGAGATTCATCAATTGGGATTTCGTACCGCTGCTGAACTTGGCCACGACAGGATTTATCCTGTCGATTGGAACGAATGGAATGGAGGCGTGGACTTAGGGCATGTTTATGAATATGCACAAACGCACATGCCAGAGCTGTATCGACAGTTCAATTCTCGCGGAGAGGAAACTGTTGCTGGATTCCAAAAGTCTCTGTCAGAAAGAACAATAAGGGAACTTTTGCTTGCAGGCAGCAGCGAAGAAAATATGCGTCAGGATCATGAAATATATATGACGTTTGCACGGGTAGGAGATGGTAAAAATAACATAGGAATTGACTGGCTCTGTAATTACTGGTATCGCCGGAACCTAATCATCTATGCCAATATCTCTCGAATCTCCTCAACAGAAGACAGAGTCCTTGTGATTTATGGCGCCGCACATATGCATTTATTAACTCAGTTCATGAAAGAAAGCGGTCTTTTTCTATTAGAACCGGCTGAAAAATATCTAGGTGAGACCGCATACCGAATGTGATCGGGGGAGGGATAAAGAGTATGGATGGGGATTATGAAAAGCCGTGGTTCCACGGATCGCCATTGATTCTTGAAGAACTGTTAGAAGGCAGCACGATTACACAAGAGAAGGACATCGCCCGTGTTTTCTCGCATAAACCCTCAATTGTCGCGATTGACGAAAACGGCGTTATTTTACATAACGGCTCTGCAGATGGATACCTCTATATTATTGATGAACCCATATCCGCAAATGATATTTACCCGCACCCTGAAACTACAATGAAACCTGGTGTGGAGTGGCTTATTCGAAGACCTTTAAAAGTGAGAAAAATAGCGGAAACGAAACCTGATCCTAAGGAACGGTTGTCTGATGAGGACGTGAGCCTACTAAAGAGGCAGCTCCGTAAAAGATGAAATGAACGGGACAAGATAGGGAAATAACGGTTGCTTCGGCAGCCTTTTATTTCTTCAGCTCCCATGGAAGAATGGGATCACTTCCATCAGTGGTGTTGCATCAGCAGTATGGATGACTAACGGACAGAAAAGTACGTTATAAATTTATTTTTGGAACGGTTTGGGGCATCGATAAATGATTAACGATCAAGATTCTGGACAACCAAGGCGATTAAGGCCGCTTCCGTCTGGATTTCTATACGGCATCTAGCTTCACTATTTGACGCCGGACTTCCAAACCATGTGCTGAAAGAAGGGTTTGATCACGCCGTCGAAACTCTAACATCCTATATTACAACAGTCTGAAACTGTTGAAACGTGCGGGGGAAGTGAAACATTTCAACATACCGAAATTTAGATAGCCCATGCATGAACATGAGTATATCAAAGGTGTGACCGGCGTCATCGAGTATAACGGCAAAGAAAAAATCGTGAATAAGCGTCAGCGACAAGATCGTAAAGGACTAGCTCCCATGACCGTAAACATTAGACAAGATTAGCCAGTTTGGTTTAAAATCATAACGTTAAGCTGCTTGTTCAATGAATCAGCTGATCAAGAAAACATTACAGTGACTTGTTAGGAGTGGAGATGGATATGGAGAACAAAGGGAAAGGAATCCGGGCACTGCTATTTGATTTAGGGGACACCATTATGATCGAAGAAACGGAAGAGAAGGACGCTGTCTCCGGGATCACGAAACGGGCGGATGTGTTTGACGGCATGGTGGAGCTGCTTCAATATTGGGTCGCCCAAGGTGTGCCGATCGGACTTGTGGCCGATTCGTACGTAGGTACTTGCCACAACGTATTGTCTCAGCACGGTGTGCTGGAATTATTCGTTTCGCTCGCCATTTCAGAAGCTGTCGGCGTTTGCAAACCGGATCCGCTAATATTTCAGAAGGCGTTAACAGACTTGAATATAGCGGACGATGAGCGGGGCCGGGTCGTCATGATCGGCAACAACTTGTCCCGAGATATACTCGGCGCCAATCAGCTTGGCCTTGTATCGGTATGGATTCATTGGAACGAACGATATCCGACGGTGGCGGCGACCGATATGGAAACCCCGTGTTTTGAAGTTCGAAACAGTCACGAACTGCAGACACTGCTTCATCGGTTAAATAATGAGTGGTCGGCAGTGAACTAGGCAGAAAAGATGAGACCACCGGTTTAACGCAGTGAACACTTGATCTATATTGGCCATCGAGGCGCATTCCCTGTAACGGGGATTAAAGTAAAAAGCTGCTATTTAGGCGATTCCTTTAATTCCGCGTAAGTGGGAATAACGGCACTGATAATGTTAACGAAAATAATTACGACTTACCATCAACACCTGCTCACGAATGTTCAAAAAAGCAGGTGTTTTGTTTAGGTACCTCAATCTGAGAAAAAATGAACATCGGCATATCGACGGAAATCCGCCCATTTCACGATAACTAAATAAATGATCTCCCTGGGCAGAAAGGATATTTTACGAAGTTCGTGAATACATACATAAATCAATATTTTGTGACGTTCGCAAATAAGACGCTATATGAAATTAGCCTGAAAAATTCTTCGGGGTGAGTATAAATTGATACGCGAAGCAGAAAGAAAAGATAAAGAGCAATTACTTAAACTTTATAAGATGTTAGTTCCGAATAGTAAGAAAATGAATGTACTTGAAGAACAAATTGATAAAATCAGAAAGGACCCGATGAATTTCTTGCTAGTTTATGATGAAGAAGGAGAATTATTAGGAACACTCACTCTGAATATATGCCTTCAGGCGTTGCATGGTACAAGACCTTATGGAGTGATTGAGAACATCGTCGTTCATGAGGATCATCGCTCAAGAAATATTGGAAAAAAACTATTACAATTTGCAGAGGATTATTGTAAGTCAATTGATTGTCATAAGATTATGCTTTTGAGTAATTCTAAACGTCAAAGAGCTCACCAATTCTTCGAAAGGGAAGGTTATAACGGTTCTATCAGTAAGGGATTCAAAAAATATCTGTAAAGTAAAATGTGTAACAATAAATACGAGTATTGTCTTCTGTCTCAGCCATTGATGAACGTTGTAACAATGTCATATACGTGGACAGTTGGAGTGATCTAAATGTACGCTGTCGCCGATGAATTGGAGAGCCGGTTGCAGGATCGGACAGGCAGAGCGTTTTATTTCCTTCATCAGTTTCTCCCAAGTAATTAGCCGGATCTTGCTATGAAGTATTGGATGATCCACATTTCGCGTTGCTGTCTTACGGTCTATTCCGCTTAACTGCGTTGTTATTTCAGCTTGCCGAGGATTCGTATGATTTTGGCGATCGCGTAGTCCAAGTCTAACAAGTCGTCATCGTGCAGCTCACTTATCCGGCCACACAAAAAGCGATGAAATTCCTCCCAACGCTTCTTTACGGCGGCGTTTCCTTTCTCGGTCAGCCCAAGCCTAACGCGACGTTTGTCATTTTTATCCGGCATTTTGATTATATAGGCCTTTTCCTCCAGCTTGTTGACCAGCGGGGTCAATTGTTGTTTGGAAATATGGATGCTTTTTGCCAACTGGGTCATCGAGAACCCTGCTTCCGCATGAAACAGTTGTTCCAGAATGTGATATTGCAAATGAGTTAAATCGGAACTCTTTTTCTGATCCGGTAATTGTTGTTCGACGGGCTTGTTCACTTTATTGTAAATCAGCGGAAGCAGTTGGATAAGGCGCTCTGCGGTCTGTTCTATGCTTGGAATCAATGATATACATCCCTTCCTGACTAAAATTCATTGTCAATCGTCTGTGAAAATGTCACCTAAACCGACGTAAATTTGTGCTGAGAAAATGTCACACTCGTCGTATGAGGTGATGGGTTGACAGCGAGCCTCCGGCGGTCGGGTGAGGAGGCTCCGGGCGACAGGAGAGAACATCTGTCGCCTCCGCAAACAGCCTACCCGACCGCCCCTCCCTGTCAACCCATCTAGGCTGTGCTTAGTCCGCCATTCACCATAAGGCTTTAGCATAGCTGTTATGCTGTGAATACATTTTGTCTTCAAAACTTATCGTATTTATGCTACGCTGAAGTTGGTTTTGGTTTGGGCGTTTCCTTGACGTTTTCCAAGGATGCCCCTCGGCGGGTTTGCGTGGCTGCGCAGAACCCGTTTTTTTCGTTTTGGGCGGCGATTGTCTCTGGGGCTTCTCGGTTTGCCGCAAGGGAATCACTCGGCCTTGATAAAAGAGAACGACTTCGCCTGTCGTGGCCTGACGAACTTCCACGAGCGTTTTCGGCTCAATGGTCGGCGAGTCTTTGTCCGCAACGGTGTAAAGTCTGTTCCCGTAGGAAATCGTCTGCCCCGGCCCCATTTGGCGCATCTCCCGGACGGCCAAGACATATCGCAAATCCAGCCCTTCCTTCACCGGTCGATAGGCAGAAGAGTCCTCCTTTGGCTTCACGGCGAATTTGGCGTTGTGTTTGGCGATCAGTTCAGGCAAGACGCGATTGGCCTCCTCTAGCGTCGAAACGCCCAAGAGGCGAAGCTCGATAATCAGCCGATCCTGGAACGTGCCCCAGAGCCGTTCGATGCGCCCCTTGGCTTCGGGCGTCTGGGCCTTGATGTGAGTGATGTTTAGTTCCGCCATCGCTTTGCCGAACTGCGAGAGCGGCTGTGTTTCGCCCGCCAGTTCCTGCTCCAACGACAGCTTCTCTTTGGGCGAGCGGAAGATAGTATGCCGATCGGTGTAGATTCCCATAGGGATGCCGTACGCCTCGATGGCTTGGCGCATCACGGTGAAGTAGCCTTCCTGCGTTTCGGTCAGGCGAAACACCGCGCCGACGACTTGACCGGTGGCATCGTCGATGGCTCCGTGAAGCGTCAGGTTCGGTCCCCGGTCCTCCAACCAGGCGTGAGGGCTGGCATCGATCTGCCAGAGCATACCGGCTTGAGCTTTGCGATCACGGGGCTGATGTGCCTTCTTCCGTCGACGCTGGTTGTTTTGCTTGAGTCCTTTCTCTAGCAGAATGCGGCGAACGGTGGAAGTGCTGAGTTTGATGGTTTCGCGTTCCTCCAAGAGTTCGGCGTAGTGGGTGTTGTTGCAGCCGTGATACGTTTTTCGGTACAATTCAGCAACTTGCTCCTTTACTGTGTCCGAGATGGCATGAACCGGTTTGCGCCCCCGGTTCTTGTGGGCCATGCCTTGGGGTCCCTCCTTCAGATAACGTTTCTTCAGACGCAGTACCTGCCGGGGAGAAATCTCCAGCAGTTCAGCAGCTTCCCGCACGGTGAGATAATGATGAATGACTTTTTCAACAACAAGTACTTTTTTCATTTCCTCTTCTTTCAATGTGATTGTCTCCTGTCCCATGGTGACATTTTCTCAGAAGAGTTACAGGGTGACAATATCACAGCACAACCACATCAATGAAACTTTTTCTTGC
>JAWLCZ010000072.1:0-18289 GCA_041686835.1 Paenibacillaceae bacterium | reverse complement strand
TTTCCTTCCAATACTACGCGAACGCCGCATTAAATTTCTCATACAATTCGCGCGTCGGATCATAGGATACGTTCAGCAGCTCGACAGGCGGTTCCGCCTCTTTTTTCTCCGCTTGCGCGTCGCCCCCGGACGATTCGGAGCCGCCGCCCGCGGATGCCGCCTCATTCCCCGCAGAAGCGTTCCCTCCGCCAGTTCCGCTTGCGCATCCGGCGAGGCTCCATACCAGAGTAACCATCAGAATCCATAAAAGAACGCTTTTTTTCATGCTTATGACTCCCTTTCTCATTGATCCATCATTTAATCATTTGGTATTTTACTGTATAATTTACAATTTATGGATGTATTTCTGTTTAAAAAGAGACACACCTCACTTCCTGCTTCAGGTTCGTGTCTCCAGCGGTCTGGTCGACTTGTACAAAAATATTAATCCTATAGGTTTACTAAGATTTTATTTGATAGTAGCATCGCCCGGGATCGGTGTCAATACGTTTTTGGACTCAACCCGCAAAAATATCATGATTATTTTTCTTCTTCATAAAAAAAGCTTATATATCGTATTCGCATCGTTATAGTGCAGTAACTTGTTTAAACAAAAAAAAGAGCCGATTCCACGCGAATCAAGCTCCCATCCGAACGCCGCTATTCCGCCGCGTTTTGTTCCTGCAGCGTTTTCGCCGCTTCCAGCACTTCCTGCACGTGCCCTTTCACTTTCACTTTGCGCCATTCCCTGACCAGCTTGCCTTGCCCGTCGATGAGAAAGGTCGACCGTTCGACGCCCATGTACTGCCTGCCGAACATCTGCTTCATCTTCCAGACGCCGAACAGCTCGCACACTTTCCGCTCCGTGTCGGCCAGAAGCAAATAAGGCAGGTTGTGCTTGGCGATAAACTTCTCATGCGATTCTACGCTGTCCGGGCTGATGCCGACGACTACGGTGTTCCATCGCCCAAACTGCTCGTTGTAATCGCGAAAATCGCAAGATTCCTGCGTGCACGTCGGCGTCATGTCTTTCGGATAAAAAAAGATGACGACGTTTTTGCCGCGAAAATCGCTTAACGATACCCGGCTTCCGTCCGAGGCCGGCAGCGTGAAATCCGGAACCGTCCGCCCCACTTGCACTTGCGGCATCGTTTCACCCCCTCCTTCCTGAAGTCCGAATCACGTACTATTATTCATTTACAACTTCTGTAAAACTATGCGTTTACGACCCGGCGCCGCGGTATCTTTTCACCCCCGCGTTCCAGGCGGCCAATCCGGCGGCAAGAACAACGGCGCCGACGAGCGGCGTTAACAGCGCCATCCGTCCAAGGTGTTCCCTGTCCAGGAAATACGCCGCCGGATAAAAGCCGACAAAAGCGAACGGCAGCACCCAGGTGAGCACAATTTTGATCGCTTTGTTGTAAATGTCGACCGGATACCGCCCGTAGTTTTGAATGTTCCACATGAGCGGCAAAATGCCTGTCGGCGCGTCGGTATAGAACGAAATCGACGTCAGCGCCACGTAAATGCCTCCGTAGATCATGGTCGAACCGAGCACAAGCAATGCGAACACGAGCGGATCGGACCACGACCAGCCGTTATCGAGCCGAAGCCACGCATACAGCATGATGGCGACGCCGGTGACGGAACCGAACAGCGAAGGCGGATCCATATTTTCCAGAACGAGCTGGAACAAATTGTGGGCGGGCCGCGTCAACACGCGGTCCATTTCCCCCTTGACGATATACCGTTCCGAAAACCCCCACAGATTAAAGAAGCAGTTGAACAACCCGTAAGGCACCATAAAATATCCGTAGATGAAAATCGTTTCATCCAGCGTGTAACCGCCAAGCAGCGGCGTATGCCGGAACACGACGACAATGAACAGCAAATTCATCCCCTGAAACACTAGGTCCGAAATCAGTTCGACCCAAAAATCGGAACGGTAAGTGAGCCGCGTTTTCAAATAGTTTTTAAAATATTCGGCGAATAACGACACGTAGAACATTGCGGTTCATCCCCCCTGCACAAACAGGCGATGTCTTGCCCTTCGCCATATCCATGCGATCGGCACAATGAGCAACAGAAACCAGAACAGCTGCACGCCGAGCACGCCGTAAACGGCCGATCCGGTTACTTTCCCCGTAAACACCGCCCCCGGCAAATACGTGATCGCTTGAAAAGGCAGCAGCTTCAGGACGGATTCGGCCCAATCCGGAAAAAACGACAGCGGAATAATGAGGCCGGAAAACAGGTCGACCGCAACGCGCTTCATCCGCATCATCCCTTCGTTATTTTCCACAAAAAAGGCGAGCAGCCCTGTAACAATATTGATCTGCGAATTGATCAAAAAGCTGAACAGCAGCATGAGCAAAAATACGGCCCATACCGACGGATCGCCGGGAAGCCGCACGGGAAACAAAAACACGGCAATCGCCATGCCGGGGGCCATAAAGAAGAGCAGGCGGAAAACGCCCTCCCCCAGTCCCTGCATCATTTTCACGATCAGATACGGATAGGGGCGGATAAATTGAATCGCCACGCTTCCGTCCTTAATCTCGTTCGCGATTTCCCGATCGAGATTGTTGAAATAAAACGCCCGCGCCATCCACGACACGGCCACATATGTCGTCATCTGCGTGACGGTCATGCCGCCCAGCGTCTCGCTGCTTCCGTAAATCGCCTTCCACAAAAAATAGTAGGCCCCGATGTTAATGACATAAATAATGATCCCGCTGTAATAATTGACCCGGTAGGCGAGCACCATCAGAAAGCGGATGCGGATGAGATCGAGATACGCGCTAAGCACCGGCTCCCACTCCAGCCGCCGAACCCGATTTGTATATTTCCCGCACGATGTCGTCGGTGTTCGGTTCCACGATTTTAATGTCGCGGATGTCCGCCGCCCCGACAATCCGGCCAAGCACGTCGGACACGTTGACCCGGTCCTGGGGAATCCACACTTTGGCCGTCACTTCGTTTTGCTTCGACCAGATGACTTCGAGACCCGCCGTCCATTCCCGCAGCTTGTCCATGCTGAAGCGGCCGGCGAACTGGAAAATCACTTCTTTCCCTCTGCCCCACTTCGCTTTCAATTCGTCCAAACTTCCGTCATAAACGATGCGTCCGTCATCGAGCATAATGACGCGGGAGCAGAGCGCTTCAATGTCCTGCAGGTCGTGTGTCGTCAGCAGGATCGTCGTGCCGTGGCGCTTGTTTATCGATTTCAGAAACTCGCGGATCTCCGTTTTCACGACGATGTCGAGCCCGATTGTCGGCTCGTCCAAAAACAGGATGGACGGGTTGTGCAGAAGCGCCGCCGCCAATTCGCAGCGCATCCTTTGGCCGAGGCTCAATTTGCGCACGGGACGGTGGAGCAGTTCGGCAAGCTGCAGCCGTTCCACCAGCTCTTCGAGACGCTTGTTGTACTCCGGCTCGGGTACGCGGTACACTTTTCTGAGCAGCCGGAACGATTCGATGACGCCGATATCCCACCACAGCTGGCTGCGCTGGCCGAAGACGACGCCGATGTTGCGGACGAATTCCTCCCGTTCCTTGTACGGAATATAACCGCCTACGACAATTTTCCCCGACGTCGGCACGAGGATTCCGGTCAGCATTTTGATCGTCGTCGATTTTCCCGCGCCGTTCTCTCCGATGTAACCGCATATTTCTCCTTGCGGAATTTGGAAGCTGATATCTTTTACCGCCGCAACGGTGTTGTATTGCCGCTTGAACAAATCCTGGAAAGCTCCTTTCAAGCCTTCCCTGTTTTTCTGCACCCTGAACTCTTTCCGCAGCTGTTGAACATCGATGGCGAGCATGGGTCCTCCTTATATCAAACTTGATAATAATTAACGTTTCAAATTATAATGTTATGATAGCGAGCAACATTATATCACGAACCGCCTCCGGGAGGAAAGAAACCGCCGCCGGAAGGCGCATTACTGCCCGGGAATCAGCTTGCATGGCGCAGGGAAAGGACCGAACTTATGAAGAACATATGGAAATCGAAATGGAAGTGGATTATAGGGTCTGTAGTTTTGTTGATCTTGGCCGCCATAGGATATTATTCTTATTCCGTCATTCAATTCGCTAACCGGATTCAAACCGATCCGAACGATTCGATATTTGCAAAAGTGCAGCAACACGACGATGAATATACGCCTCCCAAATGGGAAGGAACCGAGCGCGTCAACATTTTGCTGCTCGGCGGCGATCAGCGGGGGCTGCGGCCGAACGAGATTCCCCGTTCCGACTCGATCCTGATCGCTTCGCTTGATCCGGTGAAAAAACAGGCGCATTTATTTTCGATACTGCGCGACACTTACGTCAATATTCCCGGACACGGAAAAGACCGCATCAACGCGGCGCTTGCTATCGGCGGTCCTCATCTGGCCATGAAAACGGTCGGCGAGTTGACCGGCATGACGATCCAATATTATGTTTATACCGATTTTGAAGGGTTTATCAAGCTCGTCGACTCGATCGGCGGCATCGACTTTGAAGTGGAAAAAGACATGCGCTATACGGACAGCGCAGACGATCACAAGTACGACATCAATTTGAAAAAAGGGATGCAGCATTTGAACGGAACGCAGGCGCTGCAGTATGTGCGGTTCCGCCACGACGCCCTCTCCGATTATTCGCGCACGGAAAGGCAGCGGAAATTTCTGCAGGCGGTTGCCGCCAAGCTGCAGTCGACCTCTTCACTCATCAAACTGCCGAAAATACTGAACAGCGTCGCCCCGTATATCCAGACGAACCTTACGATTAGCGACATGCTGAAACTGGCCAGCCTCGGTTACGAATGTAAAGCGGAAGCGCTGATTAGCAAGCAGCTTCCTCCTCTCGAACTGCTGGAAGAAGCCCGCGTCGGAGGCGCTTCGGTCATTACGGTCAACGAGAAAAGACTGCAGCAGTTTGTGCAGGAAACGTTGGGACAAACGAACGACGGAAGCGGCGGCGGAGAGGAGACATCGAACGGAGCGGCGGACCAGACGGCGGTTCGAAACGAGAATCCGGACCCTAAGCCGGTGCGGAAAAAGGCGTCGGTCACTTCGGCGGCGCCAACGGAGAGCGCGAAACCGCGCGAATCGGTCACGGACAGCACCTATGAAAGCAGCGGCAACCGAACCGCCGGCACGTCCGGCGGCATGTCGGAGAACATCACGGACCGTTCATCAGACAGCACGTCAAGGAGCACGTACGAATAAGCAATAAGGCGGACGGCAATCGCCGAAGCCGAAGAAGGGATCGTTTTTCGCCGCGCGCTGGGAGCAGCGCGCGGCTCGCCACATGGTGACGGTCAAACACAACGAAGCGGCTTGACGCCGCTTGGAAGCGGGGGGGAAGTTATGGAACGGAAACGTTCGGAGCAATTATATGAAGAAGCGTTGAAGCATATCGTCGGAGGGGTGAACAGTCCCTCCCGTTCTTTTAAAGCGGTCGGCGGCGGAGCTCCGGTGTTCATGCGGCGGGCCAAAGGCGCCTATTTTTGGGACGCCGACGGCAACCGGTACATCGATTATCTCGCCGCCTACGGCCCGATCATTCTCGGCCACGCGCATCCGCGCGTAACGGAAGCGATCGCGCGGGCCGCCGAGAACGGCACACTGTACGGAACGCCGACCGAGCTGGAAATCGAATTCGCCCGCGTCCTGAAACAGGCGATTCCTTCGCTCGATAAAGTGCGGTTCGTCAATTCCGGCACCGAGGCGGTCATGACGACGATCCGCGTGGCGCGGGCGTATACGGGACGGAACAAAATCGTTAAATTCGCCGGCTGCTACCACGGCCATTCCGACCTCGTCCTCGTCGCCGCCGGGTCCGGGCCGTCGACGCTCGGCATTCCCGACAGCGCCGGCATTCCGGTCAGCATCGCCCACGAGGTCATCACCGTGCCGTACAACGATTTGGACGGGCTGCGCGCCGCGCTCGAACGTTGGGGAGAAGACGTCGCCGCCGTCATGGTCGAGCCGATCGTCGGCAACTTCGGGATGGTCATGCCGAAGCCGGGCTTCCTCGAAGGGCTGTGCGCATTGGCGCGGCAGTACGGCGCGCTCGTCATTTACGACGAAGTGATCAGCGCGTTCCGCTTCCATTACGGCGGGGCGCAGAACTTCGCCCATTTTCCCGACCGCCGGGCAATCGAGCCCGATCTGACGGCGCTCGGGAAAATTATCGGTGGCGGGCTGCCGATCGGCGCGTACGGCGGCCGCAAGGAGATTATGGAGCAGGTCGCTCCGCTCGGACCCGCATACCAGGCGGGAACGATGGCCGGGAACCCGGCCTCGATATCCGCGGGCCTCGCCTGCCTCGAAGTGCTGCGCCAGCCGGGAATATACGACAAGCTCGATGCGCTGGCGGCCGCTTTAACCGAAGGCATCGCGGCGGCGGCCCGGCGTTACGGGGTGCCGCTCACCATTAACCGCATCCGCGGAGCGTTTTCCACGCATTTTTGCGAGCATCCGGTAACGAACTACGAAGAAGCGCAGCGTTCGGACGGCGATAAGTTCGCCGCTTTTTTCCGGCTCATGCTCGACCGGGGCATCTGCCTGGCGCCGTCCAAATACGAGGCGTGGTTCGTTACAACCGCCCATACCGAAGCGGACATCGAAGAAACGGTTGCCGCCGCGGAACATGCGTTTCGGGCGATGGCTTAAGTCACGTTCAACCATACGAAAAACCGGTATTCGCCGATCGTGCGGATGCCGGTTTTTTTTCTTCCTGCCGTTGAACCGTTATTCGCAGGCTTGATGGTTAAATTCGATGCAAATGTATATGTATGCATATGTATCTTGACGCGCCCTGCCTCCTCGCATAAGATAGAAGAAACATACAAAGGACGTATTTAGTCCCTGTTGGACTAAATACGTCCCAATTAGGCAGAGGAGGATCGACATGAACGAATGCGATTTGAATTATCCCGAGCTCGTACTGCCTCGTCTTCGCTACAAGTATTGCCCGATGTGCCGCGAACGTCTAACGAAATGCATCCCTGTCGAAGATCCCGTCGAACGGGTGAAGTGCCCCGGCTGCGGCTGGGTTCATTACCCGACGAATGTAACGTGTGTCAACGTCGTTATAGCGGCGGACGGCGGCATCGTCGCCTTGCTTCCTCCCGGCGAGCCTCGCGAAGCGCCGGCCGCGCTCCCCGGCGGGCATGTCGAATACGGGGAGTCTCCCGAGGAGGCGGCCGTCCGCGAAGCGCGCGAAGAAACGGGACTTGCCGTCGAAATCGTCCGCTGTCTCGGCTGGCGGTTCTGGCGCAATACCGGCTATCCCGGGCCGATGATCAGCTTCTTTTTTGAAGCCCGGGCCGTAGGGGGAACGCTGCGGGACGGAATCGAGGGCAACGTGCGGGTGTATCCCGTTCACGACTTTCCTGCGATCTCCCCGGACCGCGGCGGAAGCCGGGAGGCATGGAAAGCTTACCTTTCCCTGCAGCAGCGTTAGAGGAATGAGGCGGCCAATCCGTCCATCGTTCCATGCGCCATTACAAGTCGTTGACCAGCACGACTTTGCCTGTCGCTTCCCCCGATTCCAGACGGCGGTGCGCTTCCCCTGCCTCGGAGAAACCGAATGTCCGGGCGTCGATCAGCGGGCGAAGTTTGCCCTCGTCGACGAGTTTGGCGACGTTCGCCAATATTTCGCCGTGCCGCTTGCGCCCTACGCCGTGCAGCAGCGGAATGAGCATAAGAACGGCGTGCAGCGTCAAACCTTTCAAAAAGATAGGGCCCGTTTTTTGCAAACCGGTGATGGCGGCAACGGTCCCGTTCAACTTCGCGGCCTCGAACGAGTTGGCGAAATTATCCCCGCCGACCGTATCGAAGACGACGTCGAATCCTTTTCCGCCCGTATATTCGTCCACATAATCCCGCACCGTCCGCTCGCGGTAGTTGATTGCGGCATCGGCGCCGAGCCGCTTGGCGATGGCGAGCTTCTCGTCGTTAGAGGCGGTGGCGTACACTTTGGCTCCGGCCCATTTGGCCAGCTGCACACCGATATGCCCGACGCCGCCCGCCGCAGCATGAACGAGCACCGTTTGCCCGGGGCCGACCTTCGCGCGATCGATGAGCGCCTCCCAGGCCGTAATCGCCACGAGCGGGAGCGCGGCCGCTTCCGCCATGCTGAGCGTCTTCGGCTTGAGCGCCACCGAGTCGGCATCGGCGAGCATGTACTCGGCGAGAGCGCCGCCCGTTCCTCTGACGCCGCCCGCACAGGCGTACACTTCGTCGCCCGGTTTGAACCCGCTTACGCCATCGCCCACCTCCTCGATTACGCCAGCCACATCGCCGTGCAGCACAGCCGGCAGGTCCGGCGCGAACGGCGTAACGCCGCTGCGGATTTTGTAATCGACCGGGTTGACGCTGGATGCGGCAACGCGAATCAACACGTGGCCGGGCTTCGTTGCGGGACGCGGCACTTCTGCCGTTTCGAACACTTCCGGTCCGCCGAATTGGCGGATGACGACTGCTTTCATGCCAACCATCCTTTCTTTTTTTCCTAATATCTTAATTCAAAACGGAAGATTTATCCTTCACGGCGTGAATGATTGCCGGCGTTAACGAACCGAGAACCGAAACGCCCGTCCGTTCCCGGCATATCCTTCCGTTCCTGACGCATCGTTCCTTCTGCCGGATTCGCCGTTCCGCTTGTTCCTTTTCGCCGCGCGCGACTCCCAGCGCGCGGCTCGCCACATGGTGGCGGTCAACCACATCCGCCCGAGACTTTTTTTCAACTGTCACTTTCCGTTCCGGAACACGCCGAATCCGAGATGATAAGTCGCCCGAATGCCTTCGGACGAGCCGAATCGTTCACGGTAGTGTCTCTCCATGGCGGCAAACAGTTTTTTCCCCGCATATGCGCTTTGTTCCGCAGAGGCATTGCCCGCCCCTATCCGTTTCACGGAATGCAAAAAATGACGCACGCTCGGATACGTTTCCGCGCAAACTTCTTCGTTCCAGTAAAATTTTCCGTCCCGGTGCAATTTTCCATCGCGTAGAAACGCCTCGTGACAGCGGGATTCTTCGTCCCGGCGAAACCCGGTCCCGCTTTCCGCAAACGCCGCCCGCCATTCCTCCCCGCCGCAAAAAGGCTGGCCGTGACGCATGCGGGGCAGACCCAATTCGCATTCCGCCGCTTGAAACGATTCATGCAGCTCGCGAAACGTCTGCGGTCCGAATGTGGAAAACGCGAGGATACCGCCGCCTTCAAGCAGGCGCAAAAACGACCGCACCGTCTGCCGCGGCGTATTGAACCATTGGAACGTGGCGTTGGATACGATTAGATCGAACGAATGCCGCCCGAAAGCGGCATCCGGGCTTCCGGCTTTCCCGCTGACGGTCTCTCCGCTGCCGCCGGCGCCAAAGATGCGCTCCGCCGCCGTTTCCGCATCCGCCGCAACGAATACGACCCGTTCCGCCGCCTTTCCGAGCTTTTCCTTCGCCTTGGCGATCATCGATTCCGACAGGTCGATCGCCGTATAATGCGCGTCAGGGTAAGCCTCAAGCAGCATGCGCGTGAAATTGCCCGTACCGCAGCCGATTTCCAGAATGCGGGCAAACGGGCGCTCCCCCCGCTCTTCGCGCACGGCCTCGAGCAGCTTCTCTCCCATCAGGTTCTGGATCGCCGCATACCGGTCGTATTCCTGGGCATGGCGGTTAAAATGTTTGCGCACCAGTTCCTTGTTAATTCCGATCATACAGAAAACTCCCAAGATGTTGGTAAAAGCTCTCCTTTTGCGTTAAAAAAGGCGCATGTCCCGCCCCCTCCATCACGATTTTGCACCCATCCGGCAAATCGGGCATCGCCCCGGGCGGGCAAATCGGATCATCGCCGCCATGAATCCACAACATTCGCGGAGCGTCCGGGTTCACGCCGATTTCCGTCATCGTTCGGTAATCAAGCCAATCTCCGGTCAAGTCGCGCTCTATCAAATAAGCCAGGCCGGCCTCCAAGCCTTCCGGCGAAAAATCGCTCCCGTCAACAAGGGAGGACGGATCCCCGTTCCACTGTTTCATCTCTTCGGGGGTAAACATCGACCGCGCAAAGTTAGCGAGCGTCTCGTCCGGCTGCAGGCGAAGCTGCGTTCTCATCCGTTCCACGATGCGCAAAGGCCAGCCTTTCGCCCGATCGCTGTTCACGAAACGGAGCGTCGAGCCAACGACCGCAACGGCCGCTATCCCGCTTCGCTGCCTTGTTTCCGTCTGCATCGCCGCTTCCAGCGCAAGCATTCCGCCCATCGACCAGCCGATCATCGTCCAGTTTCCCGGGCTTTTCATCAGGATCCGCTCCACTGTCCGGGAAAAGTCGGCCGCTTCGCGGCAATCGCCGAAATGAATGTAATGATGGTCGTAACCCGGCAGCCGTTCGGCGCCGTCGGCCCAAACGCGCTGCGACATCCCCCAGCCGTGAATCCACAATATTTTTCCTCTCATGTCTTCGCTCCCGCAACAAATGTTTCCGCCACTCCGTGCCTTCAATGATGCGGCACACCTTGCCGTCACAACATGCCGTCAAACGGTCATATGATGCCGAGGCGCCGGCCCGCCTCCGCAATCGTGCGGACCGCCCACTCCAGGTCTTCGTACCGGTGCGTGCTCATCAACGTGAAGCGGATTCTCGCCGTTCCTTCCGGGACGGTGGGGGGCCGGATGGCAACGGCTGCAATCCCGGCCTGCCTCAACGTTTCGCCGAACCGCAGCGTCCGTTCGTTGTCGCCCACCACAACCGGGACGATTTGGCATTCGCTCTCCCCCGTATGAAAGCCCGCCTTTTGCAGTTGGGTCCGAAACCAGGCGGACTTCTCGCGCAGCTGCTCCCTCCGCCATCCTTCCTCACGCACGATGCGCCAATTATGGCGAATCGCCATGATGACGACGGGCGGCAGGGCGGTCGTGTAGATGAAGCTTCTCGCCTTGTTGACCAAATAGTCGATCAGGATCGCATCGCCGGCGACATACGCTCCGTAAGCGCCGTACGCTTTGCTGAACGTGCCCATCTGAATATCGACGTCCCCGGTCAATCCCAGCGCATGGGTCAATCCTTCGCCGTTCGTTCCGAAAATTCCGCCGCTGTGGGCTTCGTCAACCATGAGCATGGCCCCGTAGCGGTTTTTCAAGGCGGCCAGTTCTTTTAACGGCGCGATGCTGCCGTCCATGCTGAAAACCGAATCGGTGACAATCAGCTTTCTTTTGTGCGGATCGGCTTTGCGCAGCAGCGACTCCAGATGGTCCATATCTCTGTGCCGGTAACGGATATGCTCCGCTCGGCTCAGCGTAATTCCGTCAATGATGCTCGCATGGTTCAGCCGGTCGCTGAACACAAGATCGTGGCGCCCGACAAGCGAAGAAATGACGCCGACATTGGCCATATATCCGCTGCTGAACAGCAGGCAGCTTTCCGTTCCCTTAAACCGCGCAAATTCCCGCTCGAAACGCGAAAACACCGGATCGTCGCCGACGATGAGCCGCGACGCCCCGGCGCCGGTACGGACCGAACCGCCGATTTCCGCCGCTTCCCGTTCAAAGCGCTCCAGCAGCCCGGCATCGAGCCGCTGTTCGAGCCCCAAGTAATGATTGGATGCGAGATTGAGCATTTTGCCGCCGTCCCTGACGATCCAGCCGTCTTCGGAGACAGCCGCCGGATGCAGCGTCCGCAGCTGGGAGCGCTGCTGCATCCGCTCCAATTCCTCTCTCATCCACTGCCATCGTTCCCGCTTGCTCATAAGGCGCAGAGCTCGATTTCGAAGCCGAGATCCTCGATCATTCGATGATCGTCGGTCGCTTCCTGTCCTTTCGTCGTCAAATAATCGCCGACAAACACCGAATTGGCCGCGTACAGCCCAAGCGGCTGCAAGGAGCGCAAATTGACCTCGCGCCCGCCGGAAATGCGGATTTCTTTCGTCGGGCAGATGAACCGGAACAGGGCGAGCACCTTCAAGCATTTTCGCGGATCGAGATCTTTGCGGTTTTCAAGCGGCGTCCCCGAAATCGGCACCAGAAAATTGACTGGAATCGAATCCGCGTCCAGATCGCGCAAAGCATAAGCGATTTCCACGATTTCGCGGTTCGTTTCGCCCATGCCGATAATGCAGCCCGAGCACGGCGACATTCCCGACGCCTTCACTTTTTCCACCGTGTTGACGCGATCGTCGTACGTATGCGTCTTCGTGATATTGCTGAAATTGGCCGAACTCGTATTCAAGTTATGATTGTACCGGTCGACGCCGGCCTCCTTCAGCCGGTTCGCCTGATCCTGCGACAAAATGCCGAGGCAGGCGCATATTTTCATCGGCATCGTTTCCTTGATTTCTTTCACCGCGGAAATGACCTGTTCCAGCTCCCGCTCCGTCGGTCCGCGCCCGCTCGCCACGATGCAGTAGGTGCCCGCCTTCAGTTCCATCGCCCTGCGCGCTCCTTCCACGAGCACGTCTTTTTCCAGCAGCGGGTATTTTTGAATCGCCGCCTTCGACACGATGGACTGCGAGCAGTAACCGCAATCTTCCGGGCACAGCCCGCTTTTCGCGTTGACGATCAGGTTCAGCTTCACCTTTTTGCCGTAATAATGCTTTCTTACCCGAAATGCGGCATGCAAAATCGCCAGCACTTCGTCGTCATCCGCCTCGAGCACGGACAGCCCTTCCTCCATCGTCAGCCGTTCGCCGCGGAGCGCTTTGTCCGCCAAATGGCCCCAATTCGTCTGCAATTCAATCATTTCCTGTTCCTCCCATTTTTCCTGTTTCGTTCAAACCGATTACCTTTCGTGCCAACCGCTTAACTTTCGTTCAAACCGCTTATCTTATGTATATCGACTTGCCTTTCAACGATATTCGCCCACCGTTCGCGCCAATCGTCCCAATCCGCCTCGCCTTCGGCAGGGCTTGGGAACCACGGAAGCTTGCCGATGACGGGAACGCCGGAGAACGTTTCGATCATTTCCGCATTTTCCGAAAGCCGCGGATCGGCGGCGTCTTTATATCCGTTCAGGATGACGCCGAGCACCTGGATCCCCATGCGGAGCGCAAACGTGACCGTGAGCACCGTATGATTCACCGTGCCGAGGCCCGGCCTCGCCACTACAACGAGCGGGAGCCCGAGCTGCTTCGCCAAATCGGCGATAAGTTCTTTTTCGGTCAGCGGAACGGCGAGCCCACCCGCTCCTTCGACGATAAGAAAATCGCTTTGCCGCATTCGCCTGCGGCCTTCCCCGACCAGACCGGCAAAATCGATAACGGCGTTGGCCCGCCGCGCGGCTGTCCATGGAGCGAGCGGATCGGGAAACGTGTGCGACACCACGTCCGTTTCCTGTTCATGCAGTCCGCTGATCCGCAGCAACCGGCTGCTGTCCGCATCCAGGCTTCCGATGGCGACGCCGGTTTGCACCGGTTTCCACAGCGAAACGCGGCGTTTCATGTCCTGCCCCTGCGCGGGTTTCGGCGGCGACGCCGGCGGATTCGGATTGGATGGCTTCGTTCGCCCTATCCCGGTCCGTTCCGATGCGAAACGGCGGTTCAGGACAGCGGCCAACCCGGCGGTCACCTGCGTTTTTCCGACTTCGGTATCGGTTCCCGTTACAAATATCCCTTTCACCATAAGCGCACTCCTGATTCATCGTATCGCTGCGATTGTTAACCTTCCGCGAACATTGCAGGTTAACAATTCAGCATGATGTCATTTTACTCGATTTTTGTGCGCGTGACAATGCGCCTATTGCATAGGTCAGGCGGATATTGCCTTATATACCGATAGTATATTGGCAATCGGTTCCGCCGAATAAAACGTCTTGTGCGCTGCCTGCTTGTCCGCTATAGTGAAATTACGTTTGGAAATCGGTGACAGATCGGGGGAATTCGTCTTGGAACCAAATGAACTGCTCCAGGAAATCCGCGACGATGTAAAAGCAAAATGGGACATGACGGTCGTATCCGCGGAGCCGATCCGGCGCGGCCTCCTGAACGAAAAGTGGAAGCTCGTTACGGACAAGGGCGACTGGTTCGTCAAAAGCTACCACCCGGAACGGTACGGCAAAAACGGCCCCGGCATTTGGCGCGAAATCGAACAGGCGCTCCGGCTGCAGTCCGTATTCCGCGGAGCGGGAGGATTAGCCCCGGACATCGTTTCGGTGGACGGCTCCCATATCCAAACGCTGCCATCCGGAAGGAAATACATTGTGATGGAATTTTGCGCGGGCGATGTCGTGGAAGCCGGAAAAGTGAACGATCGGCAGATGCGCTCGCTCGGCGAAACGGCCGCCTTGATGCATTCCGCCTGGAACGGGCGGGCCGCAGCCGGCGGACAAAACAACGATGGCACAGCGCACGCGGCTTTGTCTCCTCCGGAACAACCGCTCTGGCGAATATCCAAACAGCAGATGCAGGAAACATGGCAGGACAGGTGGGAGAAGGCAAGACACGGCTCGTCGGAAACGGTGCGGTACGCGCTCCGGCTGCAAAAAGACGTCATGGAAACGCTGGACGAACGGGAATTCGCCAACGGCACACCCGGCTGGACGCATTTGGATTTATGGGTGGACAACCTGCTGTTTCACCGAGACAGCCTATCCGCCATTGTCGATTTCGACAGGGTGAGGTACGCTTTTCCGCTGCTGGATCTCGGAAGGGCCGTCCTTTCCTGCACCTTGCACGATGGAACGTTCCGCAGGGACGAGGCGGCCGCCTTCGCCGAAGGATACCGGAAGCGCCGCGAACTGCCGAAAGGGGAACTGCTGCGCGCCGTGCGCTACACCTGGTGCATCGAATCGCAGTGGTGGCTCAGACCCGCTTTTGATACGATGAGCCCCAATCCGCGCCGTTTCGCCAGTGAGATGATTTGGACCGCGGAGCAATGGGACCGGCTCGAGACGCTGCTCGGGGATTTGTGAGTTTCTTGCAGCGTGTGCCGTAGATTCATCCCGGCATTCAACGCTGCGACCGATAACACATTCAATCTGCAGTTGGATGGAGGTTACTATGTTGGAGCTGGAGTACAAGCGAGTGATGGGTGAACGACTGAGAAGACAACGATTGCTTAATCCTATTGAACGTCCGGACGACGAGCAGGAGTACCTTGAGCTGTTCAAGCTGCTGCAGCCTGTCGCCCCCGTGCATAATACTCGTCCGGGCGATCCGCCGAAACTGGTTCATCGAACCTTATTTCATGATGATGTTCTTGCCGGGCAACTTAGAGAAAAAAACGCGATCGTGAAAGGACGATTTTGCGGCGGCCGCGTCGGGTATGTGCTTCAGGAAGATTTGGAACCGTATGCCATCGCCTTTCGCAAACCATTGTCCAAAGTAAAGCCAATCCACGAAGACATCCTGACCTTACTGAAAAACTCGGGAGGATTATCGAAAGAACAATTGAAGCAAGAACTGAACGGCTATCCGGCCGGTGAAATTTCGAAAGCGCTGCAAACCTTGCAAGAAGCGTTCCTGATTTATGAACATCAGCCGGATACGGACTGGGATACGGGATGGTTTGATTTTGCAACGGAATGGTTTGAGATCAAAGCCGACGATGTCCTGTACGCGCACGCAGTTTCCAAAGTTGTCCACCGGTTCATCCAAGCGATGGTTTTTGCGACAGCCGGACATATAAAAAGCTGGTCGCAGCTGCCCGCCAAAACCATCCGTCAAGCGATTGCCGCCTTAGTGGAAGAAGGAAAAATCGTGGCAGCGCAAATCGCAAACCTCGGACAAGGCTTCGTCTGTGCGGAAGATGCCGATGGATTGCTTCCCCCGGATATTCCGCCATGCGTGTTTATGCTGGACAAGTCCGATTTTCTCGTCCGGGCACATATGGACGAGCTTCAGCGGCGGTATAAAGGTTATGAAGTCCTGCAGTTTTTGCTGATCGACGGTGAGTTCAAAGGAGCGGTACTGGGACATTGGCGAATCGGGCCTTATGATGTTGAGGATATATTGGTGGAATTCACTCCGGATCAGGCTGAAATGAGAAAAGATGAGATTATCAATGCGGTAAGAAAAATATATTCGCCCGAACGCCATAACATCATCAGGTATAACGGCAAACCGCTGTAACAATGAGGTAACCGGACATACAGGAAAAACCAAATACCAGCACAAACGCGCGCCTCTCCCGGCGCGCGTTGCGGCGCAGCACGGCGGCGACTACCGCTTTTTTCTCGCAAGGAACAATACAACGACTTGAGGCTTCTTAACGATTCCCCCATGCTGATCAATTGCGCTCTTGATGCTTTCGAACAACTGAACTCGTGTATCGTCGTGAAGTAATCTATGTCTGGAGTTCGTATTTAACAAAGCAACATACTCATCTGAAGTGTAAAGGCCAGTCCATCTGTATTCCTTTAGGGATAAGTCCTCAAACAGGCCATCCCTGACCGTTAAATCCGACCTCTCATGGATGATTTGTTCAACAGTCGGAGCGTTGGAATCATCCAGATGTGGCGCATATTTTCGGTAACTTTCCCGTATTCGGTTAAAGACATGATCAAACGACGGGACATGAACGGTCCAAAAGAATGCAATGGCCCCCCGGTCACGAAGCAGATCAAACACTTTCCGATACCCGAGTTGTTGCGGTTGAATAAAATGAAACGCTGTCGCCGAAATGGCCAAATCGAAACGGTTTCCATCACTTTGCCAATCTTCGAAAGAGGAATGAATCACCTTGACATGGGTTCGATCTTTGAATTTTTCACGAGTCATGTCGGCAAGCTGTTGGCCCAATTCGATACAAGTCACATGATCGTATCCCAAGTCGACAAAACCTTTTGTCGCCTGGCCTGTGCCGCAACCGATTTCGAGTATGGAATCGGATGGCTTTACAGAGGCATATTCTATGATGTCAAGAAACAATT
The DNA here is from genome assembly GCA_041686835.1 of Paenibacillaceae bacterium. Taxonomy (GTDB): domain Bacteria; phylum Bacillota; class Bacilli; order Paenibacillales; family JAWLCZ01; genus JAWLCZ01. The sequence goes on along the minus strand of JAWLCZ010000072.1, from coordinate 1,465 downwards.
GAGCCGGATAACCCGGTCTATATTTGTCATACTCTCTTGCAACCTTGTCGAAGGTATTCTTCAACTCCATTCTTATTCCCCCTATGAGAAGAATGCAATAGCCTCGACTCCCCCAAAAATAAGTAAAGCTTCTATTCGTTAATAAAAACTCCCGTCCCATACAGAAGGACGAGAGTCATATTTCCGTGGTGCCATCCCAAGGTAAATTGTGGTATTTATGGAATTTTACCATACGGCATCCGGCCCGCACAACCACTTTTTTTGCCAGGCAATCGCGGCTGTACAGTCGCGGGCGAACGACAATTCGCCGAGCGCGACTCCCAGCGCGCGGCTCGCCACATGGCGGCGGTCAACCACATAGCATGAAGGCGTCTCCGGCGGACGCGTCCTATGCGCCCGAAGCGCCCGCGGCGGCCAATTCCCGAATCAATTCGTCATGAATCAAACCGTTGGTGGCGGCAACGTTCCGCACTTTGAGCGTATACGGATTGCCGAGCGTATCGGTGACTTTGCCTCCGGCCTCCTGAATGAGCAGCACGCCGGCGGCCATATCCCACGCATTCAGACCGATTTCCCAGAAACCGCTCAGCCTTCCCGCCGCCACATAAGCGAGATGAAGCGCGGCCGAACCCGCGACGCGAATGTTCCTCGCCTTCGGGGCGAGCGCCTGCAGACCTAGCATATTTACGGGAAAAGCGCGCTGGTGATCGGTCGGAAACCCTGTCGCGATCAAGCTTTCGGACAAGCTGCGTTCCGCGGAGACCGAGATTTTCTTTCCTCTTACGTAAGCCCCTTTGCCTTTTTCGGCGACGAACAGCTCGTCGTGCGACGGATCGTAAACGACGCCGACAATCGGCTCGCCTTTATGCGCCAAGGCGATCGATACGGTGAAAAACGGGAAACCGTGCACAAAGTTCGTCGTTCCGTCAATCGGATCGACAATCCACAAATACTCCTCGCCGCTTGCTTCCTCAAGCGCCCTTCCGGAAGCTTCGGGACCCGGCTCCACCCCTTCTTCGCCCAATATGGCGTGATCGGGAAAATGCGTATGAATCAGATTGCGGATCATCTGCTCCGAACCTTTGTCCACTTCGGTAACGAGATCATGGGCCGATTGTTTCAAATTCAGACTGGTAAAATTGCCGATCTTGCTTTTAATCCATTCGCCGGCTTTCGCCGCCGTGTTAATCGCCACAGCGGTAAAGCTTTTGCTGCCGACGACATAAGGAATATCGCTATGGTTTGTCACGGTTTATTCACTCTTTCTTCTCAATCTTTCATACAAAATGGAGTTGAAGCATGAATTCAATATACATATTATACGTCCTTGAATCGGCTAAGTTTCATCATATCCGCCGTTTTTCGGCGCACCGCTTCCGGCGAAAATAAAATCCATTTGACCGTACAGCACAGAACGGCGCACCGGTCAAATGGATTGGCCTTGACAATACTTGCAAGTTTGTGC
>JAWLCZ010000071.1:0-18427 GCA_041686835.1 Paenibacillaceae bacterium | reverse complement strand
CAGGGACGGCACCTGGGGCGTCGCCGTGGATCCCGTGCTCGCCGAGCGGCTCATGATGCACAACGTAAAAATATACGGAATCCGGACGGTTCATAAAACGTTGGAGGAACAGTTCCTGGAAATGACGAGGGGTGGAAAAATTGTCTAAACTCGTATCGCTCGTAATGAACGAAAATATGAAAATATTCCGCCGCCCGCGCACATGGATGATGATTCTGTTTATCCTCGCCATCAATCTGGCGATGGCCATCGCCATGAAAAGGTTCGAAGACAGCGCGCCGGTGTCCGGCTTCCTGGAATTCATGCATTTCAGCGCGAATTTAACGGTTCTCGTGTTCTTATTTTCCGTCGTCATCGCTTCGGAAATCGTGGCGGGGGAGTTTACGTGGGGAACAATCAAGCTGCTGCTTATCCGGCCGGCGAGCCGGTCGAAAATTTTGCTGTCCAAATATGCCGCCGTCGTCTTGTTTTTAATGGCGCTGCTGCTCGTATTGCTCATCGGCTCCGCCTTGATCGGCATCATTCTGTTCGGCACGGGCGGAGCCCCCGGAGGGAAAGCTTCGCCGCAGTCTATACTGCAAACGTACGGTTTCCTGTTTGTCTATCTGCTGGTCAACGTCACGTTCGCCTTTATGATATCCACCGTATTCCGCAGCAGCACGCTAGCGATTGCGCTTTCTTTTCTCGTCATGTTCTCTGCGGGTCCGGCGCTTATGCTGCTCGCGGCGTTTAAACATGAATGGGCCAAATATTTATGGTTTGCCAATACGGATCTGTCCGTATATTTTGGGGGCGGGGAACCGCCTTTTGAAGGGATGACGCTCGGCTTTTCCATTACGGTGCTTTTGGTGTACTACGCCTTATTTATAGGTGTAGCCTGGTACATTTTCAACAAAAGGGATGTTGCGGTCTGACCTGCCCTGTAAGGCATGGCGGATGAAGCGGATGCCGGCATACGCTGACGCCGCCGGGTCCTTTAAAACCTCTACCAAGCCCATACATTGGAGCGTGGGGAGGGACGGGTGTGGGGTTCCAACCGCTGTTGAGATCTATTCTGTGCATCTGTTCGCCGAGTCATGGATTAGAGGTCAATGCAGCGCTCCTTTCCTTGTGATATCCTTGTGCGGGAACTATCCGGCCCATGGGCCGAAGAAGGCCATACGTGCCTCAGCCGGCTCCAGCGAAGACACGACGATGATGCGGCGATGATGCGGTGATGATGCAATGGGTGCGCTCAACGGCTGCTTCCTTGCAGGTGAGGATATCGTGGCAAGTTAGAATATCGTGGCAAGTTAGAATAACGTGCATAAAATGCAATTTAAAGGTCAAGTCCCATATTATGTGTAAAATCCCCGGCGGGTTGTCTATCGGATCGATACAATCTTGCCGGTTTCTTTTTTCTTAACTTTCCTAAACTCATGGTAATCGTTCATTTCAATGTACTTCTTCTGACTTGACCATTTCTCGTCCATATCCATCAGCAATGCTCCGAAGAGTCGAAAAACGGATTCTCGGTTCGGAAAAATACGAACAGCACGTTCTCTGCGGCGCAGTTCAGCATTCAAACGCTCCATGACGTTGGTCGTTCGGGTCCGTTTTCTGCATGCCGGTGGAAGTGCTAACACCGCTGTAGCATCGTCAAAGCCTTCCTCAAGTACCTTCATGGCCTTTGGTGCTTTATCCTGAAATGTCTCCAATGCTCGCTCCAAAAGCGATCGTGCCGTATCGGGCTGGGCCGCTTCAAATATCGCTCTGACGTGAGCTTTCACCTCCTCCCGCAGGGCTTTAGGAGCAGCATCCAGAATGTTGCGCATAAAGTGAGTTTGGCATCGTTGCCAAGTGGCACCCTGAAAGTTCTGACGGACGGCATTTACGAGTCCGCTATGATGATCGCTGGTTACCATGTCCACACCGCGCAAACCCCGTTCCTTGAGTTCGGTAAAGAACGCACTCCAACTCGCCTCAGATTCCGTATCATCCACCCGGAGCCCCAGCAGTTCCCGATAACCTTCCTGGTTAATTCCGGTTGCGATCATGACTCCACGCGAGCGGACACGACCGTCTTCCCGAACCTTCACATACAAGGCGTCAACCAGGAGAAACGGATATTCATTGTCGTGTAACGGTCGGTTGCTCCAAGCTTTAATGGCTGGGTCCAACTGCTTGCATAATTCACTTACGGTGGATTTGGAAAATTCGGTTCCACACAACTCTTGCGTTACTTGGGTCACCTTACGGGTCGAGATGCCGTTAATCACCATTTCCATCAAAGCAATCACAAGCGCTTGTTCACTACGTTGGTAACGCGAAAACAGCTCAGTCGAAAATGATCCGTCCCTAAAACGGGGAACCTGAAGCGTTATACTACCTACCCGAGTACTAAGTGTATGTGGGTACGATCCGTTACGGTATGCCAAACGCTCTTCGGTGCGCTCGTATCGTTCTGCTTTCAGTTGCTCGGTTGCCTGTGCTTTAAGGACTTGGTTTAAAACCGACTGCAGCAGAGCTGCTACCCCTGAATCTTGCGTATTTCCTAAAAACAATTGATGCAAAAGCTCCGAATCTACGGTAATCTGATATTGAGCCATAGCTAACCCTCCCAGAATGTTGTCCGGACAACCTCATTCTAACCGAGGATTTCGACTATGGCTCTCTTTTTTTCACCATAGCTTTTTACACAATTATATGGACTCAACTCAATTTAAATGCTCTGTACTGCCTGTTCGTCCGTTTATGTTGCACGAAATGCAACTTATTGGGGGCAAAACGGCGAAAATGACGATTTTTCCGGTTCATGTTGCACAAACTGCAACTTATTGCGCTACGTGCCCCTTTTTCCGTGGACATGTTGCGTTTTGTGCAACATATGCTGGCGAACCATGTGGTTGACCGCCACCATGTGGCGAGCCGCGCACTGGGTTGGGGTCACCCGCCGTGCAAGCGCCGTAACGCGCGCCAGGAGAGGCGATTGCCTCTGATCCGTATCGTTCCTCTGATCCGTATCGTTGCACTCCTTCGCTACGTCACGGCTTTAACGCTTCATCGAATTTTTTCGTTAAAAAAAGGCCTCCAAAATAGCCGAATTGCTGCTTTGGGAGGCCTTTAGCGTCGTTTCCTAATGCCGACGCCTATATCGTGTCATCATTCCTCGGGATTGGCGTCCCTTTTGTTGATTTGCGACGTCATCGCCTCGATCGCCTCTCTTTCCGTGTCCTGCGGATTAGACGATGGGCTTCCGACTAACGGGTTCGTAATCTCCACTTTACGGCTGCCTTTGAATTGATTACGGTCGGCCATCATGTTCCTCCGCTCCCGTTACAGCCCGCCGCACGAGCCGGGGAAGCCGTCGTTCTGCCGCTGTTCCGCCAATTTCTCCCGAATTTCCTGATCTTCGGGCAATTCCGCCACCACTTTCGGCTGGCGGGCCGCCGCTTTCGTTTCTACGCGGCCTTGCTCATGGGTTTGTTGTTCCATCTCATTGAAACCTCCCTCCGTATTTTCACCGCTGCAATGATAGTTCCGGCAACGTGTTTCATCCACGGCCGGCAATAGAAAAAACATATCACTCCGCTATTAGGTTGCGCATTGCGGAACGGCATTATGCTTCTTCGCCTGCAGCGCTTTATGAATCCAGATCGCCGCCTGCGAGCCTTCCCCCATCGCGATCGTAACCTGCTCCGCGTGGACGGCGACATCCCCCGCCGCCCAAACGCCGGGAATATTGGTCATTTTCGTGCGGGGATCGGTGACAATGTGCCGGTTTTCCAATCTTTCCACACCGAGCTGTTCGGCCAACGCGGATTTTACTTCGTTGCCGCCGAAAGCGATAAAACCCCGCTCTCCGGCTATTTTTCCGCCGTTTTTCAGCCGCACGCCCCGGAACTCCCATTCGTTTTCGGTTATCACTTCCGCAATCGGCTCGGCTATATATTCGATTCCTTTTTCGCGGATTGCAGCCATTGTCGAGTCCCTTATTTCCTTGCGCTCATGATTGATAAAGACGATATCGGGGGTCCAGTGCGTTAAGGTAATCGCCATGTTGGCGCCGGATTCGCCCGAACCGAGAACAATCGTGCGGCGGTTTTTTACTTCATAGCCGTCACAATCGGGACATACGTATACGCTCAGCCCGAGGCACGGAACGAGACCCGGCAGCGCGGGAAACCTGTCGAGCACTCCGGTCGCCAGGAGCAGTGTGCGGCAGGCGAAATCCTGCTGCGGCTTGGCCCCATACGGATCGGGCGCCCGGTTGACACGCACCGAAAAGCCGCCTTCGCTTTTCCCGGCGCTCACGGCCTCCCCTTCCATAAACCGGACGCCCAAGCGTTCGGCCTGCAGCCGGCCCAGGCGGCGAAGCTGTTCCCCCGCCACCCCGTCGGGCCACCCGAGCACATTGTGATAACTGCGGCACCAAATCGAACGCCCGTATCCGGCATCGACAACGAGAAGGTCATGCCCGTATCTGCCCAGCTGAATCGCCGCCTGCAGACCGGCAATTCCGCCGCCGACGATAATGCAATCATACTGCATGCAGTGTAGTCTCCTTTGCGGCATGTTTCCGTTTAGTGTGCCCCATCATTTTCATGTTCATGATTCATCCGGGATGGAACAAGGTGCCGGATCAAAGGAGACGGCTCGCCGCTGTACATCAGCGACAGCGAATGGAGCGCGCGCGTGCATCCGACATACAGCAGCTTCGCGTCGTGCGCCGTGTTCGCGTAATGGGCGGAATCGGCATCCATGATCAGCACCGCGTCGAATTCCAGCCCCTTGCTTAAATAGACCGGCAGCACGGAAATCCCGCCGCCGTAATCGGATTGGCCCGCGGTGATCAGCGTCGCCGTGAGTCCCGCCGCAGTCATCGCCTCGTGCATTTGCCGGCATTCCTCTTCCGTGCGTCCGATGACGGCTACCGTGTTTGCGCTTCCGTTCCAAAGCCTGCGAACGGCCTGTATCATCGCATCCGTCCGATCCCGATGCGGGACGTGCGCGATGTTCACCTTTTCGCCGCTGCGGAATACCGGCTTGGCAAGGGTGACCTCTTCGCCGCATTGGGCGATCACTTCGTTGGCAAACTCGATAATTTCCATCGTGGAACGGTAGCTTCGCTCCAGCCGGTAGAAGCCGGAAGACTCGCTCCCGAACAAATCGAGAAATTCCCGCCAGCTCCTGATGCCCTGATACGCATGAATGCCTTGCGACAAATCGCCGAGAATGGTGAACGAATTGCCGCGGGCGTACTGCATCAGCAGCGCAACCTGAAAAGGGGAAAAGTCCTGCGCTTCGTCGATGACCACATGATCGAACATGCCGCTTCCTTCGATGCCGTGCAAACGGCCGCGAATGTACAGAAGCGGAGCCAAGTCTTCGAACTGGATTTCGTTCTTTTTGAAATTTCGGTTGGTTTGTTCGACAATGTCGTCCGGAATGTGTGCAAGCAAGTCGGGGGGCAAATGATCGGGGCGGTCCGTTTTGGCGAAAAACAGCTTGTATAAGCCGATAGACGTCATTTCCGGCCACTGTTTCAAATAGGCCTTCAAACGCTGCCCTGCTTTTTTCTTCAGGTCCTTCTTTAGCCGTGGCTCCTTCACCTGATCGAGCTCCATTCGCAGCCATCGTTCGATGCGGTTTATGACGCGCTGCCTGCGCTGCATGAGCGGATAGTGGCGGTATTCGTCGTAAAACCATTGGCGAATCGTATCCGCCGGCAGGATTGCGCCGTCCCAAGCTTCAAACGGTTTATCCGGCACGCATCCCGCTTCGTAACGCCGAAAGCCGTCATCCAACCAGCGCATGAAGCGGATCGACCCTTTGAAACGTCCCGGCGCCTCATCATGAATGACGGGACTGTCCGGACCGATGGAAAACCATTCGGACAACCGTTCCGACGGATCGGCCAGCCGGACGTCGCAGTCAAGCTGAGCGATCGCCCAATCGGCAAACGTCGTCTGCTGAATTTCGCCGACGCCAAGCTCCGGAAGCACGTTGGAGATGTAGTCGAGAAACATGCGGTTCGGAGCAAAAATGATCATTTTTTCCGCGCGCATCGTTTCCCTGTACTGGTAGAGCAAATACGCAATCCGGTGCAGCGCCACCGTCGTTTTTCCGCTCCCCGCCACTCCCTGGATGACGAGCGCCGTATTTTTATCGGAACGAATGATTCTGTCCTGTTCCTCCTGTATCGTGGACACGATGTCCCGCAGCCGGTTGTCTTTGTTTTCGCCAAGCCGGTACAGCAAAAACTCGTCGGCAATCCCAAGATTGTCGCCGCCTCTGACATAACTGTCGACGACGCGCTGCAGCGTCTGCTGCCGGATGACGATGTTGCGCTTCAAGTGGACGATTCCTTCGACCACCCCGTCGGGCGATTCGTAAACTGCCGGTCCGTCGCCGCCCGTGAACGAATAAAATAGGCTTGCAACCGGAGCGCGCCAATCTACGACAAGCAGTTCGTTCGTCGTATCGTTCTCGACACCGAATTTTCCGATATACAACGGTGTCGGTTTCTCCTGGCCCGCTTCCTGGTAATCAAGCCGTCCGAAATAAGGTTCCTTTGCCGCCAGATCAAGGGTGCGCCGTTTCATCTCCTTCCTTTCGTCAAGCACCTGCTCGGTAAAATCGTCGCCGTAATAACGATCGTCCTTTAGCGCCCGCCTTTGACGTTCGATTTCGGAAATCGTCATGGCAAGCCGCTGCCGCTCTTCCGTATAAGGGTCTCGAATGGCACTTCGCAAAATACGGTTACCTCCGTCCATATGGAATGTAGTTACAGCATCCTCTATTATAACCATATTCTGCATGCGATAGGAAGAGAGAAATGATCTGCTCCGGGCGATAGGGGGATAGGGGGAAGCGGCGTTTGACGGGAGCCATGATATAAGCCAGGACAGCGCCCTGGCTTATATCAGCTTGATTCCGCTTATAAGGATAAGAGTCGCGATAATGGCGCGCAGCGGCCTGGAAGGCACTTTCGCCGACAGCGTGCTGCCTGCGATAACCCCGGGGATGGAACCGATAAGCAGGTTGCCCATCAGCACGAAATCGACGTGTCCCAACCCGGCATGAAGGACGCCGGCCACCGTAACGAGCAGCAGCGCGTGCGCGATATCCGTTCCGACCAGCTGTGACGCGCTCATCCGGTACATATACATCATCGCAATCGCGAACAGCGATCCGGAACCAATCGAGGTCAGTCCGACGATGAAACCGAGCACCGCTCCGATGGCAATCGTCAGCGCCCGCTTTTGTTCCGCCGGCTTCGCCTGCCATTTCGATTCGCCCAGCCTTTTGTCGAAGAACTGTCTTGCCAGCGTCGCGATGGCGACGATGATGAGTACGACACCGAGCGTATGCTTCACGATCTCTTCCTGATTGTGGAATACGACTTTGAAAAGGTGCAGGCATCCGACAGCGACAATCGCTCCGGGAATGCTCCCCATCGCAAGATATTTCACCAGTTTCATGTCGATCGTTTTTTGCCGGAAATGCTGAATCGTTCCGAACAGTTTCGTTATCGAATTATAAAATAAATCGGTTCCGACGGCGATCGTCGGATTCACCCCGAACAATACAAGAAGAGGTGTTAACAGCGCGGCCCCGCCGACCCCGGTCAGCCCGACCAAAAAACCGACGAGAAGCCCCATGAACGCAATTCCGATGCTCACAATACGACACCTCATAAATTCCAACTATTTATATAGGAATTATATGATACCGTACTGTCGCTGTAAAGCATTTTTTTCGATAAAGGCTCCTCTTGGAATGGCTTCGCAAGCAGCTTTTTCTTATTGTTCACAACTTGTTACGTTTTCTTTTATGAACGGGTTGGGTATAATAGGGTTATTACAGGAGGTGTTGTGGCATGTCGACGACGTTCTGGATTATTGTGCTGGTTATGGCGCTGTTTATCGGAGCAATACTTACCTCTTCCTACAATGATGATAAGACAAAAGGATTGTAAGCCGGGCTTTTGCCGTACAAAAACATAAAGCATCACTTTTCCTCCATTTCAAGGAGAAGGTGATGCTTTTCGTACCGCGTTACGCTCTGTCTTTCAGTTGACTCATTTCGTTCAGGCACAAAGTGCAAATGTGACGATCCTTGAAAGCGTTTACTTGATCGACGGACCCGCAAAATACGCATTTGGGCCGGTACCGTTCCAGTATAATATGATCGCCCTGAACCAATATTTCCACCGGATCCCCTTCGTTCATCTGGTATCGTTTGCGCAGCGACTTGGGTAAAACGATTCGGCCCAACTGATCCACTTTCCGAACGACTCCTATCGGCTTCACGATTTTCTCCTCCTCCCCTGTCCCGAATCATTTTACCTACACTATTCGCCGGCTTCCCTTAAAATCCTTCTGAAATCGGGGAATATTCGGATATTTTCCGCGATCGGCTATACCAAGCCGCCAAAGCCGATTTGCCTCAACGCTTCGAACACGACGACAGCCGCCGAGTTCGACAAATTCAGCGAGCGGACCGCGCCGGTCATCGGTATCCGGATGCACGTTTCCCGGTGCGCCTCAAGGATCGTCTGCGGCAATCCTGCCGTCTCCTTGCCGAAAACAAAAAAATCACCGTCTGTATAAGCAAAGTCGCTGTATCTTTTTCGGGCCTTCGTCGTTGCGCAAAAAAAACGCGCGCCCGGATGACGCTCCTTCACTTCCCAAAAACTGTCGTAATATTCGATATTTACCGCGTGCCAGTAATCGAGTCCCGCCCGTTTCAGCGCCTTGTCGTCCGTGGAAAAGCCGAGCGGACGGACGAGATGCAAATAAGTGCCCGTTGCGGCGCAGGTTCTGGCGATATTTCCCGTATTCGCCGGAATTTCCGGTTCAACCAGCACAATATGGAAAGCCATGCTGCAATCACCTCATCACCCCACTATTATACATCAACAGCCGGCGGAAACAACAATTTTGACATTCGCTTAAAATATCGTTAATACCCCGATCATCAAATTGAGCGATAATCGGGTCAGTCCATTGTTTTGAGAGGAGACAAAAGCCATGAACAAAAAAATATTGGTCGTCGATGACGAACCTTCTATTTGTCTGCTCATTGAATATAATTTGAAGCTGGCCGGTTACGAGGTTCAGTGCGTTCACGACGGGGAGTCGGCGTTGGCGGCGATCCGGCAGTTCCGCCCGGATCTGGTCGTTCTGGATTTGATGCTTCCGAAGATGGACGGCATCCAGGTATGCAGCAAACTGCGGGAGCAGCACGATATGGTGCCGATTATTATGCTGACCGCGCTGCAGGACCTGTCCGACAAAATCGCCGGACTTGACAACGGCGCCGACGATTACATGACGAAACCTTTCAGCCCGCACGAACTCATCTCAAGAATACAGGCAGTGCTCCGCAGGGTAAACCGGCTTCCTTCCGAGTCGGAAAAAGCCCCCATCCGTATCGGGAACATGGTCGTTCAACCGTCGCAGCGGGAAGTGACCGTGGAAGGAAAGCGGGTTGACTTGACGCCGAAAGAATTTGAACTGCTGCTGTTTCTGTGCAAGCATCAAGGCAAGGTTCTGAGCCGCCGGCAGCTGCTGCACGGTGTGTGGGAGCATCAATTTATGGGAGACACGCGCATCGTCGACGTGCACATCAGCCATCTCCGCGACAAAATCGAGAAAAATGCGCGCAGTCCGCAATACATCGTCACGATACGCAATGTCGGATACAAGCTGACGGAACCGGCGCAGAAGGAGTCGCTCGCGTAAAAGATCCGTCGATTACATTTCCACGATGACATGAGGGCTCGAACCCGATTGTTCCGGCTTGGCGGAAACGGATTTGTCTTTTTTCGGGGCCATAAAAAAGACAAAAACGATCGAGAATAGTGCCGGTATGGCGGATACCAGCATCGTATCCGCCAGCGCCCGGGCGAGCGCTTCTTTCTGTACGAGTTGGGACAGCAAAATGAAGACGCTTTGTTTCGCGGATGCCAAATCCGCCCCCAGTTCCATGTAACGGTAAATGACATCCGATTGAAACTGCGCCATTGCAGGAGTATCGCCCTGTATGCTTTCGGCAATTTTGGCGCTGTAAACCGCCTGTTTGTTCGTCATGATGCTGGTCAATACCGCGATCCCGAACGAGGCCATGACGTTTCGCGTCAAGTTGGACAAGGCGGAGGCGCGGGCGATCATTTCGTTGGGCAGAGCGTTCATCGCCGCCGAACTGATCGGCATCATACAGAGACCGATGCCGATTCCGCGAAGGACGAGAACGGTGTCAATCCAATGCGTCGGCGTATCCATCGTCAACCGGTGCAGTTCTATCGTCGTTGTCCCCAGAATGAAGAGCCCGGCCATACCGAGAGGCACGATGCCGATTTTTGTGACCAGCTTCCCGCTCACCGGCATCATGACCGCCATCGCAATCGATTGAGGCATAAGAACGAGGCCGGTTTGCATCGGCGACAGTCCCTGGACGGTTTGCAGGTACAACGGCATGAGAAAGATGCCGCCCTGCAGCCCAATCATGACGAAACAGGAACAAATTGTGCTGATCGTAAATGTCGGATTTTTAAACAACCGGATATCGAGAATCGGGTTGTCTTTTCCCGTCTCCACCCAGAGGAGCAGCAGGAAGCTGAAAAAGGAAATAAAGAACAGCGTGACGATATACAGCGAACCCCATCCTTCGGATTGCCCGTCCGTCAGGGCGAGCAGCAGCGTGCCGAACATCAGCATGGACAAAATCGCGCCGGAAACGTCAAATTTCAAATTTTCCCGTCTCGGCGTTTCCTTTAATATCGAATACCCGATAACGACCGCGAGCATGCCGATGGGCAGATTGATGAAAAACAGATAGCGCCAGCTCAAATGCTCGATGAGATATCCGCTTAACGTCGGTCCGACCGCCGGCGCCGCCATGGCGGCGATGCCGAATACCCCGAGCGCGACTTGAATCTTCTCGCGGGGAACGATCTGGTAGATCATCGCCATGCCGAGCGGCATGATGAATCCTCCGCCCAACCCCTGAATGACGCGGAATACGATAAGGCTCGTGTCGCTCCAGGCCAATCCGCACAACAACGAACCGATCGTAAACGCCGTAACGGTAAATAAAAACGTCGTCTTGTAGCCGAACCGGTCCGCCAAAAATCCGCTCATCGGAACGACTACTGCGGAAGCAAGCATATATCCCGTTACGACCCACTCGATATCTTTCGTAGTCGAACCGAAAATGGAAATGAGCTTCGGCAGGGCGACGTTCATCAGACTGTTGTCCAGGACGGCTATGAACGTTCCCAGCAGAATGGCGCCTAACGCAAACCATTGATACGCCGTACTTTCCTTCGTATTCTCCGCCGGTTTCCCTGTTGATTGAGACATCACGACGTCCCCCTATTCGGCCCTGACTTTAGCGCCATCGGCAAGCCGATCATCCGAATTGACGACGATCCGGTCATTGTTTTTCAGGGAGGCGCCCTGTTTCACATAAACCCAGTCGTCGTTCTTCTCGCTCGTCTCCACCGCCACTTGATGGACAACGCCGTTATCGAACTTAAAAACATACGTTTTGTTATCCTTATGAACCAGAGCCGATTTCGGCAGTTCCAGACTTGTCCGCTCGCCGCCCGCAAAGGAAACTTCGGCCACGGAGCCGGCGCGCAGCAAACGGTCCGGATTTTTCACCGTCAGTTTGACCGGAAACGTATTGCTGTTCGGGTCGGAAACGGGACTGACAAAGCTGACGATGCCCTGAAACGATTTGCCCGGTACATTGGTGACTTTGATTTCCGCCGCGGAACCTTCCTGAATCAGGTTGACCTGATCTTCCGGAACGCTGACTTCCACCTTCACTTCATCCATGTTCACCACCGTAATGAGCGGCATGCCCGGCTGGGCCATTTCCCCCGGGTTCACGTTTTTCCGGATGACGACACCATTGATCGGCGACCGGATCGCGGCGTTTTTCAGCGCATTTTCGGCCAGCTGCAGCGCCGCTTCGTTCCGGCTGACATCGGCTTTTAACGCCTCAATTGTGCCGGGGGTGGCTCCCGCTTTCAGCAAGCTCAGCTTGGACTCGGCGGCCGACAACTGGGCCTGCATCGCTTTCTGCTGCGCTACCGCCTGTTCGTATCCGGTTTTCGCTTTCTCATATTCGAGCTCCATCTTATCGAGATCGTCTTTCGTTGCAAGGCCGGTGTCGTAACCGTTTCTTGTCCGGTTGTAATTTCTCCGGACGTAATCCAGCGCCGCTTTCGCCTGCTCGACGACGGCGTCGGCGGAACGGACCGCGGATAACGCCTGATCGACGGCGCTTTGTGCCGCTTCGATTTCCTGCATTCTCGCGCCGGTAACCGCGTCCGACAATTTCGCTTTCGCGGCGGCGACGCCGGCCTGCGCCTGATTCACCTGCTGGAGCAGATCGTCCGTCTCCAGTTGAACGAGCACGTCGCCTTTTTTCACCGTAAATCCTTCCTGCACGTTGACGCGCTCCACTTTTCCGGCCAATTTGGAAACAATCTGCACCGTTTCATTCGCGGCGATTTTTCCTCTGGCTCCTTGGGCCGTTAAAGACTGAAGCGTCATCACTTTGACCGACGGTATCTCGTTCCCGGAGGCGCTTGCCTCTTTTCCGGCGCCGCACCCGGAGAAAACAACCGCGGACGCCGTAATCATCAACAACGCAGCCCATATTCTGACATTTTTCCCCATCGCACATTCCCCTTAATTCCCTTTGATATGAATTCTCACGACCGCGCTCAATCCAGGCGACAGCTTCAATCCATGATCATCGTCAATCGATATTTTCACCTGGGTGCGCTGCGTCACCTTCGTAAAGTTGCCGCTCGTATTGACAGTAGGTATTAACGAGAATGTTGAAGTCGTCGCTTCACCGATTTCAACCACTTTTCCCGTAAACTGATATTCCGGGTATGTATCGATCGTAAAATCGACCGGCTGGCCAACCTTCACTTTTTCCAGATCTGTCTCTTCAATATTGGCGGACACATAGAGAGCGCGCTCATCGACGATCATCGCAACCGTTTGTCCCGGAGATACGACTTCGCCGACTTTGGCCGTTGTCTGGATCACCTTGCCGCTTATCGGAGCGCGCAGGACGGATTGATCCAGCATGCTGGTCGGCAAATTCGTAACATCCTGCTGTCCCACCACTTGATCCGCCACAACCGTATCCCCTGCTTTTATCGAAAGGGAGTTCAGTTTGCCGGATATTCGCGGCATGACCCGATAAATGTCACCGGCTATTCGGGCATCTTCCGTTTCCACGAAATGGGCCGCCTTGTACCAGTAATAGAATCCTATCCCTGTGCCGCTTAAGACCATAACGATCAGAATAGCGTAAAGCGCGATTTTCCTTTTCATGACTTTCACTCAACCTTCTTCTCCAAGTATGTAATAATGGTTTGCAGTGTTTTTTCCGTGTTTTCGATTTGTTCGCCGCTTAACACCTGATCCAGCCCTTCATAAATTTCCGTTTGAAACCTCTCCATCGTTTTTTGTTTATAATGATCGAGCTTCTCGGTCGCCCTAATCCAGACGATTCTGCGATCGTGCCGATCCCGGATTCTCTCCACGAGCTGCTCCCGCTCCAGACGGTCGATAATTCCGGAAACGGTGCTGTAGCTTAAATCAATCGCTTTGGAAATGTCCCCTATCGTCTTCGGTTCCTCATGGATCTGTTTCAAAATAAAATACTGCGGCATCGTCACGCGGTTATCGAGCAGTTTCCTGAATATCGCAGCATGCAGTTTATTCAATTTCATAAACAGGCTGAGAAGATTGGACGACGTCTTCAATGCGCTGCGCCTCCCTTCTGAAAATATTTCGCGCAAGAAATATTTTCTGCACAAAAAATATATCATGGAAAGGGTTGGTTGTGAAGACAACTCGTCTATTTTTTTGCCGATGGGGAAATCGGCGGCTGGATTGCACAAAGTGGATGTTTCGGTCTTTTCGGGAGAATAGGCGGCAATTGTGGGCGTGGATCGGTTGGGGAGATTGCCGGCGTTCAAAATGGAAGAACGTGCGGGGATCATTTTACCGGGGAGGTGCGTTCAGGCCGGACGGAAATCCGTATGTTCCGTTGCCGGCCTTCATGTTCTAATGGGAGTGAAGCGGTGAGTATCGCACGGATCGTTGAGAGAGGCTGCCGTTCCGCCTTATGGTTGCGTGCGCGGTTTTGCCGGGTCGCATGCCGGAAATTTCACCTCCGATACTTGCGACAGCTTCAGCAAATAGTAGCATTCCTCTCTGGCCATATGATCCGCCATTAAAGGGCTCAAGCTTCCTAATATTTCACCGCTCAGCTCCAACTCCTCAAGTTCGCGCAAAAACTGCCGGAACAGCGCAATTTCCATTTCCACCTGCTTGTTGAAGCGGCCGAGAGCCGGGAATTGCTTGACGTTTGCCCGCATATACCCCGCAAGCTCAATCGCTTTCAAATAGAACTCGTCGAAATGTTTGGCGAACGTTCTTGTTTGCCGCATCCATTGTTTTTCCATCATGTCGAGTTCGGCGGTAATGGCGTTGGCGTGTCCGGAAGCGTCGGGCAGCCAGAGCAGATGATGGTGTATCGAATCGAACAGCGGCGGCGCCTGGCCTGCCATAATATATTGAAGGAGGCGCAAATATTCCTCCAGCTCGTTCACCATATGGTTCAAAAATGTCGGTGTCAGTCCGAACCCGATGTCCCCGAGCAAATGCCGGCGCAGCAGGTGAAGTTTAAACGAGCGAAGTTCAATGGTTTGCCGCTGCGCATTCTGGTTGAGCGCGGTCAGTTCCGCACCCGCCAATTCCGTGCGCGCCTGCTGCAATAAACGGTCAAATGTTTGAATATAATGATGCGCTCTTTGAATTTCGGCCGTCTCTACCGGAGACAAGGCATTGAGAATAAACCGCGCATGATCGCCGAGAACCTGCAGCCAGAACCGGTGCTCGAACAGGGCGGCCTGTGATTCGTTCAATCGCTCCAACGGATACCCTCCCTTTTGCATGAAACTGTACAATACCCTATGCGTATCCGCCCATTTTCGTGCCTGAAGCGGCTGATTTGACTGTATCCGGCACGCCATACCGAATCTCATTTCATATGCGGATCCTTGTGCCTGGAATAAAGAGGAAATTGCTGCCGATTTGCAAAAAATAAAACCTTCCATGGACTCTTTGGAAGGTTTTTGGGCATGCCTTGTTTCATACCAAAATTTTTAATATTTTTTTTGAAAATCCACCATAAATTCGGCCAAAGCTTGGCAAGCTTCGTAAGGAACGGCGTTGTAGGCCGACGCCCGCAAGCCTCCGACGCTGCGGTGTCCGGCCAGTCCCACGAATCCGCGCCGTTCCGACTCTTGAACGAACCGTTTTTCCGTCTCTTCGTCTTTCATGCGCCAAGTGATATTCATCAATGAACGAAACTCGGGCTCGACAACGCCGCGGTAAAACCCGCCGCTCGCATCGATGACATCGTAGATGAGCTTCGCCTTTTCCTTGTTGCGTTTTTCCAGCTCCGCCACGCCGCCGATGTTTTTTACCCATTTCAACACCAGGTTCATCATGTAGACGGTATGCACGGGCGGCGTATTGTACAGCGACTTGTTTTTCGCATGAATGTCGTAACGCAGCATTTTCGGCACCGATTTCGGAATGCCGTCCAGCATGTCGTCCCGAACGATGACGACCGTAACCCCGGCCGGTCCCAGATTTTTTTGCGCTCCTGCGTAAATGAGAGCGTATTTGGTCACGTCCACCGGTTTCGACAAAATATGGCTCGTCATATCGGCGACAAGCGGGACGCCGCCCGTATCGGGCACGTATGTAAACTGCGACCCTTCAATCGTGTTGTTCGTGGTCATATGCACATAAGCGGAATTCGGATGGATTTCAATCTCGTCCGCTCGCGGCAGGCGGCTCCAGTTCGTCTCTTTGGTGCTTGCCGCCACGAACGTTTCTCCTATAGCGCCGGCTTCCTCCAGCGCTTTTTCCGCAAAGCTTCCCGTAACGATATAGCTTGCCACCTTGCCCGGTACTAAAAAATTGAGCGGAACCATGGCAAACTGCATGCTCGCCCCGCCGCCCAGGAACAGCACCTGATAACCGGAAGGAATGCCCATTAATTCGCGCAGCAGGGATTGCGTTTCGTCGTTCAGCTGTTCGTACTCGGCACTGCGGTGCGATATTTCCATAATCGACATGCCGATGCCGCGGTAATCGACGAATTGCTCCTGCCCTTCCAACAGCACTTCCAGCGGAAGCGCCGCCGGACCCGGATTAAAATTGTACGCTCGTTTCGTCATCGTAAAAACACCTTCATTTCTATATAATACGATTATGATAGCAGTATTCCGTCCCGCCTTCAACTTGCAGGTTGAAAGCGGTCGGCCATGCATTCTTTCGCCGCGCGCGGCTCGCCGCATTGTGTCGGTCAACCACATGTTGCCCGCGATTGGATATACTGCGGGCTGCCGCCGCCTTATCTTAGAACAAGGAGGAATCGCCATGATGAATCCGCATCAACCGAGATTATTTATCGCCGTGCCCGTTGCGCCTTACGTGAAAGACGCGCTCTCCGAACTTTGCGAGCGATGGAAAACCGGCTTTCCGTTTCATAAATGGACGCATTCCGATGACTATCATATTACGATCAAATTTCTCGGGGAAACGGAGCCGGACGCGGTTCAACACATCAAGCGGCTGGCAGAAGACATATCCGCGCGCTTTGCGCCGTTCTCCCTTTCCGTCGGCGGCCTCGGCACGTTCGGTCCGCCGTCCGCCCCGCAAATTTTATGGGCCGGCGTTAACGGACAATTGCCCGTGCTGCATGCGCTGCAGCGGGAGATCGAGCAGGAGATGGTCCGCCTCCGTTTCCCGAAGGAAGAACGCGCGTATCGTCCCCATCTCACATTGGCGCGCAAGTATCGGGGCTGCGTTCCGTTTCTCCGGGATTCGCTCCGGCAGCTGGCGGTGCCGGACGATTGTTCGCCTCTCACATGGACGGCGCAATCCATCGTTTTATACGAAAGCCGTCCGCAACGCCGCCCGATGTACGCGCCGGTCGCCGAATTCCCGCTGACGCGAAAAGGGGCTGCCCCATAAGTCAAGTGTGTCGTTAAAGAAGAGTCGAGGATCACCCGGCTTTCCGGGCTCGTATCTGGTTCCGGTTGCTGTTGACTTTGGATGTTCTTGAATGATCAAGCTAAGGGTAACATCCAAAGTCAAAGGCAAACGCTGACGCTCCTCCACCCGATACGAATCCCTTTGCTCGGATAACTCGACATATGGTCGACACAAAATGAATATAGCCAGCCCCTCTTTTGCGCGGCCCGATGTGTGCCGGTCGAGCGCGAGAAGCCCCTGAATCCAGGGGGCAAAATGCTGAGAAAGTCCTAAGCTTGGGAGGGTGGGGGTATCTGCCTCCACAGCTGTTAAAATCGCGTTATCTTGAATAGACTTTTTGGTAATAACAGCGGAATTCCGGGGGTCCCCAAAAAGTAATCGGCATAAGCATCGAAGCTGGACTTCACTTTTTGGGGTATGTTATTGGCCGCCCGCAAACTTTCCGGCAGATACCCCGCACTCCTATATTCAACTGAACTTCTTGTAGACTTTCCGACAAGAAGCCCCCTGAATCCAGGGGGCTTGAGGCTGTTGAGAAAGTCCAAGTAAAGTTTTCTGCATTTGAGAAAGTGGGGGTATCTGCCTACACCACTGTTAAAATCGCGTTATCTTGAATGGATTATTCGGTAATAACAGCGATTTTAAAGGTGGCCGTAAACTTTCCGGCAGATACCCCACACCCCTATTGTAAAGAAAACTTGTCGTTGGGACTTTCTCGTCAATCTGAAGCCCCCTGAATCCAGGGGGCTTCCTTGATTTAATATATGGTAGGAGTGCACATATTAGCAGTCGAAGTACAAGGAATATTCGTGCGGGTGAATGCGAATCGATACTTCTTTCGCTTCTCCGCGCTTCAATTCGATATAGTTGTCGATAAATTCTTTAGTGAATACGCCGCCTTGCAGCAAAAACTCGTGATCCGCTTCCAGCGCGTCGAGCGCTTCGTCCAAAGAGCCGGGGACACTGCGGATTTCTTTCTTCTCGGCGTCAGTCAGTTCATAGATGTTTTTGTCCAGCGGCCCGTAGCCCAATTCCCGCGGATCGATCTTGTTGCGGATTCCGTCCAAACCGGCCAGCAGCATTGCCGCAAAGGCAAGATACGGGTTGGCGGTTGAGTCGGGCGTACGGAATTCGATCCGGCACCCTTTCGGCGTGACGGCGGCGACAGGAATACGGATCGCGGCGGATCGGTTTCCTTTGGAGAACACCAGGTTGACCGGCGCTTCATAACCGGGCACGAGACGCTTGAACGAGTTGGTGCTCGGGTTCGTCAGGGCGATGAGCGCCGGTGCGTGATGCAGAATGCCTCCGATGTAGTACAATTCCGTGTC
>JAWLCZ010000070.1:0-18569 GCA_041686835.1 Paenibacillaceae bacterium | reverse complement strand
GTTTCTCCATTACGGACGAAGCGCTGGACTATTTGACCGACATTTGCAACGGCGACGTCCGCAGCGCCTTGAACGCGCTTGAGCTTGCCGCCTATTCGCTGCACGGCCGCTCCGTCATTGAGCTGCAGGAAATCAGGCAGGCGTTCGATAACCGGACGAATTCCATCTCCACAACCGATTTTTACGACATCACTTCCGCCTTTTGCAAATCGATGCGGGCAGGCCATTCGGACGGCGCTTTGTACTGGATGGCCCGAATGCTGGACAGCGGCGTCGACCCGCTCTATATCGCCCGCAGAATCGTCGTGCATTCGTGCGAAGATGTCGGGCTCGCCAATCCGCACGCGCTGCAGGTCGCCATGGCCGCCAAGCAAGCCGTGGAATTTCTCGGCATGCCGGAGTGCCGGATACCGCTTGCGGAAGCGGTCATTTACGTATGCGAAAGCCCGAAATCGAACAGCGCGTACAAAGGGATCGCCGCCGCGCTGGAGGCGGTGCGGACCCATCAGGCGTACCCGGTTCCGGAACCGATTCGGGACGGCTCCAGAACGTACATCAACCCGATCGATCATCCGGGCAGCAAGCTGGACTATTTGCCCGAGCCATTGAAGGACGCCCGTTTTTACAAGCCACAGAACAGCGGGGTAGAAGCGAAAATTTATGCCCGGCACGAGGAACGGAAGAAGCTTTAGGCGCGGGAACGGAAGAAGCTTCGATCATGTGGAAAAAGCTCCTGTGCCGGAAAAAAATGGTGGACGCGCTGGAAACAAGCCCTTATAATGGCATTAGGTGCTAAAAATCGACAATGCTGGCGCCTGGTTCGGCCCCATGAAAGGGGCTAGTTTTGTTTATGTGAGGTGTCGGGTTTATGATTCGGGTCGAGCATCTAGTGAAAGAATACAAGCAGTCGAAACGCAAAGACGGTCCATTCTCGGCCATTCGCACGCTGTTTAGCGCGGATTTTGTCGTGAAACGGGCGGTCAACGATATTTCATTCACAATTGACGAGGGGGAACTGGTCGGGTATATCGGGCCGAACGGCGCGGGCAAATCGACTTCCATCAAAATGCTGACCGGCATTCTCGTGCCGACGAGCGGCATCGTCGAGGTGAACGGTATCGTTCCGTACAAGAACCGGAAGGAGCACGCTCGGCAAATCGGCGTCGTCTTCGGACAGAAAACGCAGCTTTGGTGGGACGTTCCGGTCATCGACAGTCTCCGCCTGCTGAAGGATATTTATAAAGTGCCGGATGCGCTGTACAAACGAAACCTCGATCTGTTTTGCGATCTAATCGAGCTTCACCAGTTCCAGAACACGCCCGTCAGGCAGCTCAGCCTCGGCCAACGGATGCGGGCCGATTTGGCGGCGGCGTTAATCCACAGCCCGAAAATCCTTTTCCTCGACGAACCGACGATCGGGGTGGACGTGGTAGCCAAAGACAGGCTCCGGACGTTCATTAAAGAAATCAACCGCGACCAAAAAGTGACGGTGCTATTGACGACCCACGACATGGGCGACATTGAGAAGCTGTGTTCACGGATGATGATCATCGATCGCGGGGAAGTCATTTACGACGGCGATATTGAGCTAATCCGCAGGAAATACGGGGAGTACCGTACGCTCGTCGTGCAATTCGAGCGTCCGATCGCGGATTTTGACGTCGCGGGTGCGGAATTGGTGAAGTCGGAAGGAACGAAAAAATGGTTCCGGTTTAACCGCAACGAGGCGTCCCCGTCCGAACTCATCACCCAAATCGGCGCCCGGTTCCCGATCACGGACTTGACGGTGGAAGAGCCGGAAATCGAAGAAATGGTCCGTTCGATCTACGAAGGCAAGTCCGTTGATGCGAAGGTGGTATAGCAGATGAACATATTCTGGTCTTTTACGCGGCAAGCTTTTCATAATACGGCCATTTACCGTTTCGAATATTGGCTGCAGCTCGTGTCCGCTTTCCTGATGATGTACAGCGTCTACTGGATATGGAATATTTTGTATACGCAGCGTCCGGGGGCGTTTGGGGTCGAGCTAGGCCAAATGGTCACGTACGGCGTCATCGCCATGGCGCTTGAGTCGATTTTTAATCCGGGACAAGGGCCGCAGATGTACATATCGTCGCAAATCAAGTCGGGTTCGATCGATACGGACTTGATCAAACCTCTCGATTTCCATCTTCATATGCTGGCGAAAAATTTCGGGGAAATTTCGTTTCGCTTCGGTACGATTGTGCTGCCTGCCGCTTTGATCGGTTTTTTATTTCTGGATCTGCAGCCGCCGGCAACCGCGTTGAACGGGCTATCGTTTGCCGTCAGTTTGACGCTCGGTTATTTGGTGCTGTTTTCTTTGAATTTTTTGCTGGGGATGGTTTCTGTCCTGACGATCGACATTCGCAGTATTGCCTGGACGTATAACTCCCTCGTCCGCTTTTTTGCCGGGCAGATGGTGCCGTTGTGGCTTTTTCCGGGATGGCTGGGCGGATTGGCGAACGTCCTTCCGTTCAAGTGCATCTACTCCATTCCGTTGTCCATCTATATCGGCAAGCTGACAGGCGCCGCAGTCTGGGAAGGACTTCTGTTTCAAGCGGTATGGGTCGTCGTCCTGATGGCGGTCTGCCGGTTGGTCTGGGCCGGCGTACATTCCAAGCTTGTCGTACAGGGGGGTTAAGATGGAGTCGCTCCGCATTTATTTGAAGCTGATTCGTATTTCCATGCAGAGCCGGATGCAGTACCGCGCCGATTTCGTCATCGGCATCATCAGCGTCCTCGTGCTGAACGCCGTGAATCTGGGGCTCATCGGCATTCTGGTCAGCCGGTTCAATTCCTTACACGGCTGGACGGTCTGGGACATGGTGTTCTTGTACAGCCTGTTTGTGCTCGGGCACAGCATTTACAGCCTGTTTTTCTGGCATTTCAACCAGATGGACGATTACATTATCCGCGGCACGTTCGATCAATTTCTGGTTCGTCCGGTCAGCCCGTTCATTCAATTCATCGGCCGCGAAATTCAGTATATCGGCTTCGGGGATGTCATCGTCGGATTGGCTTCTTTTTCCATGGCGTATACTCATCTTGAGCTGCACTGGGGCGTTGGGATGTGGCTGTTCTTTGCCGTCGTCGTCCTTTCCGGCACGGTGGTGGAAATGGCCATCCGCTGGATCGTCGCCTGCACGGCGTTCTGGACCGGAAGGTCGGTTGCGCTCACTTTTGTGATGAACCGTTTCAACCTGCTCGTGCAGCAATATCCGATTGACGTATTCGGCACCTGGTTCCGCGTTGTCGTCACGCTGATCCCCATCGCTTTCATGAATTATTACCCTTCCCTGATTCTGCTCGGCAAGACGGAGCACGGCTGGAGCTGGCTCGGGCTGGTTTCTCCCGTTGTCGCTTTGCTCACCTTGTTCATTGCGGCAATCGTGTGGCGTCTGGCTTTGAGAAGGTACGCCAGTTCGGGCAGTTGAGTAGGAGGCTGCAAAATGACGGAAGCCAAATTTTATTACAAAAACGCGGATGCGCCAAAACCGAATAAACCCACACATATTGGTGTTTCGGCAATTATAAGGGATACGAATCGGATTTTGTTGGAAAGGCGAACCGACAGTAACAGGTGGTCACTCATCGGTGGCGGACTTCAAATGAAGAATGCTTGAGAAGGGAAGTTTTGGAAGAAACGGGGGTCGATATAGATACGTTTGAAATGTTTGACGTTTTTTCCGATCCGTCAAGAATTGT
This sequence comes from Paenibacillaceae bacterium, assembly GCA_041686835.1. Taxonomy (GTDB): domain Bacteria; phylum Bacillota; class Bacilli; order Paenibacillales; family JAWLCZ01; genus JAWLCZ01. The sequence goes on along the minus strand of JAWLCZ010000070.1, from coordinate 14,843 downwards.
TGCTTATCCGGACGGAAATGTATTACGGATCGTAACGGTCGCTTACATTGTGAGTTTAGCAAAAAGCGGCGATTTGAAGTGCAGCGATGAATCCTTAGAGTTGAGATTTGTACCGATTCATTCTTTGCATTTATATGACATTGTAGAGACTCACAAGCATATCGTTGAATCTTATTTAGCTAAAATGTACAGAACACCAGGCTAGAAGGTGTGCCCGTTTCGAGGGTGTTGCGGAACGATTGAACATCGATATCCTTCTCCACGACTCAACTAATCCACGTGCTTTCCGCTTCTTTCAGCTTCCACTGCCCCGCGCTGTATTCGACGACGCTTCTTACTCCGATCGCGCCGTTCCCGGCTCTCATTTTCGAGCCTTCCACGACGACTCTTTTCCCTTGGATGCCCGTTTTTTCCACGCTTAGCAGCACGCCGGACAGCACGCGGGTCTCCGCGTCCAGCAGCCCCTTTTCTTCCAGCTGTTCGTAAGTCGCTTCCATCACTTCAACACCGTACGATTTGAAATGGTACAAGATTTGTTGTTTGTCCCGTTCATTAATGTGCTTGAAGTTGCTCATATCGACGGCGATATATTGCATTTCGTGGTTCAGCCCTTCATCGATAGGCATGAAAGCATCGAGCGCGGCGATGTAAATTTCCGCCATATTCTTAGCCGGCGAGGCGGGGAAACAGCCCGAAAGCGCTAATGAGATAATGAACAATACGACGGGCACGAACATTCGTTTCATAGCCTTTGCTCCTTGATTTTGATTTTATTGTTCGATTCATGCTTTTTCTTATGTAAACGCAATCCAACGCGGTTTTGTTGCATCCGCATAGCGTATTGCATGAGCAAAGCGTAGCAATCAGCATCGTCAATGGGAGCATTGCGCGGAACGACCCACCGAACCGCCGCCACATCTGCGAAAGCTGTAATAGAGTTTGTCGAAAATGGGAAAGGGATGATGGCTATGAGAAAACATCCCGGATTATGGCGCTTCGTTGTTTTAGCCGGCATCCTTGGAACGGCCGTCTTTATGCTCTCGACCATCGTATGGATCGGCACACTGGATATAAGCAAGCTGGACAATCCGCTGCCCGAGCCGACATACATTTATGATCGCGGCGGAAACGAGGCGTCTCAGCTTTCTTCGTCGCGTTTGGAGCCTGTTCCGCTCCGGGAAATCCCCGTCCATTTGCGGAACGCGATCATTGCCGTGGAAGATCGCCGGTTCTACGATCATACCGGGATCGATCTTCGGGCGATCTTCAGGGCGCTCGTCAAAGACGTTCAAGCGGGAAATCTCGTGGAAGGCGGCAGCACGATTACGCAGCAATTGGCGAAAAATCTTTTTTTAACGTCGGAGAAAAGCTTGGCGCGTAAATGGAAAGAAGCGGCCTACGCCGTCAAAATCGAAATGACGTACGATAAAGATAAAATTCTCGAGATGTACTTGAATCAGATTTATTTCGGCGAAGGCGTTTGGGGCGTGCAGGAAGCGTCCAAAACGTACTTCGGCAAAGACGTGCGGGATTTGACTTTGTCCGAATCGGCAATGCTCGCCGGCCTGCCGAAAGCTCCAACCCGTTATTCGCCGCTGCAGAACAAGGAGAAAGCGCTGGAAAGACGCGATGTCGTGCTTTCCTTGATGCGGGAACAAAACTACATTGACGAGAAGGAGTACAGACGGGCGAAAGCGGAGCCCCTCCGGTTAAAAAAAGAGGATGAGGCAGATTTGAAAGGAAAATACGCTTCTTACGTCGACTACGTCATCGAAGAAGCGGTGAAGGTATACGGTTTTACCGAGGAGCAGCTGTTAACCGGCGGGCTGCGCATCTATACGCAGCTGGATCCGGCCGTGCAGCAGGCGGCGGAGGACGTATACGCGGACGATCGGTTTTTTCCGCAGAGCCGGGACGATATACGGGTACAGAGCGGCGTGGCGATTGTGGACCCTTATACGGGCGGCGTGCGCGGCATCGTCGGCTACCGCGGGGAGCGCGTCTTTCGCGGCTTCAACCATGCGACCCAACTGAAACGGCAGCCGGGCTCGGCTTTCAAACCGCTTGTAGTGTACGCTCCCGCTCTGGAAAAAGGATACACGCCGTTCTCCATGCTTTACGACGGGGAATTGAACATTGACGGATACAGCCCGCAGGATTGGGACAAACAGACGCGGGGGGAAGTTTCCCTTCATGAAGCGGTCGTCCGTTCGTGGAACATTCCGGCCGTCTGGCTGCTGAACGAAATCGGCATCGATGCGGGAATGGAATTTGTCAAAAAAATGGGCATCCCGCTTACAACCGGAGATCGCAACCTCGGCATCGCGCTCGGGGGGTTGCGCGAAGGCGTATCGCCGCTGCAGATGGCGCAGGCTTATGCGGCGTTCGCCAATCTGGGCGTAATGAACAAAGCGCATGCGATTACGAAAATAACGGCCAAAGACGGCCACGTTCTGGCCGAAGCGAAGCAGGATTCCATCCGGGTCATGAGCCCGTCTACCGCGTACACGATGACCCTTATTTTACAGGACGCCGTCCGCATGGGGACCGGCAAAAACGCGGAGCTTCCCCGTCCGACCGCGGGCAAAACGGGAACGACCGAGCTGCCGGATGAAAAGGCGTTCGCCGGCTTGAACGGAGTGAAGGACGCCTGGTTCGTCGGATACACGCCTGAGCTGGCGGCCGCCGTCTGGATGGGGTACGACCGGACGGACCGGCAGCATTACTTGACGACGTCCGGCGGCGCATATCCGGCTATCGTGTTCCGGGAAATCATGTCAAGGGCGCTTAGCGGCGTGCCTGTATCGCCATTTCACCAGCCTGAAGGGTTCATGCTTGGACGGGAGCCCTTTCACAGCGGCGATAAGAAGCGTCCCGGACAAGAAAAGCATAAAGAGAAAGACAAGCATAAAGAGAAAGAAAAGCATGAAGAGAAAGAAAGGCAAAAAGGAAGGGACAAGAAGAAACGAGAGGAAGATGACGATTAGCGGCTTAGAGATTTGAATATCATCTTCCGTTAAATGTACGTCATCGTAAGGAACTGGAGTATCATTTTTCATGGATACGCAATATCTCCCGTTCGGCCAAACAGTATGGTAAACTGAATAATGGAATGCAGCGAATGGACGCCGCCCTGCCGATTGCCCGTACCGGACAAGCGCAGGGCGCTTCGTTTGTTAAAAAAAAAATACCGGCCAAGTGCAGGGGGTGCGGATACATTTTTCGTCAATAAGGACAGAAAGCGGAGAGGGGGGGAACAGCATTCACGATGAAGCCGTTATACAACAAGTGCTGCAAGGCAATCACGAAGCGTTTCGTACGTTGGTGAAACGGTACCGGCAATATTTGTTCCAGGTTGTATATTCCGTGCTTCGTGATGCGGGCGATGCGGAAGACGTAACGCAGGAGGCGTTCACGCAAATTTATTTTTCCCTTCCCCGCTACCGGCATCAAGGGCTGAAAACGTGGATGACGCGCATCGCCGTCAACAAAGCGATCGATTTCAGGCGCAGAGCGGTGAAAAAGCGGGAACAACCGGTCGATACGTTCGAGGAAGCGTGGCCGGAGACGATGCCGTCCGCCGATGTGGAACATTCCGTCATTCGGAAGGAATACAACGCATACGTGATGAAACGTCTGCAGGAGCTGCCGGAAAATTACCGGGACGTTGTATGCGCCTATTATATCGAGGACAAATCGTACCAGGAAATCGCCGAGGAGATGGGAATCGCGTTGAAAAGCGTGGAATCCAGGTTGTACAGGGCAAAAAAGTGGATTCACAAGCATTGGAAGGAGGAAGATTTTCGATGAAGCATTACTCCGCGCAAGAGTGGCGCAAATTTATATCCGGCGAACTGTCTCCGTTCGAACGCGAGTTGTATGAAAGGCATTTGTACGGCTGCGATTGTTGTTTGCAAGTGTATATGGAATGCGTGGAGCATGCGGCGGACGAACTTCCTCTTCTCTCCAATGAGGATGAATTTGCCGAGAAGGTCATGTCCGGCGTCGTGCCGGCCAAAGGCAGAGTATGGCACAATCCGCTGTTCCAATATGCGGTTGCCGCCTGCATCACGTTTCTGCTGCTCGCCTCCGGCGTATTTCACGACATTGCCGCCTGCACCGCGGAAATGAACGTCGTCGCGTCATCTTTGCAGCACGAGTCCTTGTCGGCCAAACTGATGGAAAAAACCGTATCGGTGCTTGACGCCATTTCCGACCGACGGTAATCGTTTTTCGTTAGCCATGAGAATGATGATGAAAAAGGAGGATACCCTTTGAACCGAAATCCGCTCGTCGCCTTCTTTCTGGCCTTTATTCCCGGAATGGGGCATCTGTATTTGAATCGCAGAATACGTCCGATTATTTATCCGTTGTTCTTTTTCGGTTTGCTCGTCACGGGTTTTGCCGCCTCTTTCGCCGTTCATGACGGCCGGCCGTTTTTTTTCGCGGCGGTTGCGGCTGCCGGCGTCTGGATTTTCAATATGGCGGATTTGCTCATAACCCTCATCATCACTTCCGCTGGCGCCGCGCAGCGCCAGCGCGAAGGGGAAGGGAACGGCAGCGCGGCCGGCGAAAGCGGTTGGCAGCGTGAAAGACTGACTGTCGTTATGCTGTCGTTCATCCCCGGTTTGGGACATTTTTATCTCGGATTGATGAACCGGGGGATGGCGCTGTTGGCCGGTTTTTTCGGACTGACGGCCGTCATCGGCTTTGTGACGATATGGACCCGTGAAGAAGGATTTATTTTCTTTCTCGGTGCGCTGCCGATCGTCTGGCTGTACGGCCTGTTCGACGCAATCCAGCTGCTGCGGCGAAAAGAGCGGGGAGATACGCTTGTCGATCGCACGTTTTTTGAAGAATTGGACGAAAGCCGGGAGCAAGGCAAAAAAAGCAGCCTGGTCACTACGCTGCTGGCGATTTTCCCGGGAGCGGGGCACATGTATCTCGGATTGCCGCGGCGCGGTCTGCAGCTGATGGCAGGGTTCCTGCTGGCGATTTATGTGCTCGACGCGCTGCGTTTGTCGATATTCCTGTTTCTATTGCCGATCATTTGGTTTTTCAGCTTTTTCGACGCGCTGCAGCAGTTGGGCAAATCCCGTTCCGGTCCGGTAACCGACGTGCCCGTCGTCGAATATTTGGTGAACCATCAAAAATGGATCGGTATCGGACTGCTCGCTCTCGGCGGATTTTATTTGCTCGACCGGATTATCCTGCCGATCGTGCAAAGCTACTTTTCCGAATGGAACGTTACGTACTGGTTCGACCGGTACTTCCAGACGACGATCGTTTCCGTCCTGCTCATCGGCGGCGGATTGAAGCTGCTGTCCGGCGGTAGAAAAAACAAAGGGAGGGACAAACGTTGAAACGTTGGCGGGTAGGCACGTTTTCCATGGCCGTTTCGCTCATCCTGATGGGAAGCTTGCTTTTTGCCTCCCAGTTTTTCGGCGGGGAAACATACAGATTGTTGTTGTCGTGGTGGCCGCTTATCCTCGTTCTGCTCGGAGCGGAAATTTTGCTGTACCTTTTCGCCGCCCGACAGGAGCATCCGGTTATCAAATACGACATCTTCAGCATATTGTTTGTCGGCGTCCTCGGAATGGCCGGCATCGCCCTTGCGGTGCTCTCTTCCGTGGGGATAACGGAACAGCTGCGGTACGCGGTTCAAGCGGTGGAAACGACGAAAGAGCTTCCTTACGTGCAGCGGGCCATTCCGGCGGACATTGTGCGGGTGGTCATCGATAACGGCCATGTGCCGGTCAAAGTGGAAAAAGCGGACAAGCGGGAGCTGCATCTGTTCGGAACGTACCGGACGACGCTGGCGCCCGCGGAAGAGGGCAAGGAATGGAGCGCCGAGCAGGCGTATTCGATCAAATCGATCGGCAAAACGATGTTTGTGACCATCCTTCCCTACCCGCAAAAAGCGGGACCGTTCGGCGACTACACTACTATGAACGTGACGGTTGTGCTGCCCGCCCAGGTGCAGTGGACCGTGGAAGGCCGGCTGCTGTAAAGTCCGCCTGACCTGCGAAACATTTTACGCCGCTTTCGCGTATATAAGTGAAACTGATTGAAAAGCAGGGGAGTGTACGATGATGGGCAAAAACATCGCGGCCGTTGTGCTGGCGTCCGCTGCCGCCTTATTGTTGGCGTTCCCGACGGCGGCCCGGCAGCCGGCCGTCCCGGTCCAATCGGCGGTGGTACAGAAATCCGTATGGAAGACCGATCAGTTCGCTTCGTCTTTTGTATTCGATTCCATCAATGCGAAGCATTTGGTCGGACTGGCGGTCATCAGGAAACAGCAGGAGAACAGAGTCAGCCCGTTCATTTATGACACGGGCACAAAAAAGGTGAACATCTTGCCCGCGCAGTGCAGAGACAAAATCATGTCCGGAGACGATGCGAGGCGGCTGCTTTCTTTTCCGGTCAAAGTGTCCCCGGACAAAAAGAAATTATTGTGCAGCAACGGCCTCGATTTGATCATAGTCGATATGGCGACCGGCAAAGAAAGCCGGATCACGTACGATGAAATGATGAAACACGTGCGGCCGAAAGAGCGGCAGCCCGAATTCCACTTCACCGCGGATTGGGGATACGATTCCCGGCAGTTGATCGTATCCCGGCATTGGGTAAACGGTCATCGTTTCGGGACATCCGCCGTGTTTGTCTATACCGTTCCGACGAAAGCATATAAAGTTCTGAACATCCCCGAAACAAGCATGGGTACGCCGCGGACGGTTCTGTTGAAAGCGCTCGATGCGCAGCGACTTCTGTTCCTGTCGGGCAAAGACCTGGCGGTGTATAACCTGCGCAGCGATGCGATGCAGACCATCACCCGGCTCGGCAAAGACGAAACCATCATGAGAGAAACATGGACGCCGGAGTGGCTGCAGTTTGACACGTTTTCGGACGGAAAGCGATTCGTCGTGCGCAAATATAACTCTGCGAAAAACAAATACGCCTTGCTGAGCGTCGATCTGGTCCGGCTCAAGGTCAGCGACTTCCATCTCAAGATGGATCCGTCCGAACAACTGCTGGCGTACTGGGACAACGACACCTACCTTACGGGGAACATCGCCCTTCGCGAATATATGAACGGCAAGGACAAGGTCAGCCTGCACTATTACGATAAAGGCAAAACATATACCGTCAGCGGCTGGGGCGCCACCAAACGTTCCGTCAATGTTTTGGCGGCGTTTAAGGCGGGCGGCGCTTTTGTCGTCAACAATACGAACGATAACGAGACGGTCGTGTACACGTTTCGCCAAAAATAAAAATAACGGAGAAGCTGCTGAAAACAAACCTCCGGATCCACTTTACTAATGACTCCGGAGGTTTCTCTGTCCCTATTGATCCGTCCGGCTAACCGCCGGAAACGGCCTGCATGACGAGCAGGCGATCGCCGTCGTTCAGGCGAATGTCGAGCCGATCCAACCAGGCGATGCTGCTGTCGTTGTAAAACATCAGAACATGCTGCCGCAGTTCTCCCGCCTCGTTGTACAGATGGACGCGCAGCAGCGGATAGGTTGCAGTCAGCCTCTCTATCGCCTCCTCCAACGTTTCGGCTTCGAGCGGAAAGGAAGTTTGTCCGTCGGTGCAGTCTCTAAGCAGGGAGGGAACGGTTACTTCGATGCGCATTTCAATCCTCCACAATCCACGGTTTTACGGCCAAAACGCGGGACAGCTGTCCCGGAAGACGATCCCAGCTTTTTCCTCGATCCAGGGAGCAGAACACTTCACCGGATGTAGTGCCGAAGTAGACGCCGTACGGATCGAGCGCATCGACGCTCATCGCGTCGCGCAGGACGCTGACGTGCCGCTGTTCTTCCGGCAGCACGTCGCCGATCGGCTCCCACCGGCTCTGTCCCTTTTGCATGCTGTACACGAGCAGTTTTCCGCCTCTCATCGTCCGCTGCTCGCTGCTTTCGAGCGGGATGAGAAACAGATCGCCCGTAGGGGAGACGCAAATCGGGAAGCCGAAAGGAGCGTCGCCCTCGCGCATCGTCAGCCCTTCCTCGATCGGGAACCAGTTTTCTCCCCCGTCGGTCGACTTGAACACGCCGCAGTGCTCCTGCATGTACAGCGTGTCGGGATCGTCGGGATCGGGAGCCATTTTGTGGATGCAGTATCCGACTTCGGGATACGGCTGACCGGTCGGTACGCGGGCGAGTCCGTGGTTGCACGTTTTCCACGTTTCTCCCCCGTCGTCGGAGCGGAATACGCCTACGGCGGACATGGCGACCCAGATGCGGCGCGGATTGCGCGGGTCGACGAGTATCGTGTGAAGGCACATGCCTCCGGCTCCCGGAAACCACCCGGGACGGGTCGGATGTTTCGTCAGGGCATCCAGTTCCCGCCAGGTCAGACCGCGGTCGCGGCTGACGAACAGTCCTGCCTCTTCCACTCCGGCGTACAGCGTGTCCGGTTCCGAGGGAGCCCCGGGCACAAGCTGCCAAATCCGGTTGAGCGAAAAGCCGCTTTCCTTGGAATAAGCGGGCCCGGCTTCGATTTGCGTCCAGCTTTCGCCGAAGTCGCCGCTCACCCGGATCGTCGGTCCGTAGGCGGCGTGCGAAACGCCGGCAAAGATTCGATGGCCATGGCGGCTGTCCCCGAGAATGCTGTAAATTTCCCACCCGGATAAAAAAGGTCCTTTCAAGCTCCATTCGCGCCGATCGATATCGGAAGTGTACAGGAACAAACCTTTATTCGTACCGACAAGCAGAATCATGCGTTTACTCATTTGTTTCCTCCTCTCATCTTGCGATGAAGATAAGTACGGCGGCTTTTGATTCCTTGCCGGGACCCCCTCTCCAAGAATGAAACCCTTTTCAAAAGCGCACAGTAACCATTTCTACAAGGTGGAATATAATTCCTGCTCCATCCCCCGCACGTTTTTATCCTGTGGTAAAATGAAGGAAGCGGGCAGGACAGGGAGCGTGAGCGGTATGATAAAGCGGACTCTGGGACAAATTGAACGAATGGCCGGCGGCAGCGGACTGAACCGCGCCCATCGTTCCACCGTCATCCATGGAGTATCGATCGACTCCAGAACCGTTCGTGCGGGCAGCCTGTTCATTACGCTGATACGGCAGCTCGACGGCCATCACTATGTGCGGGATGCGATTAGCAAAGGGGCTGCAGCCGCGTTATGGCAGGCTGATCGTCCGCACCCTCCGGAAAATGCGCCGCTCATTATCGTTGACGATACGTTAGCGGCGCTTCAGCGGCTGGCCGGAGCTTACCGGCACGAACTTCCGGCAAAAGTCGTCGCCATAACCGGAAGCAACGGAAAAACGACGACAAAAGACATGCTGGCCTCCATATTGGCGGCGTCGTTCAAAGTGCATAAGACGGCAGGGAATTTGAACAGCCAAATCGGCCTGCCGCTAACGATTCTGGAAATGGCGGAAGACACGGAAATCGCCGTTCTGGAGCTGGGAATGAGCGAGCGTGGACAGATTGAACGGTTGGCCGGCATTTGCCGGCCCGATATCGCAATCGTGACGATGATCGGCGACTCGCATTTGTCCACTCTCGGCTCGAAAGAACAGATTGCCGCCGCCAAACTGGAAATCGCGAACGGGTTAAAAGAGGACGGAGTTTTCATTTACAACGGCGACGAACCGCTCCTGGAGCAGGGAATGGCAAGTGTGGCGCTGCCGCATGGCGTTCGCACCGTCCGATTCGGAATGTCGACGGCAAACGATCGCTACCCTTTATCGGTTCATGCCGATGCGGAGGGCGTTCTTTTCACGCACAACCGATACAGATCCCTCGAGTTTCATCTCCCCATTCCCGGCAAACACAATGTCATCAATGCGCTCGCGGCCCTTGCCGCGGCGGAGCAGTTGGGCGTTGGCGGCAAGGAGAGCGCGGTCGGCTTAAAGCGGCTGCAGCTTTCCGGCATGAGAATGGAATGGGTGCGGGGCCAATCGGGAATTGCCGTCGTCAACGACGCATGGAACGCAAGTCCGGCTTCCATGCGGGCCGCTATCGAATTTTTGCGCGAACTGGAAGGATATGCGCGAAAAATCGCCGTTTTCGGAGATATGCTGGAACTGGGCAGCGGCGAAACGGAGTATCACCGGGAAATCGGCCGCATGATCACGCCGGAGGTCGCCTACTACGTGTGCACTTACGGCATTTTGGCGGAACACATTGCCGTCGAAGCCGCAAAACATTACAGGCCCGGCAGAGTCGCATCGTTTCAATCGAAAACGGAGCTGGTCCGTTATATTCTGTCGATCGCGGGCCGCGGAGATATCGTTCTGGTGAAAGGATCACGGGGAATGCGCCTGGAAGACGTCGTTCACGCTTTATAGGCCACAAGGCGTCATCGCTGAATGAATCGTCTGACGAAGCAGGTCTGCTTTCTTGGCCGCTGTACCCATATCGCGATGGAAAGCACGGAAGATTACTGGAAGCCGATCTTTCCGGCTAAACCGTTACCGCGGTCGTGGCTGACTTCGCCAAAAGTGAAAAGTGACTAAATGCCAAAAGAAGAACTGATCGTCCACAGGCTAAAGCCGGTGTTGTTTTGAGCGGCTGAAGCGGTCACTGGATTTTGTACAGTATCATTTCACGTTTGAGGCACGTATATGACGCTCCGTTGGATTTCATCCAACGAAATGACCCGAAAATAGCTGCGAGAACGAAAATACAGCAATTTTATTGGATGTTTTCCAGTCAAGCGCCTAATCTCCCGATAAAACAAACCATTTAATTGGAATTTTTCCAACGGCAGAGACTATCAATCGGCTCTCCGTCACGATCTCGCTTTCGTCATACTTGGATGAGGAGATGTTTGCAACGATGGGAAGAGTTGTTCAGTATAATGCGTCAGAATTCACTCTTAGACTGACAGGATTAACAAGTCTCTTCGCGCTCAAGCGAAAAGTAACCATTCCCTACCGTAAGATTAAAAGTGTTGATGTCGATTATTTCGATGCTCCCAAATGGATGCTTAGATGCCTGTCGCTCCCCTGCTGGAGCAAATGTTTCTGGCCGACAAGGCGAAAACGCTCGTCAAACATTTATCAGGAGGGCAAAAACAGCGGCTGGCCATCGCCTTGGCGTTGTTGAACGAACCTTTGATCGTGTTCTTGGACGAACCGACGACGGGACTGGACCCGCAAGCGCGCAGGACGCTCTGGGATATCATTCTGGACATGAAGGAACAGGGCAAAACGATCGTGCTGTCCACCCACTATATGGATGAAGCGCACGCGCTTTGCGACAGGATATGCTTGATGGACCGCGGGGAAATTATAGCGCTGGACACACCGCGAAATCTCGTGCGCAGACTGCAGTCCGACAGCGCCCTCGAATTCCGCATAGAGGAAAACGAAAACAATCCGGATCTGCTGTCCCATCTCAACCAATTGAATGCGGTGAAACGGGTCGACATTCGCGACCGTGTCGTTACCCTTTATACGGACGACCTGCAGGCTTCTTTATTGGATTTCGCGCAATTCGGCGCAAGAGTCGGGCTCCGTTTTTCCGATCTCCGGACACGGACGGCGACATTGGATGACGTGTTTATTCATATGACGGGCAGGAGGCTTCGCGAAGCATGAAAGCCTATCTTCAACTTACGTTGGCGCAGCTCAAAATTTTTGTCCGAAATCGTTCCGTCATTGTATTTACTTTGCTTTTTCCCATTCTGCTCATGGTCGCATTAGGGACGCTCGGCAACGGCGGAGGAGTGACGGTAAGCGCGGCGGTCGTCGATGAAGACGCCACACCGGAATCCCGTGATTTATCGAAGCGCTGCGTTCGTTAAAGGGGGTATCCGTTCAAGAAGAGAATGACAAAAACCGCGCGTTGGCCGACTTGAAAAGCGGGGATCTCCAGCTGGTTGCCGTCGTACCGCAAGGGTATTCGCACGCTTTGAAGAATATGGCCCCGGATTCCACGGAGCCGGTCAAGATCGAAGTGTTTTATGACGAAACCAATACGGCCGCGTCGCAGGTCGGTTTGACGATCGCGGATCAGGCCGCGGACAGAATCAGCAAAACATTGTCGCATTACGAACCGTTGGTCGCCATCGAGCCGAAGGGCATTCAGGCGGTCAAGCTGAATTATGTCGATTTTATCGTTCCTGGCATCGTCGCGATGATGATCATGTCCACCAATTTGAACGGCGTTGCGGGACAAATCGCCGCATGGCGCGAGCGGGGCATTTTGCGGCGGATGCAGAGCGCGACCTTAAAGGCGTCCACTTTCATTTCCGCGCAAATTACAGCGAGACTGATTCTGAACGGTTTGCAGGCGATGCTTGTTCTGCTGCTCGGCTATCTGTTCTTCGGCACGCAGGTGAACGGTTCCTGGATGCTGCTCTTTCTGTTCGTCGTCCTGGGAACGCTGACATTCATGTCCATCGGCTTCATTATCGCGGCTCTGGCCAAAACGCCCGAAAGCGCCGGTCCTATTGCCGGGTTCATTTCGTTCCCGCTGCTGTTCCTGGGCGGCGTGTTCTTCCCGATCAAAAATATGCCCGAAATGCTGCAGCCCGCGGTCAGATTGCTGCCGATCACCCACCTGTCGACTTCGCTGCGCCAAGTGATGAATGTGGGGGCGGATTTGACGACATTGTGGCCTGAAATGGCTTTATTGTGCGGTTGGATGATCGTCGCTTTCGCGGTGGCGAGTTTTACGTTCAAATGGGAATGATTCCATGCGGAAAGGATGCTCGAACATGACAAAATCAAAAGTTCAGACGTATTCCAATCATAGGCAGTATGTTCCGTTGGTCCATTTTTTCCTGCTGCCTCTTTCGCTGATCACCTTGATACTGGCGGCAATCCAGTTGTTTAATGGGGAAAATCTTCTGTTGTCCGTCATTGCGTTCGCACTGTCGGTCATCAGCGGTCTTTCCCTCTTCGCATCCCGCTCCGCCGCATTAAAAGTGCAGGACCGGGTCATTCGCGCTGAGGAGGATATCCGGCATTTCAAGTTGACCGGAACGTGGATCGATCCCCGCCTGACGATCAAACAGCTTATCGCCCTGCGTTTCGCCAGCGATCCCGAATTTCCGGCTTTGTGCGAACGGGCGGTAAAAGAACGTCTTTCCCCGGAACAAATCAAAAAGGCGATCAAGGATTGGAGAGGCGATGATTACAGAGCGTGACAACAACAAGACGCTCGCTCGTTATCCCTTCTTAAGTTTTAAAAAGGGATAGTGAGCGAATGGGGAGAATTTATACAACCATTACCGAACGAATGGAGAGTTGAATCTTGACGTCCTACCTTGCAAAACCGACGAAACAGCAGCTCGCGTGGCACGATTTGGAGATGGGCATGTTTTGCCATTTCGGCATCAATACGTTCCACGATCAGGAATGGGGCGATGGAACGGATCCGGCGGAAAGCTTCAATCCCTCTCAGTTGGACGCCCGCCAGTGGGTGAAATTGGCCAAAGATGCGGGATTCCGCTATTTTATTCTTACGGCCAAACACCATGACGGATTCTGCTTATGGCCCACGAAAACAACCGATTACTCGGTGAAATCTTCTCCGTGGAAGGACGGAAAAGGAGATGTGGTGCGGGAATGTGCGGAGGCGTGCCGCGAGTTCGATATGCCTTTCGGGCTGTATTTGTCCCCATGGGACCGTCATGAACCGTGCTACGCCGACAAAGCGGCCTACGACGATTTTTACTGCCGCCAGCTGACGGAGCTTCTGACGGGGTACGGGCCGCTCGTGGAAATTTGGTTTGACGGAGCCGGTTCGGAAGGAAGAGTCTATGATTGGCCGCGCATTATGTCGATCGTCCGGCAGTACCAGCCGGATGCGATGGTGTTCAATATGGGTGCGCCGACGATCCGTTGGGTCGGAAACGAAGACGGAGTCGCCCCTTATCCGTGCTGGAATACGGCGGAGCAGGCCAGGCTCAGCATGTTTACGAACGAAATGGCGCAGTGGCTTCCGGAAACGCCGGACTGGGTGCCCGCGGAATGCGATGTGCCGATACGCAGGAAGCATTGGTTCTGGCACCCGAACGACGAGCAAAGTTTGTTGTCGCTGGAAGAACTGCTGGATATCTACTACCGCTCCGTCGGCCACGGGTGCAACTTATTGTTGAATGTGGCGCCCGACAACAGAGGGCTGATTCCGGAAGCGGATTTCCTTAGAGTGATGGAATTCGGGAATGAGCTGCGCCGAAGGTTTGCTGCGCCCATCGCGGAAACGTCCGGAGAAGGAGATGAAATTGTGCTGGAGCTGCCCGATGAGCGGGCGGTCAACCATGTTGTGACGATGGAACAAATTTCGCTGGGTGAACGTGTACTGGAGTACGTTTTGGAGGCCGAATCCCGGGGGCGGTGGATCGAACTGGCGCGAGGGACGGCCATAGGGCATAAAAAAATAGACACTTTTCCTGCGGTAAAGGCGTCCCGTATCCGGCTTACGATAACCCGGTCGGTCGAGAAGCCGGTCATTCGCCATCTGGCCGTTTTCGATACGGAGAGTTGAAAGCGGCTCGGGATGTCATATCACGCACCCAATTTATGGTATATAATGATAACAGCGGATTGGCACCACGGCTGGAAAGAGAGGTTGTCATGAACAAATCGGATAAAACGAAAGGGGAGCTCATGCCCGCAAGGGGACGACGCCGCTGTCAGTGAGATGCCTGGACGCCTACCGGTGGAGGGTGGGGAAGCCTGCCCTACAGTGGCCCGCACAAATGCACAAAACGGGTCGAGGTCCGGATTCCATGGTAAAGCAGATGGATGAAGCCGGAACCGGAAGTAATCGCCGGAGCGAAACGGCGGTGAATCGGCCTCTCCGGCATCGAGCCTGAGCCCGCCACGCGGGAAGAACGAACGGAACCCTGCCTCTTTGAT
>JAWLCZ010000069.1:0-18708 GCA_041686835.1 Paenibacillaceae bacterium | reverse complement strand
AACAGCTTATTTTTCCGGAAATCGAGTATGATAAAGTAGACAAAGTGCGCGGTATGGACGTAGTCATCGTAACGACGGCGAAGACCGACGAAGAAGCCCGTGAATTGCTGGATCAGTTGGGAATGCCATTTGCCAAATAGTGCGGTAAACCGAAAAATCGGAGGTGTAAAATTACGTGGCAAAAACTTCGATGATTGTAAAGCAGCAGCGCAAGCCGAAATTTAAAGTTCGCGCTTATACGCGTTGTGAACGTTGTGGACGTCCGCACTCCGTGTTGCGGAAGTTCAAAATTTGCCGAATTTGTTTCCGTGAATTGGCTTACAAAGGACAAATTCCTGGCGTCAGAAAAGCAAGCTGGTAATAATCCTACTTCGGGAAGGAGGTTCGCAATATGGTCATGTCAGATCCGATTGCAGATATGCTGACACGCATTCGCAATGCCAATATCGTGCGTCACGAAACGGTGGAAATCCCTGCTTCGAAAATGAAAAAGGAAATCGCCGAAATTTTAAAGCGCGAAGGTTTTATTCGCGATGCGGAATACATTGAGGACAACAAACAAGGGATTATCCGCATTTTCCTGAAATACGGGCCGAACAATGAGCGCGTCATCACCGGATTGAAGCGTATCAGCAAACCCGGCCTGCGCGTTTATACGAAAAGCACGGAAATTCCTCGTGTTCTCGGCGGTCTTGGAATTGCCATCATTTCGACATCGAAAGGTGTTATGACCGACAAAGAAGCCCGTCAAGCGAAGTCTGGCGGCGAAGTCGTATGCTACGTGTGGTAATGAAGTTTCAAAACGATTGGAGGTGCAAACATGTCTCGAATTGGTCGTAAGCCAATTATTATACCGAACGGTGTAAATGTAACGTTGGACGATACCGTCATTACAGTGAAAGGTCCGAAAGGAACGCTCAGCAGAACCGTGCACAAGGATATGAAAATATCGGTGCAGGATAACGTCATCACGATTGAACGCCCGAGCGATCATAAACTGCATCGTTCTCTTCACGGAACGACCCGCAGCATCATCGCCAACATGATTAGCGGGGTTACGGAAGGATTCAGCAAATCGTTGGATCTCGTCGGAGTCGGTTACCGTGCGAATAAATCGGGAAACAAACTCGTTCTGAACGTCGGCTATTCCCATCCGGTTGAAATTACTCCGGAGGAAGGCATCGAGTTTGAAGTGCCCTCGAATACGAAAATCATCGTAAAAGGAATCAACAAAGAACTGGTCGGCGAAACCGCGGCGAAAATTCGTTCCGTGCGCAAGCCGGAGCCGTATAAAGGCAAAGGAATCAAATATGAAAACGAACGGATTTTGCGTAAAGAAGGCAAAGCCGGCAAGAAGAAATAAACCGGCCGGCGTGAATCGTTTTGACTCAATTGAATGGAAGGGAGTGAACATCGCATGATTACGAAAGGCGATAAAAATAAAGCCCGTTTAAAAAGACACCTTCGCGTTCGCAAAAAAATCGAAGGAACGCCGGAACGCCCACGGTTGAATATTTTCCGTTCCTCCAAACATATGTATGCGCAAATTATTGACGATACGAAGGGGATTACGCTTGTGGCGGCATCCACTCAAGATAAAGATTTGAGAGACGGCATCACCAACGGCGGCAATGTGGAAGCGGCGCGTAAAGTTGGCGAGCTGATTGCAAAAAGAGCGAAAGCGCAAGGGATCGAGAAAGTCGTGTTCGATCGCGGAGGATATTTGTATCACGGAAGAGTTCAAGCGTTGGCGGACGCGGCCCGTGAAGCGGGGCTCGAGTTTTAATCGAATTTACTCATAAGGAGGTTTGTGACTTGCGTGTAGATCCTAATACTTTAGAACTGACTGAAAAAGTCGTGCATATCAACCGCGTGGCTAAAGTCGTCAAAGGCGGACGCCGTTTCAGCTTTAGCGCGCTCGTTGTTGTCGGCGACGGCAACGGATGGGTCGGTGCCGGCATCGGTAAAGCGTCCGAAGTTCCGGATGCGATTCGCAAAGGAATCGAAGACGCGAAGAAAAATCTGATTCACGTCCCGATCGTCGGAACGTCGATTCCGCATCAGGTGCTCGGTCACTTTGGCGCAGGCCGCGTGCTTTTGAAGCCGGCTTCGGAAGGTACGGGAGTGATTGCCGGCGGCCCGGTGCGTGCCGTATTGGAGCTTGCCGGAGTCAAGGATATCCTCACGAAATCGTTAGGTTCCTCCAACTCCATCAACATGGTTCGCGCTACGCTTGAAGGATTATCGCGATTGAAAAGGGCTGAAGACGTCGCCAGACTGCGCGGCAAAACGGTCGAAGAAATTTTAGGTTAGGAGGGGGAGACTTATGGCTAAACAATTGCAAATCACCCTCAAACGCAGTTTGATTGGCCGTCCTGAAACGCAGCGCCGCACAGTAAGAACGCTCGGACTGCGCAAACTGAACCAAACGGTCGTTCTTAACGACAGCGCGGCGATTCGAGGAATGGTTAACCAAGTCGGTCATTTGCTTGAAGTGAAGGAAGTAGAAGCATAACTATCATTTCCATTCCGCACAGAGCAAAATTTTAAGGAGGTGCAACGATGAAATTACATGAGCTTACACCTGCTCCGGGATCGCGCCATACGAAAAAACGCGTTGGACGCGGCATTGGCAGCGGTACGGGAAAAACAGCAGGCCGCGGACATAAAGGGCAGAATGCACGTTCGGGAGGCGGCGTCCGTCCTGGATTCGAGGGAGGACAAAACCCGTTATACCGCCGACTGCCGAAGCGCGGTTTCAATAACCGTTTCCGCAAAGAGTACGCCATCGTCAATCTGGATGCGTTGAACCGCTTTGCGGCGGGAACCGAGGTAACGCCGGAGCTTTTGCTTGAATCGGGTATCGTAAAAAATCCTTTGAACGGCATCAAGATTTTAGGAGACGGAGAAATTAAGGTACAATTGACAGTAAAAGCGAACAAGTTCTCCCAATCTGCGGTCAACAAAATTCAAGCCGCCGGCGGTAAAACCGAGGTGATTTAATGTTTACAACCATTGCCAACATCATGAAAGTAAACGATCTACGGAAAAAAATCATTTTTACTCTGCTCGTCCTGATCGTTTACAGAATTGGCGCCTTCATCCCTGTGCCGAATATCAACACCGACATTTTGCGGGCTTACGATCAAACCCAGTCGGGCGATATTTTCAGCCTGCTTAATACGTTTTCCGGCGGCGCGTTGTTCCAATTTTCCATTTTCGCCATGGGGATTATGCCGTACATTACGTCTTCCATCATCGTGCAACTGATGTCGATGGATGTCATTCCGAAGTTTACGCAGTGGGCGAAGGAAGGCGAAACGGGAAGAAGGAAATTGGCGCAAATTACCCGCTACGGCACGGTAGTTCTCGGTTTGATACAAGCGTTCGGGCTGGCTATCGGATTTAACCGGCTGTTCAATCTGGATCTCGTTGTGAATCCGGGGATAACGACTTATATTACGATCGCCATCGTGTTAACGGCCGGGACCGCTTTTTTGATGTGGCTAGGGGAACAAATTACCGAAAACGGCATCGGCAACGGCATATCGATCATCATCTTCGCCGGTATCGTCGCGGCTATCCCGGGCGGCATCAACCAAATCATTACAACCCAGTTTGTCAATGCCGGGGATGCGCTGTTTTTAAACATTGTGAAAGTGATTGTCATCGTGCTGGTTGTTCTTGCGATTATTGCGGGCGTCATTTTCGTCCAGCAAGGCGTTCGCAAAATACCGGTGCAGTACGCTAAACGGGTTGTCGGACGCAAGATGTACGGAGGACAATCGACACATATCCCGTTAAGGGTCAATGCGGCGGGAGTCATTCCGGTCATCTTTGCCTTGTCGCTTCTCATGTTTCCGCCGACGATCGCCAGCTTTTGGCGGGGCAACGTGGTAGCCGACTGGATTATCGCCAATTTAAACTATACCGCTCCGCTTGGCATGGTGCTCTATGTTCTGCTCATTATCGGGTTTACGTATTTTTATACGTTTGTGCAGATTAACCCGGTACAGATGGCGGATCAAATGAAAAAGAACGGCGGCTACATTCCGGGAATCCGTCCCGGAAAAACGACGTCCGTGTATTTGACACGGGTCATTACCCGCATTACGTTATCCGGAGCGCTGTTCCTGGCGGCAATCTCGATTCTTCCGTTCATCTTCGGCGGCTTGGCCGGCTTGCCAAACTCCGTAAGAATCGGCGGCACGTCGCTGCTCATTGTCATCGGCGTCGCGCTGGAAACGATGAAGCAAGTCGAGAGCCAGTTAATCAAGCGCCACTACAAAGGGTTTATCAATAAATAAAGAAATAGGTTCTGATGGTTGCGGCATACAAGGCCATCGGCACCTATTGTGCTTTTCGTATCGCAAGGTACGATAGGAGGGGGAGCGCAAGTGAACATCATATTTATGGGGCCTCCGGGCGCAGGGAAAGGAACGCAGGCCGAACGAATCGTTGAGGAATTCCATATCCCCCACATATCGACCGGCGACATGTTCCGCGCGGCTATAGGCCAAGGAACTCCTTTGGGACTGGAAGCAAAAAAATATTTGGATCAAGGGCTGCTCGTACCGGACGAAATCACGATCGGGATCGTCAGGGAACGGCTGCAGCAGCAAGATTGCGATAACGGTTTTTTGCTTGACGGATTTCCAAGGACGATTTCGCAGGCGGAAGCGCTGGACGACATGTTGGCTTCCATGGGAAAACAAATCGATCACGTCATCAATCTATCCGTGGACCGCGCCCAGCTGTTGGCCAGATTGACGGGGCGCAGAATATGCAGATCGTGCGGGGCGACGTATCACGTTTTATTCAATCCTCCTCAAAAGGAAAACGTCTGCGACAAGTGCTCGGGCGAACTGTACCAACGTTCGGACGACACGGAAGAAAAAGTCGGAACGCGTCTGGATGAGTATATCACGAAGACGGCTCCGCTTTTGGAGTATTACAACAAGCGGCAATTGCTGCGTCAAATCGACGGGGAACAGGAGATCGATGCGGTGACGGCTGAAATTTGTTCACTACTAATGCGAGGTTAAGCCTGATGATCATATGCAAGTCCGAAGTTGAACTGAGCTTCATGCGGGAAGCGGGACGCATCGTGGCGGAAACGCACCGGCTTTTGCGGCAAGCGATTCAGCCGGGCATTACGACCAAAGAACTGGACCACATCGCCGAAACGTATATACGCAGCCAGGGGGCGATCCCCTCATTCAAAGGATACAACGGCTTTCCCGCAAGTATTTGCGCTTCAGTGAACGATGAGTTGGTGCATGGCATTCCCAGTCAGAGAAAATTAAACGAAGGCGACATTATCAGTATTGACATCGGCGCGCAGTTTCAAGGATACCACGGGGATTCGGCGTGGACCTATCCGGTCGGAAACACTTCGGAAGAAGCGCGGAAGCTACTGGAAGTGACGGAAAGGTCGCTGTACGCGGGCCTTGCCGAAGCGAAGCCGAATGTTCGCCTGTACACAATCTCGCATGCGATTCAGCGCTGCATAGAAGATGAAGGATTTTCCGTCGTTCGCGAGTATGTCGGCCATGGGATTGGAGCAAACTTGCATGAAGAACCGCAAATTCCAAATTATGGCGTACCCGGTCACGGACCGCGGCTGAAGCCCGGCATGGTACTCGCGATTGAGCCGATGGTGATAGCCGGAGAACGGTATGTAAAGACGCTCGATGACAACTGGACCGTCGTTACGGTGGACGGCTCGCTGTGCGCTCATTTCGAGCATACGATTGCAATTACTCCGGACGGTTACGAAATACTGACCCAAACCACGGCGTAGGTGAAGGATAGTGATTGAAGCGAACAAACCACAGCTCGGTCAAATCGTGAAAGTGCTGCGAGGCAGAGAGCAGGGGAAATATGCAGTCATTGTCGGAATCATCGATGAACGCTTCGTGTTGATAGCCGACGGAGATAAACGAAAATTCGATCAACCGAAAAAGAAAAACAGGCTTCATCTTCAACTGCTTAACGTAGTCAGCAGCGAGGTTGCAGACAGTTTATCGGAAACCGGCCGCGTCACCAACGGAAAATTGCGGTTTGCGCTAAACAAGTTTCTCGAAAGAATGCAACCCGACGCACAAGAGAAAGGAGAATGACTGTGGCCAAGGAAGATGTCATTGAAGTCGAAGGTACAGTGATTGAACCTCTCCCGAATGCGATGTTCAGGGTAGAGCTGGAGAACGGACATCAAATACTTGCACATGTTTCCGGTAAGCTGAGAATGCATTTCATACGTATTTTGACGGGGGATAAAGTGGTCGTACAATTGTCGCCATATGATTTGACGAGAGGCCGGATAACGTATCGCAAGTAAACAAGTTTCACGGGGCGGTTATCTTATCGACGAGCAAGACGCGTGTTGATGCCGGTTTGCTGAGCAAACTTTTTAGGAGGTAATCATAATGAAGGTAAGACCGTCGGTCAAGCCAATTTGTGAAAAATGCAAAGTGATTAAACGCAAAGGTAACGTCATGATCATCTGCGAAAATCCGAAGCATAAACAAAAACAAGGATAAGAAGGGGGTGCAGCTAAACTTATGGCCCGTATAGCTGGAGTAGACCTGCCGCGCGACAAGCGTGTTGAAATTGCGCTGACTTACATTTTCGGAATCGGTAAAACGACCTCGCAAAAAATATTGAAAATGACCGGCGTAAACCCGGATACGCGCGTCCGTGATTTGACGGAGGACGAAGTAAGCCGGCTTCGCGATGCGATTGACAAAAATGTGAAGGTCGAAGGCGACCTGCGCAGGGAAATCGCGTTGAACATCAAACGTCTCATCGAAATCGGATCGTACCGCGGAATTCGCCACCGCCGCGGATTGCCCGTCCGCGGACAACGCACGAAAACGAATGCCCGCACGCGTAAAGGACCTCGCCGCACTGTTGCGAACAAGAAAAAATAATAAGGGGGGATAATCGAAATGGCAAAACCTAAAAAAGCAGCGCGCACCAAACGTCGTGACCGTAAAAATATCGAGTCCGGGGTAGCTCATATCCGCTCGACATTCAACAATACGATTGTTACGATCACCGACCCGCATGGCAACGCCATTTCCTGGGCAAGCGCAGGAAATCTCGGATTTAAGGGTTCCCGTAAAAGCACTCCGTTTGCGGCACAAATGGCAGCGGAAACCGCAGCCAAATCCGCAATGGAACACGGCATGAAAAGCGTTGAAGTCATGGTGAAAGGCCCTGGCGCCGGACGCGAAGCCGCGATCCGTTCCTTGCAGGCCGCAGGCTTGGAAGTGAGCTTGATTAAAGACGTGACCCCGATTCCGCATAATGGTTGCCGCCCGCCAAAACGTCGTCGTGTCTAATTCAGGATCACGGAATGTGGTATAAATATCCTCATCATGTGAATAATGAGTGTGAAGGATAGGCATACTACATTGTTACGGTTTCAGGGAATCCAGAGGGAAACGACGTTTTGAAGGAGGGTTATTTTAATGATAGAGATCGAAAAGCCAAAAATAGAGACCGTACACATCAGCGAAGACGGCACTTACGGAAGATTTGTCGTCGAACCGCTGGAACGCGGCTATGGCACAACACTGGGAAACTCGCTGCGCCGAATTTTGCTCTCGTCGCTGCCCGGCGCTGCGGTGACCTCCGTACAGATTGACGGTGTTCTTCATGAATTTTCCACCGTTCCGGGTGTTTTGGAAGATGTGACGGAGATCATTCTCAACCTGAAAGGACTATCGTTAAAGATTCATTCCGACGAAGAAAAGGTGTTGGAAATTGACGCTGAAGGCGAAGGGAACGTCGTTGCCGGCGATATCCGCGCGGACAGCGATGTGGAGATTTTAAACCCTGATCTTCACATCGCCTCGCTGTCTTCCGACGCGCGCCTCCATATGAGAATATTCGCCAACAGAGGCCGCGGATATGTGCCTGCGGACAGGAACAAAAGGGAAGATCAGCCGATCGGCGTAATTCCGGTCGATTCGATCTATACCCCGATTACCCGCGTCAATTACAGCGTGGAAAACACCCGCGTCGGTCAAGTGACCAACTACGATAAATTAACCCTCGAAGTGTGGACCGATGGAAGTATTCGACCGGAAGAGGCAGTCAGTCTTGGCGCGAAAATTTTGACCGAGCATCTGCTCTTGTTTGTCGGACTGACAGATGAGGCCAAAGATGCGGAAATCATGGTCGAAAAAGAAGAAGACAAGAAAGAAAAAGTTCTCGAGATGACGATTGAGGAGCTCGATCTGTCCGTTCGTTCGTATAACTGCCTGAAGCGTGCGGGAATCAATACGGTTCAGGAGTTAATCATGAAGACGGAAGAAGACATGATGAAAGTTCGAAACCTCGGAAGAAAATCGCTCGAAGAAGTGCAGGAAAAGCTGCAGGAACTCGGGTTAAGCTTGCGTTCCGAGGACTGATTCATGTTTACATCGGGGTCCCCGAAAAGTACTCGGATTGGACTTCGAAGATTCACTTCACTTTTTGGGGTATACAAAGGAGGGGAAACAGATGGCATACCAAAAATTAGGCCGCGACTCCAGCGCGCGCAAAGCTTTGTTCCGCGATCTGGTTACCGATTTATTCATCCATGAGCGTATTCAAACGACGGAAGCGAAAGCGAAGGAAGTCCGGTCCATTGCGGAAAAACTGATTACGCTGGCGAAGCGGGGGGATCTGCACGCACGCCGTCAAGCGGCCGCTTATGTGCGCCGCGAACAGGCGAACGGCGAGCAGGATGCAATTCAGAAGCTATTTTCCGAGCTAGCGACCCGTTACTCGGAGCGCCCGGGCGGTTACACCCGCATTCTGAAACTGGGCCCTCGCCGCGGAGACTCCGCACCTATGGTCTATTTGGAACTGGTAGATCGGGCGTAACGATTGCACTATGAATAGGGTGGACAGAATCAGCCGATTCTTGTTAAACCCTTTTTCTTTTTATTCAATGGTTTCGGGGATGAGCATGAGGAACATACGCATGACCGTAAGCTACGACGGCACCGCCTACAACGGCTTTCAGACGCAGCCGCAAAAAAACACGATCCAGGATAAAATTGAAGAGGCGATCATGACATTAACCGGAGAGCGCGTTAAAATCATCGCTTCGGGACGGACGGACGCGGGAGTGCACGCCCGCGGGCAGGTCATTAATTTCATGACCGATTCGAAGATTCCGGTGGAGAGATGGGCGCTGGCTGTCAACTCAAGACTGCCCCGGGACATCGTCGTGCTTCATGCCGAGGAAGTTCCCGCCGAATTTCATGCGCGCAAATCGGCGAAACGGAAAACGTACTGCTATACGATTAACTGCGGACGGTTTCCGGACGTGTTTCAGCGGTGGTTCCAGTTTCATCACCCGACTCCGCTCAACGTGGAAGAGATGCGCAAAGCGCTACAATTCATTGTCGGGGAACATGACTTCACTTCATTTTGTTCGCGAAAATCGGATAAAGAATCGCATGTGCGTACGATATATGAAGCGGTCATCGAACAGGAGCCGCCTTCCGTCATTCGTGTGCGGATTACCGGCAACGGGTTTCTTTACAATATGGTACGCATCATCGCCGGAACGCTGATCGAAATCGGTGAAGGAAAAAGAGATAGCGGCGATATGCGGCGCATTCTTCTGGCCAAAGACCGGACGCAAGCCGGACCTACGGCAATGGCCCACGGATTGATGCTGTGGAAGGTCGAATATGACGAGGAATAACGCCGTTTTTGCTTGATTCCGGCAGCAAGTTGTTGTAAAATAAGGGATGGTGTTTCAAAACTGGCTTTCCCACGGCCCCGGGTTGCGAAACACAGGTTTGACCTTACTTTGACGAATGAATTCAACCATGACCTTGAACAACGATAGGATATCGATAGAGAGGTTTTTTTCGGAACTTAAAGGAGGAACAATTCATGCGTACCACATATATGGCGAAGCCGAACGAAGTTGAACGCAAATGGTACATTATCGACGCCGCCGGACAGACGCTCGGGCGTTTGGCCAGCGAAGCGGCCACCATTCTTCGCGGAAAGCATAAGCCGCAATTCACGCCGCATGTCGACACGGGCGATTTTGTCATTATCATTAATGCCGACAAGGTCGTATTGACAGGCAAAAAGCTGTTGAATAAAAAGTATTATTCTCACTCCGGACATCCGGGCGGTCTCAAAGTGACGACAGCGAAGGACATGCTGCAAAACAAGCCGGAGAGAATGGTTGAACGGGCAGTGCACGGCATGCTGCCGAAAAACCGCCTGGGCGAACGTCTGAAACTGAAGCTGAAAGTTTATGCCGGCAGCGAGCATCCACATCAAGCACAACAACCCCAAGTTTGGGAACTTCGCGGATAATCTAAAGGGAGGTCTGTTTCATGGCAAAAGTTCAATACTATGGGACGGGTCGCCGCAAGCATTCGGTAGCGCGGGTGCGCCTCGTGCCGGGTGAAGGGCGAATCGTTATCAATAAACGTCAGTTGGATGACTATTTCGGATTGGAAACGTTAAAGCTGATTGTGAAACAGCCGTTGCATTTGACGGAAACGCTCGGCAAATACGACGTTCTGGTTACGGCTCACGGCGGTGGCATTTCCGGGCAGGCGGGAGCTATCCGTCACGGTATCTCCCGTGCGCTGCTCAAAGCGGATCCGGAATTGCGTCCGGTATTGAAAAAAGCGGGATTCCTGACTCGCGATCCACGGATGAAGGAACGGAAGAAGTACGGATTGAAAGCGGCACGCCGCGCACCGCAATTCTCCAAACGTTAATCTGCGCCATTTCAAGAAAAACCTTTTCTGCGTTATGCGGAAAAGGTTTTTTTGTCGCTCACGGGGACGAAGGATGGCGAATACCTATGTTAAGGTGAAAGGTTCCGGGCCGGAGCCCGAAACTGTAATAAATTATTTGTTGACAACGCATAAATGAAATTTATAATTAAATTTAATCGTTGAAAAGCATATCAGATTACTCGGTATTCATATGGGGAAGGATGGAGGAAAATGAATTTATTTGAAAAAGAGCAGCTCATAAACGAAGCTGCGGAGAAATATGAGCATGAGCCGCCGGAAGCGCTGCTTGCGTGGGCCGTGGAAACATTTCCGAACATTACGCTGGCATGCAGCTTCGGGGCCGAGGACGTTGTTCTGGTCGACATGCTACAGAAAATAAGCCCGAAAACCGACATATTTTACTTGGACACCGACTTTCATTTTAAAGAAACATACGAAACCCGCGATCGCTTGGCGGAAAGGTACGGAGTGGAGTTCGTCCAGGTGAAGCCGGGCTTGACGCCGGAGGAGCAGGCCGCAAAGTACGGGGACGAGTTGTGGAAAAGAAACCCGAACGAATGCTGCAACATCCGGAAAGTGCAGCCGCTCGTCAACATTTTGGGTAAATACGATGCCTGGATAACGGGGATTCGCAGAGATCAGGCTCCGACGAGAGCGAATGCCAAAAAAGTGGAGTACGACAGCAAGTTCGGACTGATTAAATTCAATCCGCTGGCGAACTGGACATCGGAACAGGTATGGAGCTACATCCGGGATCATGACGTCATCTATAACCCGCTTCACGATCAAAATTATCCGAGCATCGGCTGCGAACACTGCACTCGTCCGGTAATGCCCGGTGAAGATCCGCGCGCGGGGCGCTGGTCGGGGTTTGAAAAAACGGAATGCGGTCTGCATAAATAATCATACGAATATCGACAAAGGAGTAGGGAATCCAATGACAACGATACAGCCCCACGGCGGTACGCTGATCAACAGAATCGCAAAGGAACGGGAAAGAGAGGAGCTTCTTAGGCAGGCTTCTTCGTTCAGGCAAATCAAAGTGAATGCGTGGACGATTTCCGATATTGATCTTATCGGTATCGGGGCATTTTCACCGTTAACCGGGTTTATGTCCGAACGCGATTACCGTTCGGTCGTCGATACGATGAAACTCGCCGACGGCACCGTATGGAGCATTCCGATTACGTTGGCGGTCGAAGAGCAGACGGCGGCTCAATTGAAAATCGGAGAACAAGTGGCTTTAACCGGAGAAGAAGACGGCGTCGTTTATGCGATTCTTGAAGTGGACAGCATTTATCGCGTCGATCCGAAGTACGAGGCGATCCGGGTTTTTAAAACCGACGATCTCGAGCATCCGGGCGTAAACAAATTGTTTTCCAGGCCCTCCACGTATGTTGGCGGTCCGATTACCGTGTTGAACCGGCCGAAACCGAAAAAATTCGAGGAATTTTATTTCGATCCCGCGGAAACGCGCAAAATTTTCGCCGACAAAGGGTGGAAGACGGTATGCGGGTTTCAAACGAGAAATCCGGTGCACCGCGCCCATGAGTACATTCAGAAATGCGCTATGGAAATTGTCGACGCTCTTTTCCTGAATCCGCTCGTAGGGGAAACGAAGTCGGACGATATTCCCGCCGATGTGCGCATGCGCAGCTATCTTGTCTTATTGGAAAACTATTATCCGAAAGACCGCGTGTTTCTCGGCGTCTTCCCGGCTGCAATGAGATATGCGGGACCGAGAGAAGCGATATTTCATGCGATCGTGCGCAAAAATTACGGCTGCACCCATTTTATCGTAGGCCGCGACCATGCGGGGGTCGGAGATTATTACGGAACGTACGAGGCGCAGGAAATTTTCAGCCATTTTACGGCCGAAGAGTTGGGCATAACTCCGCTCTTCTTCGAACACAGCTTTTTCTGCACAAAATGTGGCAACATGGCTTCCAGCAAGACGTGCCCGCACGATAAAGCGGATCATCTCCATTTATCGGGCACGAAAGTACGCGCGCTGCTGCGCGACGGCATATGCCCGCCGCCGGAATTTTCGCGGCCGGAAGTGGCGAAAATCCTTATAGAAGGGTTGTCCGAACAAGCGGTTCGGCAATCGTAAACGGCCAGGTATAATTGTCCACCTTGTCCCATATGATGGTAATGAACCGAATGGGGGCGGAGGTGGATTTTTTATGCGCAAACGATCGATGCGCATGGTGGTGTGGCTTAACGGACGCGGCAGGATGAAGCTGGTGCTGGCGGCGGCGTTCGTAACGCTCGCCGCAGTTCTTTTTACTTATGAGCTGCCGGCGACAAAGACGTGGACTTACTGGAAACTGCCGCTTTCCGGCAAAGTCATCGCTGTCGATGCCGGTCACGGGGGACCAGACGGCGGGGCGGTCAGCAGTGAAGGGGTCGTGGAAAAAGAGATCAATTTGGCGATAGCGCAGTATTTGCGCGATTATTTGCAGGAAGCGGGCGCATTGGTCGTCATGACCCGCGAGACGGACGCCGATCTGGCCCGACCGGAAACGAAAGGGTTGAGCAGGCGCAAGACGGAAGATCTGTTGAAACGCGTCGAATTTATTAACAAAAAAAATTCCGATCTGCTGATCAGCATTCATATGAACAGCATTCCCTCAAGCCGCTGGTCGGGAGCGCAAACGTTTTATTATGACAAGCATCCGGATAATCAGGTGCTTGCCACTTTGATTCAGGAAGAAATCAGGAACAACCTGAAAAATACGACACGGCTGGCCAATACGGTCAATACGGTCTATTTGCTGAAAGCGTCGACCATTCCGAGCGCGCTTGTCGAAGTCGGATTTTTGTCCAATCCGGCCGAAGCGCGCATGCTGGCCAACGCATCGTATCAGAAGAAGATCGCCGCCGCCATTTACCGCGGCATTCTGCGGTACTGTTCTGGCGAAAAACTTGGTTCGCCTTGAAAATGCTGCTATAATGGACAGAGAAAAACTCGTTGAGGTGTCTCTTTATGATGACCAGAGAGCAGGTGCTTCATTCTTTAAAGCATTTGGAAGACCCCGAATTACATAGAAGCTTGGCGGAGTTTAACCTGATCCGCGACATTCTCATCAAGGATGACACGGTTTCCGTCACACTCGTGCTGTCAAACGATGACGAACCGGTGCGCGCGCTACTGCAGGAAACGGCCGAAACGGCGCTGCGGGAGGCCGGTGCCGGAGAAGTGCACATCCGTTTTCGCCGGATGACCGATTTTGAACGTGCGGAAGTGCTGCGAAAAATACAGGACGCCGAAAAGGGGAGCGGTTCCGCCGCGCAGACGGGAAGCGCGCAGCAATCGGACGCACGGCAGGCCGCCAATCCGCTTCAATCCGCAAACGTCAAATTTATCGCGGTGGCAAGCGGCAAAGGCGGTGTCGGCAAATCGACGGTAACGGTCAATTTGGCGGCGGCGCTGGCCCGGAAAGGAAAGCGGGTAGGTTTGATCGACGCCGATATTTACGGTTTCAGCGTCCCTGACATGATGGGAATCGAGGAACGGCCCCAATTGGTCGACAATAGGATTATTCCTGTCGAGCGGTTCGGCGTGAAAGTCATTTCCATGGGATTTTTTGTGGAGGATAATGCGCCCGTCATCTGGCGCGGACCGATGCTCGGAAAAATGCTCCGCAACTTTTTTTCCGAAGTGAATTGGGGGGAACTCGATTATCTCCTGCTCGACTTGCCTCCCGGCACGGGCGATGTGGCGCTCGATGTGCACCAGATGATACCGCAGAGCAAGGAAATACTGGTGACGACGCCGCACGCTACCGCAGCGTTTGTCGCGGCGAGAGCGGGAAGCATGGCGGTGCATACCCATCATGAAATTTTAGGCGTCGTTGAAAATATGGCGTACTATGAATGTCCGGAGTGCGGCGGCAAGCAGTACGTTTTCGGCCGGGGAGGCGGGGCCAAACTTGCCGAAGAGCTGCATACCGAGCTGCTCGCGCAAATCCCGCTGGGAGCGCCGGACAACCATCCGGCCGAACCGGACTTCTCACCGTCCGTCTACAAGCCGGAAACGGCAGTCGGTCAAATGTATGCGGAAATCGCCGAAAAGATCATTCAAAAACTTGAACCCTAAACAAAAAAGCTCGGAGCTTAGACCTTCCAAAGCTCGGAGCTTTTGCATTTATTGTCCGCCCCCGTCGCCTCCTCCACCGCCTTTTCCGCCGCTTTCTCCGCCACCTTGTTTTTGTCCTTGCTGCTTCGGTTTCGTTTCTTCTTCGATCGCTTTTTTCATCAGTTCCATCAATTCCATCCGGAATAACGGGCTTTGCAGCGACTCCTGCATCACCGTCATGACCTGCTGCCGGTATTTCGGGGTCTTCATCATATCCATCATCATTTTTTCGTATTCGGGCGTCTTCATCGCATCGACCAGCGATTGCTGGTATTCCGGATCCTTCATTAAATCTTTGTGCAGCTTTTTGTTGTCTTTTTCAATCGCTTTGGCGAATTCGCCGGCAAATTTCGGATCGGTCATCATTTTTTCAAGCGATTTGGAGACGCTCGGATCGGTCAGCGCGTCTTTCACAGCCATTTGCAGCGGTTGGGCCTGGCCGGCGGACAGCAGTTTTACGGCGGGGTTTTTGCCCATTTCTTCTTTAGCCGCATGCTGAATTGTCTTTTTCGCTTCTTCCGACTTTAAAATATCAAGCACCATCGCTTTTGTTTCTTTATAGCTTAATGTGCTGCTCCGGCCGTTATTGGCACCGCAGGAAGCCAGGAGCAAAACAACAATGAGCAGCGGAATGACACGCGGAACGAATCGAATCATATCCCGTTCATGCCCCCTTCCTGGAATTATGGTTTTATTATTTGATCGAATGCAGTGCTTTATGTCAGGTGCGGATTGGCTTTTTCTTGTGAACGTTGGTACAATTAGCTATGGTGACGGCACGGATTCAAACGTTTGGGAGGATGTATCGGCTTGAATTTGAAAAAGTGGTTTTACTTGTTTTGGACGACGCTTGCAATGGGGGCGCTGTCGGCGCTTGCGGCGGGAATGTACCTGCAGTTGACGGATCGGGAGTTTCAGGTGCCCGGTTTGGCCGGTATCGGCTTCAACATGCTTGTGATGCTTATGGCCGGCATGATGATTAGCGTGCTCAGTCAAATGGGCTTTTTCGCCTATTTAACGTTGCATTATATCGGCCTGGGCCTTTTTAAAAATAAAATTTACTGGAATACGATTCAAATCATTCTGATAGCGATTGTCCTGTTCGATACGGTTTACTTAAGGTATTTGAAATATGCGGAGCAAGGGGCCGGGGCGGCGTCTTTTCTTCCGCTTCCCGCGATTATTCTGGCGGTCTCCCTTATGGTGTCGTATTTGAAAATAAAGGCGACGAACCGGAGCGCATGGATCCCGACGCTATTTTTTATGGTCGTCGCAACGACGATGGAGGCGATTCCCGCTTTAAATCTGGATCAACCGAATCCGGGACTCGTGTTTCTTATGGTTACCATTTTGCTGTGCTGCAACGCCTGGCAAATCTTGATGCTGCACAAACTGGTCAAACCTGCAAATGCTTTGGCGCAAACCGGCGTCCAGCAAAAAAATGGAGAGAGGCGCCAAACGTAAAAAGCGAGCTGTGCGGCTGCCGCTGAAGGGGGATGCAGCTTAAACCTGCAGCGCAAATGGTCGCGAAGCTCGCCTTTTATTGCTTAGTTCCGGTCCTCCACTTGTCTGGTCTTTACTTCCGTCAGCTTTAATAATTCCGACACGGTGCAGAACTGATATCCTTTCGCCCGGAGTTGATCGATGATGACGGGAAGCGCTTCGTGCGTGAGTTTGGCCGAATCGCTGGCATGCAAGAGCACAATGTCGCCGGGATGCGCCTTCGTGACGACGCGGTTAATAATTTGGTCGGCCCCTTTGTTCTGCATCCAGTCGAGCGAATCGGTATCCCATTGAATGACCGTATAATTCATTTCGTTTGCGATATTCAGCACGCGTTTGTCGAAATCCCCGTTCGGCAGCCGGATCAACTTCGGAGACTGGCCGGTAACTTCGGTCAAAATCTGATGTGCCTGTCGAATTTGCGAACGTATCTCCTCGTCGTTTAAACTGCTGTAGTTGACATGCTTGTGCCCGTGGCTGCCGATTTCATATCCGGCTTTGACCAGGGTTTGCACGATTTCCGGATGGCTTTTGCTCCACGGGGAAGACAGGAAGAACGTCGCTTTAACGCCTTTGTCCTGAAGCACTTTAAGAATCGGTTCCGCCCGTTTGTCTCCCCAACTGATATCGAACGTAAGCGCAATCATCTTTTTGTTCGTATCGACGCTGTAAATGGCGGCCGGCGCTTCGTAGGAGAATACCGATATGTTGTCTTTTTCGGCATAAATGACGCCTGCGGAAAACAGGGCAGCGACGAGAATAAGGAAATGCTTTTTCAGTTTTCTTCCGTTCAGCACATAAAAAAAGTTCACGTTGCCCGAAACCTCCTTTGCGTTCTTCTTGCGGCGGCAGCTCCGAAGAAGGCTTGTATTTCATTTGGTTAGTACAATGTATGCCAGTACAATCAACTTATGCAGATTCGAAAATCATTTGGGGGTAATTTCTTTGAAACGTTCCGAGCGTTGGTATCATCATTTCAAGATAATGAAGCATTACTTTATCGCATCTTTTCTTGTGTTTGTCGCAGGTATCATACTGGGTTACGGGAATGCCGATCAGTTTCAGGCGTTTTTGGACGGTCAACTTCAAGGAATGAAAAGCATCGTGCAAAACATTTCCACGAAAGACAATCCGCAGCTGTGGATGTTCTGGTTCATTTTTTTAAACAATTCGATCAAATCGGTGATGATGATCTTCTCCGGCGTGTTGTTCGGCATAGTTCCCCTGTCGTTTCTGGTCATAAACGGCATGCTTCTCGGTTATATCGTCGGAATCGCGGCTCCGGAGGTCGGCCAATGGGAATTTGTCGCCAAAGGCATCCTTCCGCACGGCATCATCGAAATTCCGGCGATTGTTGTGGCAAGCGCTTATGGTATCCGGTTCGGAGGAATTATGCTGAAAGGGTTGTTCAATCTGTTCCGGCCGTCGCGCCAAGGCCAATTTGCCCGTGAGATCGCCTCTTTTATGAAGGAGACGCTGCCTGTCATGACGATGCTTGTCTTAGCGCTGTTCATCGCCGCCGTCATTGAAAGCACCGTAACGTTATGGCTGGTAAGCAGGTGAAATTTTTTATCGACATCATAAAATTGCCAAAATCTGAGCATACCATTAAAGCGGGTACACCTGCTTAAGCATCTCCCAACTACATTTTTTCGCGACCAGGGGGTTTGGCATATGCTCGGAATTTTGTTCAACGAAAGAGAATGCAAAGAACTGGATTATGTGCTTCGAAAAGAATTGGATGAAATGCTGCTTGATTTGAATGACAGAAGAATGGATGCGGAAATTAAAAGCGCCATCGAGTCCAGATACAAAATTATTTTCAGAATGTATGCCAAGCTTGCTTCGCCTAAAGAATTATCCAAATATGCCCGGAACCGTCACTACAATTGACTGTGAGCATAGGTACGGGAAGGCGCTCTCCGAATGTATCCATCATTTTTGCTTCATCCATGCATTACCGTCTTGACTTGCCGTGCCCGTTCGTGGTACATTATTTTTCGCCGCCGGTGAGCGGCGGGAAGTTTTCGGCGGTGCATTGCATAAAAAAATAACCATTTGGAAAAAACAAGTGGTTGCAATGGACGAGCCGGATATGGTATATTATAAAAGTCGCGGTTTTCACCACAAAGCGATGCGGAACAAGCTTCCGAATCGTTTGCGGCAGGCCCGAATGACGGGGCTGGCGGTGAAGCAAACCGGCTTCCGCCGGGCGCATGTTCACATGAACGTGCTGCTTGTTCCTTGAAAACTGAACAACGAACGAATACGTCTTGGACAATGCTTATT
>JAWLCZ010000068.1:0-18923 GCA_041686835.1 Paenibacillaceae bacterium | reverse complement strand
TGAACAATCATGCTTGAGCAATCCTTTCATCACTAAAGTAAAAAGGGGAATATACTTTTATCAGCGTATGTAAAGACAGGGAGCTAAATCCTAAAATGATTACTGGAGGATCCTCATCTACACTTATTTTCTGTACATGGAGGTTGTTCAAGTGATCAAAAAATATGTGATTCTGTGTTTTCTGTCGATCCTATTCGTCTCCTTGCCCGGTTGCGGAAACCGTACTGTGAATCAGGCCAATACGGCGTCGAATAACGCCGATACGTCTGTATCCGAACATCAGCATGCCGAATAACAAGAAACTGAAGATAAAGCAAGTCACGATTCTGCAAATCAGCAGAAATATTCGCTTGATGCATCCGTCAACAAGGAAAATAATGAATACTTCCTGACCGTAAGTACCAATTTAAAACTCTCGAGCGAAAATTACGGTGGATCCCCGGTAGACGGGGAGGGACATATCCACTTTTATCTTAATGGCAGCTTAATAGGTTCTATTACGAGCACAGAACCTTATCTTCTGCAAAGTTTGCTGGAAGGGAACAATACGATAAAGCTCGTATTGGCTGAAAATAACCATTCTGAAGGTTACGGCGTTTCTAAAGAGTTAAGTATCGAGAAGTAACTTGCCACCCGAAATGCAATTGGCGCTGCTCATGGTTGGCGGTTCATGGGTATGATTAGACAAAAGAGAGATCGCTTCTTTGGGAAGGTTTGGACGCACTTCCATTTTACCAAATTCGGGCGATCTCTTTCTTATTTTTTACCGGCATTCGAGCATTACAAAGCATTCAGCATGCTTTGCACCATACGAACATTTTACCCAACTCTTTAAACCCTGCCTTCATATAAACTCGCAGGGCGTCATCCGGTTCAGGCTCGAGCGTCCATAAGCCGCCATGGTTGATGTAAAGCTTGCTTACCCCGAGATTCCTCAAACGCTGCATGCTCTCATAAAGCAAATTGGTGGCTAAACCGAGTCTCCGGTGGCTTTCCTTCGTTCCGAAAGGTTCGATGATTGCCATCTGATTGTGCGGATCATGCCATATGTTTGCGAAAGCTACCACCTGATTATCCTGATCGACAACGACGAGATCGAGCTCTTGCCGATAAGTCGGACTGTTCATCAAACGTCGATACTTCTCCAGGGTAGGTTCGCTATGCCCTGTGGAAACGCCCATGATTGCCACTTTCTGTTCAAGATCGGCGGATTGAATGGGGCGAGCCTTGAAACCTTCCGGAAACTTGGGCGTCGGGATTGAGGAATGAAGGTCGATAACGCCGGAATACATGTACCAGGTATGTTTGGAGTACCCCCTTGCTTTCAAAATGCCCGAGCGTAACGTATCTTCTTCGTATCCCCAGATGTACACTTCTTTCCCTGTACGATCCTCAAGCGACGGTCCGCAGTACCTCTGTTCCGCCCACTCAAAAATGTTATCTTCCAGATGGGCATATTCCGGGCCTGTGATACAGTACAGAATTCGAAAGAATCCCGGCCAAATCGCACCCACTATCGTACCATTCTCTAATTCGCAAATCGTTACCTTGTCTTGAAAGGAGCGCTCTCCTTCCTCGAAAGCACGAATGTAATCCAAATCTCCGAGGCTCGGGTAGAACCGCCGCTCAGGATGGGCAAACTTTTGTATGATCAGGCTGCGAAGTGCGGAATAATCCTCTTCATTCACAAATGGCCGGAAGCGTAAGTCCATCTGATTCCCCTCCTCTTTGTAAAGTTATTCCAATTATATTACAAGGAAGTAAACATGGCGTGGAAAGAATGATTTTATCATAATTTGCCGTTATCTCACGGCGTCATCATGAGGCATCCGAAGAAAAAACGGTGTTACTTCTTTACGAATTCGTAGCACCGTGTTAAGATGAGGTATAACCATTCAATTACGGATTGGGGGAGAGACCACTTGCATATCCCTGATGGAATACTCGACGTCAAAGTATGGGCTCCGGCCGCCGTTGCCGCCGGAGCCGTTCTGGCCCAAAGCGTGCAGTTTTCCAAAAAAGAGATGGATCATCGCGCGGTGCCGGTAATGGGAGTGATGTCCGCTTTTATTTTCGCGGCGCAGATGATCAATTTTCCGCTGCTGGGCGCGGCCACTTCGGGCCACCTCATAGGCGGGGCGCTGGCCGCGATATTGTTCGGTTTTTGGCCGGCCACGCTAATTATGTCTACTGTGGTGGCGATTCAGGCCGTCGTTTTTCAGGATGGGGGAATTACGGCGCTGGGGACGAACATCTTGAATATGGCGATTATTGCCCCCGGTGCGGCCGCGCTAATTTATCGAATGCTGCGTTCGCTTCGGCTTCCCTTATTCGCAGGCGCTTTTATTTGCAGCTGGTTTTCCGTTGTGATCGTCGCCATGGCCGGCGCGGTCGAACTGGCGTTGTCGGGCGTCGTTTCTTTCGGCCTGGCCGCGAAAGCGCTGCTTTTCTGGCATACGTTCATCGGAATCGGAGAAGGGCTGATTACCGCTCTCGTACTGCCGTTCGCTCTCCGATCTTCCTTCGGACGACTGCGTGACGAAGGGGTGGTACAATGAACCGCAGCGTCAAAATATGGATGGCCGTTTCGCTTATCATCGCCGGCATCGTGTCATTATTCGCCTCATCCCATCCGGACGGTTTTGAAAAAGCGGGCGAACAGACCGGATACATCAAGTCGGCCGCTTCCTACCTTTCTTCTCCGCTGCCGGATTATACGCTGCCGGGGGTGGACTCCTGGCTTTCCGGGAGTTTGGCCGGCATCATCGGCGTCCTGCTGACCTACTTCCTGTTTGTGCTGTTCGGCAAATGGATGGGGAGAAAGACCAAATGAATTTCACCGTTGAACATCCCCCGTTAAAAATCATTGCGGCTTTGTTCGTCACCATGATGGGGGTGTCGGTCGCTCGCCCGGAAACGGTTCTGTTTCTTGTCATGCTTGGACAGGGGTGGCTTTTCATCGGCCGTGTACCTGTCCTCTTCTTTTGGAAACGTCTCCGCCTGATGGCGCCGTTTGTGCTCTTTTCCTTTTTGTTTTTTCCTTTATATGAGCACGGGAGGACCATAGATCTGTTCGGAATGGTTCCCGTTTCGTTGAACGGCGTGGAAAAAGCGCTCGTTTACTGCGGACGGCTGCTGTTTGCCGTGCAAACGCTGACTCTCCTGTTTTACCGGATGCCGGCGCAGCTGTTTTTTCAATCGCTTGCGCGGATCAAGGTGCCCGTCATTTTTGTGGAACTTGCGCTGTTTACGCTCCGTTACATGGAGTTATTTCGTGCGGAAGCAAGCAGCATGCTGAAAAGCGTCCGCAGCCGAGGGGGCAGATGGGGAACCTGGTTTTCCGTGCGCGCTTACGCAACCTTGTCCAAGCTGGTCGGTTCCTTATTCCTGCGTTCCTTTCGCCGGTCGGAACGGATCTATATGGGAATGCTGTCGAGGGGCTATCAAGGCGTCGTTGCCGGCCAACCGGCCGGGCCGCCGCGCCGCGCCGATATTGTAAACTTGCTGCTGTGGGTTGTGCCTGCAGCTTGTCTCTTCGTCTGGGATAAAATGTAGGAGGCTGTCATGACACCGATCATACAATTTCGCCAAGTGAACTATCGGTATGGGCACCATCGTTATGCGCTGAACGGCGTCACTTTCGATATTGCCGCGAACCGCAGAACGGCGATCGTCGGAGCGAACGGAGCCGGCAAGTCGACGCTCGTCTTTCATATGAACGGGCTGTTCCTTCCTTTGACGGGAACCGTGCTGTTCAAAGGGGAGCCCGTTACGAAAGCGAACCGCGAGCGGATGATCGAGCACGTCGGCATCGTTTTTCAGGATCCGGACGATCAGATCATCTCGATGACGGTACGGGATGATGTGGCTTTCGGCCCGACGCAGCGGGGACTGCCGCCTGAAGAAGTCGAAAGGCGGACGGAAGCCTATCTCTCTCTCCTGAATATAAAGCACCTGGCCGACCGCAACCCGAACGAGCTGAGCTACGGCCAGAAGAAAATGGTCGCTATCGCGGGGATACTGGCGATGGAAACGGAAGTGATCATTTTTGACGAGCCGATGGCGTTTCTCGATCCGGAAGGAAAAAAAGAAATTCAGCGTATCCTGAATATGCTGCACGAACAGGGGAAGACGGTCATCGTGACGACCCACGACATGCAGCTTGTGGCGGAATGGGCCGACGATGTCATTGTCATGAACGAAGGGGCCTGTCTCGGAAAAAGGTCCCCCGCCCGTCTGTTTGCCGATCCGGATCTGCTGCATGCCGCCAAGCTTCATCTTCCGCCGATCGCCGAGCTGGTTTCCCCGTTCTGGGACGGAGACCCCGAGCATATGCCGCTTCGCCTGGAAGAGGCGAAACGTTGGCTGCAATCCAAGCTGCGCTAATCCGATAAACCGCTAATCCGATCATCCGCTAATCCTCGACGGGAGCGATGGTCACCTTGCCGTATTTTACGCCTTTTATGCTGATTAACCGATCGCTGAAGGCGCGCAGTTCTTTCGTTTTCCCTTTCACGACGATCAGTTCCAGGCAGTTATGATGATCGAGATGGAAATGCGTCGTGGCCAGAACGGTGTGATGCATGTCGTGCTGAATCGCGGTCAGCTCATGCAGAATATCGCGCTGGTGATGGTCGTAGAACAACAATATGCTGCCCGCCACGCATCGTTCGTCGTCTTCCCACGATTGCTTGACCAGCGCATCCCGAACGAGATCGCGGACCGCTTCGGAGCGGTTCTCGTACCCTTTGGCCTTGATCAGCTCATCGAACTCGCTCAGCAGCTTTTGATCCATCGAAACCCCGAACCGCCTTAATGTTGAATCCGCCAATGAAGCGCCCCCTTCCTCTAGGTTCCTTTCTTGTATTTACAGCATACCATCTCCTGAACGACATGGAAAGACGCCGGCCAACCACAGGCGCACTCCGGCCTTTCTTCTCATGAACCTCTCGCGGATGACACTTCTGGGCTTTCACCTATTCTTCAGCGCATGCATATGCTGCAGAAAGAAAGGTTTTTTGTAAATTTACTGTAGAGGAAGTGTTCACCATGGCCGGAAAGGTTAGAAATTATTATGCCGGCGGCAATACGGCACGGGGTTTCTACAGCTTGTTCGAGTCCAACCTGCAAGGTCTCGAGCGTTTGTATATCCTGAAAGGCGGGCCCGGTACAGGAAAATCGACGTTGATAAAAACGATCGGCGGCGAGTGGGCCGATAAAGGATACGATATCGAATTCGTGCACTGTTCGTCGGATAACGGTTCTCTCGACGGCGTCATTATCCGCGAGTTGAAGGCCGGCATCGTTGACGGCACGCCGCCGCACATCGTCGAACCGAAAGCGCCGGGCGCGGTGGAGGAGTACGTCAATTTGGGAGCCGCGTGGAATTCCCGGCGGTTAATCCGGCATAAAGACGACATCGTGAGGCTGACGGCACGAATCGATGAAGCTTTCCGCGCGGCCTATTCCCATTTTGCCAAAGCGCTTCAAGTCCATGACGAGTGGGAAAACATCTACGTCGGCAATATGGATGTCGCTAAAGCGAACGAAGTGTCGGAACAGTTCATTGAAACATGGTTCGCCGGAAAGACGGGGAACAAGCGGGCCGAAGTCCGGCATCGTTTTCTCGGAGCCGCCACGCCGAAAGGACCGGTCGATTTTATACCGAATTTGACGGAAGATGTGAAGAAGCGGTACTTCATTAAAGGAAGGCCGGGATCAGGCAAATCGACCATGCTGAAAAAGCTGGCGCAAACCGCGGAACAAAAAGGGTTTGACACCGAGGTGTATCATTGCGGGTTTGATCCGAACAGTCTCGATATGGTGATCGTCAGGGAACTCGGTTTTGCCATTTTTGACAGCACGTCGCCGCACGAGTATTACCCGGACCGGGAGTCGGACGAAATTGTGGATATGTATACCAGGGCGATTACCCCCGGAACCGATGAAAAATACGTTTGGGAATTGAAAGACATCAAGGAGCGATATTCGAATGAAATGAGAGTGGCGACGTCCTGGCTGGCTCAAGCCAAATCGCTGCACGATGAATTGGAGAAGTTCTACATCGAGGCGACGGATTTTGACAAAGTGAATGAGCTGCGGGATGAAATTGGCGAGGAACTGGAAGCCCTCGCCCGGACTTAAGCCCATAATGAACCATAGAAGCCGGCAGGCGGCTGTCATCCGCTTTGCCGGCTTTCTTATTGCCCGGCGCCGGTACCATCCGCCGTCGGGCACCCGGGTCATGCCGTTCCGAGCGTGACGCCGAGCTCCGCCAAATATTTGCGGTAGGCGATGCTGACCCGGTCGCATGTGAGCGATAGCTCGGCCTGAAGGTCGAGGGGCAGGTCTTCCGGCTTTTGATTTTCCACGACCGGCTTGTCCTGGGAAAAGATAAGATCCTGGAAACGGATGATTTCTTCGTCCGTCATCCCCGTATCGTAGTTGAACGAAAGAATGCCGTAGGCAACCGATTTCGTTTCATCGACCGGCCGCACGGTCAG
This sequence comes from Paenibacillaceae bacterium, assembly GCA_041686835.1. Classification (GTDB taxonomy): domain Bacteria; phylum Bacillota; class Bacilli; order Paenibacillales; family JAWLCZ01; genus JAWLCZ01. The sequence goes on along the minus strand of JAWLCZ010000068.1, from coordinate 12,420 downwards.
CATGATCGCGAAACGGTGGCCGTTCTCCCGATCGCGCTTCGTGAATCGCACCGTCAACGGGCGCATAATTTCATACGTGTAAAAAACGTGCTTGGCCTGTCCCGTGCCGTCCGGATCCGGTTGAAAGACGGCGATTTCGTCGGAACGGATGCCCGTTTCGTCCTGATGGACGCGGTAATCGCCAATCTCCGTGTGCGTCGACACCCCGAGGTACCCTTCATGGACGACGGCCAGATGACCGACATCGAGAAAATTTTCCACGATCCGCGGCGGTTTGGCGTTCACTTCCTGCGGCCCCCAGACGACATTGCGCCACGCCGGATCGTCGAATTCGGGATAACGGAACATATCGGGCCGGTTGTTGCCGAGGTTGACCCAAACGAAGCCGTAGCGCTCGATGCAGCCATACGGAAAAGCGCGGGCTTTCGCGGGAATCGTCCGGTCATCGGGGAGCTGCGGAATGTTCACGCATGCGCCCGACGCATCGTACTCCCAGCCGTGATACGGGCAGACAAGTTTCCCGTCGCGGACGCAGCCGAGCGAGAGGGCGGCCCCCCGGTGGACGCACAGATCTTTGAAAGCGTGAACTCCGTTTTCCGCACGAAACAGAACGATACGCTCTCCCATTACCGTCACTTGTACGGGGCAGTCTTGAACATCCGCGGCCCGGCAAGCGACAATCCAATCGTTTCGCAGTACAGCATCCTGAAGCATTATGAATCATGCCTTCCCTTCTTTTTTGCGATGAACCCGCATCTTTGAAAGATTTCGCTAAAAGCTTTTCTTACATTATATTGATAGACGGGGTGTAACACAATAAAATACGAACAATATACATAAAAATTTAAAAAATATACGTATTTTCACCTATACAAAGCGGAGGGATTCGCCTATAATGGAACGTGACGAATCAAAAACGGTTGATATGAAGACGGGATTTACGGAAATCAAGGAGGCTTATGACAAGTGGAACAGCAGCAGAAGGGCGCCGGACTGCTCGTCGGCGTCGATGAAAAAATCGGTTACGGAAAAGCGTTGTTGCTCGGACTTCAGCACGTGTTGGCGATGGACTTGTATATTGCGCCGATCATTATCGCCGGCATGCTGTCGATGGATGCGACAAACACATCGTTCCTCATTCAAATGTGTTTTATTGCCACCGGCATCGCCACATTGATTCAAACCGGGCTCGGCATTCGCCTTCCGGTCGTTCAGGGGCCGTCTTACGTTCCGATCGGCGCCATGTCCGCCATCGGCGGAAAACTCGGCCTCGGAGCGATGGCCGGCAGCCTTATCCCGGGAGCGCTCCTGATGGCGCTGCTCGGCTGGCCGCTGAAATGGTTCGCCAAAGCGGTAAGACGGTTCATTCCTCCTCTTGTCGGCGGATCGGTCATCATTATCGTCGGCATCGCCTTAATGCCGATAGGCATGTCGAACATTTACAATGCGGAAGGCAGCGTCGGGGTGAACTGTTTGATCGCTTCCGTGTCGGCCGCCGTTCTTATCGTCTGCATGCTGCTCGGACGAAAAGCGAAAGGGGCCGGCACACTGTTCCGCCTCATCTCGGTCATTGTGGCCATCGTCGCCGGCACGGCAACGGCTTCGTTCTTCGGCACGGTCAATTTTGCGCCGGTCAAAGAAGCGCCGTGGTTGTCGCTGCCGAAATTGTTCCCGTTCGGGACGCCGGTATTCGATTGGAGCGCCGTCCTGACGATGATGTTTGTGTATCTCATTATCCTCATTGAAACGACGGGGACGTGGTTTGTCGTATCGTCGGTAACGGGAAGCGAGCTGACGGAACAACGGCTGAACCGCGCATCCGTGGGCGAAGGAATCGGCTGCTTTATCGGCGCGCTGTTCGGCGGAACGCCGATGACCGGCTATTCCTCCAATGCCGGTTTGATCGCCGTTACCGGCGTAGGCAGCCGGATGGCGATTATGGCGGGGGGCGTCATTCTCATCTGCCTCGGCCTCGTGCCGAAGCTGTCGGCCGCGATGGCGTGCGTCCCGGAGCCGGTCATTAACGGCATATTCGGCGTCGTCTGCGTGGCGATCGTCACCAACGGGTTTAAAGTCATTCAACATATTGAGATGAACGAACGCAACATGATGGTCGTCGGCGTTCCGATTTTGCTGACGATTGCCGTCACCGTGCTGCCGAAAGATGTGCTGTACGGACTTCCCGGGTTCGCGTCGTACATTTTGTCCTCCGGCATTACCGTAGGAGCGATGGCGACGGTCATCATGAACCTGATTATTCCGGAAGAGAAGCCGGAGCCGGTATTGTCGCCGGAATCCGGTTTGACCGCCGAACATTAAATCGGCTGGACGGCCAGGCCGCGGGATGCGGATAAGCCGCTGCTGCGACAAAATAGCGTTTGACCCGGCCTCCCGGTGCCGCATCGGGAGCCGGGTTTTTTTGCGTCCGGCATGGGCGCACTAGAAGAATACAAACAACAATAACTTGAAAGTAATTCAAAGAAGGACGGTACATCAAATGACACAGCGTGCACTTATGCAACAACGTTAGACAAAAGCATAGGATATAAGAAAATATGTTCGCATCACGAAAGAGTTGTATGGTATAATATGGATGCAATAGAATCGGCTCTCAAGGGTGGTCGGCTAGCCTCTGTAAAGTCGTCTTGATACTTTCATTCCACAAAAAGAAGTAGACCTCCCTTGAGCTGGAAAGTCAGGAGGTCTACTTCTGCAATTCCTTTGTCGACTGCCCCTAGGGCAATCTATTGCAAGACCGTAGATGTTGGAGCATCTGCGGTCTTTATAAGTTTATTCAAAACAAACAACAAATAAACCGACTTTCTAAAGAAATATTACCACAATATATTGGGAAATAAAAGTAGTATGGGCATGTTAAAAAAGGAGATATAAGATATGGCGGCTTTCTTTGAATATGCTATCTATGCTTCCACCAATCTTTCGTCTTCGATAAGAACTGAATTCCGTTTCTTAAAATATCCAACGCTTTTGAGACCGAGTTTTCTTCCGGATAGTAATCGATTAAAAGAACTGAGCGATTGCCTTCAATTCGTTGTTGCGGAGTTGGTTCATCGCGTCTTGTTTCATTAGTTGCCATACGCTTATCGGATCATGGCCTTCCATAATTAAAACATGATATAAAGTCGGCCATACTTTGGTGCATAGCAATCTTACGTTATGAGACAATCGATTTCCGCCATGATCAAGCAAACTCTCATAGGCAAATTTCGGAACCGGATCAAGGTGATTTAAAGAATTCGCAGCGGAAATCACAAGTTGGTCTTCCGTCGCTTCCGGAATGAGATGGTCTCCCCAAATGATTCGGTATGCCCCCCTCACCGGGCCGACGTATCCATCCGGTAATTTACTTCCAATCATATCGCACTGGATATAACGAAAAGGAGAAGGATCGATTTTCGATAAGTCCAGATGGATACAGAAGTACTTCTCCAGGGGTAAACGTGAATGTTCATCAAATGCGGAATCATCTAACACGACTTTCAAATCAATGTCGCTGCATCCGGGAATGAATCCGCCTTTAAGAGCAGAGCCGTGAAGAATAATAGACTTTATCCAGTCCTTCGTGTGCTTATAATAGACTGCTGCCGCCCGTTCAATGATCGGTTTGGCAACTTCATTGACGGAATCTAATGAGAACATCATTTCCTCCTTCGCCTTACAAAGAGCAGCGATTTCTTATCACACCAAACTTCTCGTATAGTAACACATCCCATTTTGAATGGGAAGATAAGGCCATCCCGTTGTTTTGACATCGGGGCCGGGCGTAGTACAATAGAAATATACAGTGTGGCGGAACCATTTTGGCCGAAAAGAAAGGATTTTGATGATGAGCAGCGAACTGATAACGAAGCTGAGACTGAAAAGCGGACAGCGCGCCGTCATTATGAATGCGCCGGAAGGGTATATCGAACGGCTCGGCCCGCTTCCGGAAGGTGTGACACTCGAGGAGAAGCCGGACGGAACGTTTGATTTTGTGCAGCTGTTCGTCCGCGACCGCGCCGAAGTGGAGCGCTTCGCTCCGCAGGCGATGCGGGCGGCCAAACCCGACGGCCTGCTGTGGATTTGTTATCCGAAAAAAAGCTCGAAAATCAAAACCGACATTACCCGCGACGTCGGCTGGGAAACGATCCGTCAAGCCGGGTTCGACGGGGTTGCGCTCGTCTCGATTGACGATACGTGGTCGGCGATGCGGTTCCGTCCTTCGGAGTCGGTGAAGACAAAGCGGGACAAGCCCGGCTTGCCGCCGAAGAGGGACGCTGACAACGATCGTCCGCATCAGGAGCGGTTCGTTGCCGTTCCGGAAGATTTGCAGCACGCCTTGAACGCAAGCCGGGTCGCGGCGGAACGATTCGCCAATTTGGCGTATTCGCACCGGAAAGAATTCGTCGATTGGATTAACGGGGCGAAAAAGGCGGAAACGAGAGCAAGCCGTATCGCCAAGACGGTGGAAAAGCTGGAGAAGGGACTGAAACGCCCGTCGGATAAAGGTTAGTACCGATCGCTAAAGGTTAGAACCGATCGATAAAGGTTAGCGCCGATCGGACGGTGCGTTTTGTTATGAAGCCGCCGGTTACGTCCAGGTTAGTAAGTGAATTGTTTTTCAGTTCTTATGCGGATACAGCATCATAGGTATAATGGAGAATGCACAGTACACATTTCATGGGAGGTCATTATGAAAATCATGCCGTTAGCCCAGCGGGGAATTTCCACGAGCCGCCTAGTGCTCGGATGCATGCCGTTTGGCGGGAGCTGGAACCGCGACCCGTTAACCAAAGAAGATATGCTCAGAGCGGAGAAAGCGGTCGATGCCGCGCTCTCCATCGGCATTTCCATGTTCGACCATGCCGATATTTATGCGATGGGTAAATCGGAAGAGGCGTTCGGCCGCATTCTGAAAGGAAGACCCGGCCTGCGGGAACAAATCGTGATTCAATCCAAATGCGGCATCCGTTTCGGCGAGGGAACGGTGCCGGGACGCTACGACTTCTCCAGGGAGCACATCCTTGAGACGGTGGACGGCAGTCTGCGCAGGCTTGGTGTCGATTATTTGGACGTGCTTCTTCTGCACCGGCCCGATCCGCTCATGGAACCGGAAGAAGTTGCGGAAGCGTTCGGCAAGCTGAAGTCATCGGGGAAAGTGCGGTATTTCGGAGTCTCCAATATGAGCGCCGCCCAAATCCGGTTCCTGCAGCAAGCGCTTCCCGACCGGTTGGTGGTGAATCAGCTGGAAATGAGCCTGGCGCGTCTGGATTGGCTCGATCAGGGCATACACGTCAATCAAAAGGCCGGAACAACCGTCAATTTCTCCGAAGGGCTTATGGAATACTGCCAGATGGAAAACATTCAAATCCAAGCGTGGGGCCCGCTCGCTCAAGGAAGGTTCTCCGGGCGGCCGGTGGAGAATGAGCCGGAAAATATCCGCAACACGGCAGAACGGGTCAAGCAAATGGCGGCCGAAAAGGAAACGACGCCGGAAGCCATCGTGCTCGGATGGCTGATGAAGCATCCCGCCATGATTCAGCCGGTGATCGGCACCACTGTCGCCGAGCGCATCATCGCCTGCAAGGATGCGGAGCGGCAGGCGCAGTTGATGACCCGGGAAGAATGGTATACGCTTTATGTGAGCGCCAGAGGAAAGAACATGCCGTAATGTTAACAAATGTGGTAACATATACAGTGGACTGCCTAAATTTTCTAAAACCAATGAGAAGGAGGAGTTCATATGGCTAAACATATTGCCGACTGCACCGTATTGAGCAACGGCGTCAAGATGCCGTGGTTCGGGCTCGGCGTCTGGAGAGTCGAAGAGGGCCGGGAAGTGGAAGAATCGGTGAAAGCGGCGATTCGCACCGGCTACCGGAGTATTGACACCGCCGCGATATACGGCAATGAAGCCGGCGTAGGAAAAGCGATCAAGGAAAGCGGCGTGGCGCGCGAGGAACTTTTCATTACGACGAAAGTGTGGAACGCCGACCAAGGATACGACACGACGCTGAAGGCTTTTGAGGAAAGCCGGAAAAAGCTCGGCCTCGAATATGTTGACCTGTATCTGATTCACTGGCCGGTCAAAGGCAAATATAAAGATACGTGGAGAGCGCTGGAAAAGCTGTACAAAGAAGGAGCAGTGCGCGCCATCGGCGTCAGCAACTTCCAGGTTCATCATCTGGAAGATTTGATGGACAGCAGCGAACTGAAGCCGATGGTCAACCAGGTCGAGTTCCATCCGCTGCTCACGCAAAAAGAGCTGCTTCGCTTCTGCAAGTCGCAGGGCATCCAGCTCGAAGCGTGGAGCCCGCTCATGCAGGGCAATCTCGACGTGCCGCTCCTGAAAGAACTGGCCGAAAAATATAAAAAGACGCCTGCGCAAATCGTGCTGCGCTGGGATTTGCAGCATGAGGTGGTGACGATACCGAAATCGGTGAAAGAACACCGCATCAAAGAAAATGCGGACATTTTCGATTTCGAGCTGTCGCAGGAAGATATGGACAAGATTGACGGCCTGAACCAGAACAAACGGTTCGGCGCCGATCCGGACAATTTCAATTTTTGATGCCCGCCGGACGCATCCCCTTTCCTTGCCGAAAGGGGATGTTTTTTGTTGGACCGACAGCCGAATCCGGCACCAACCCGCGTCCTGTGCATATGGTGTACTACATCGGGGTATGTGCCCATATGCGGAGGTGTTACGATGGGAACGGAAATAACGGTGTTGCATTGGGTGTACGTGGCGTTTATTTTGCTGATCATCGGATTTATGGTGCTGCGAAGAGATACGACGCTCGTTTGCATTGCCGGCATTTTTGCGCTTGGCGTGCTGTCGACCCACTCTTTCAGTCAATCGGTAAGCGGAGTGTTCAACAGTTTGATTTACGCGATTAAAGAACTGCTCGGCACGATTCTGGTCATTTCCGTCATCGTGGCGATGAGCCGGGCGCTGTCCCGGACACGGATTAACGAGGTGATGATTTCGCCGTTCGCCAAGCTCATCCGCACGCCGGCATTGGCATACTGGATCATCGGTCTCGTCATGATGATCATTTCCTGGTTTTTCTGGCCTTCGCCGGCGGTCGCCCTGATCGGCGCCGTACTGCTGCCGGCCGCTTTGCGCGTCGGTCTGCCCGCTCTCGGCGCGGCGGTGGCGATGAACTTGTTCGGGCACGGCATCGCGTTGTCCGGCGATTTTATCATTCAAGGCGCGCCGAAGCTTACAGCCGCGGCCGCCGGCATTCCGGCCGGCGACGTCATCGAAGCGAGCGTTCCTCTAGTCTTGATCATGGGCATCGTGACGACGGTCGCGGCCTTTTGGTTTTTAATGAAAGATCTGAAAAGCGGCGCGCTGCCGGCGGAAAAATCCGGAGCGGCGCCGGCTGCCGATCACAGTGCAGGACTGCCGCTCAACGGCATTCCGGTGCCGTTATTGTCCGGAAACGTGAAAAAGCTGCTGGCGGTCGCCATCCCTTTGGCTTTTTTGGCGGATGTGCTCACGATGTATGTTCTGAAGCTGCAGGGCAGCGATGCGACGGCGCTCATCGGCGGCACGACGGTGTTCATCCTGATCGTTGTGTCGCTTGCCGCACACAGGAGCCAAGCGCTGGAAAAAACGACCGAATACATGATTGAAGGGTTTCAGTTCGGTTTTAAAGTATTCGGCCCCGTCATTCCGATTGCCGCGTTCTTCTATCTTGGCGACGCGGCGTTCGCGGACGTCTTCGGCAAAGTGCTGCCGGAAGGCTCGCACGGCATCGTGAACGATCTCGGTTACGCCTTCGCCGGTACGGTTCCGCTCAACAAAGAGGTCGGCGCCGTCACGCTGACGGTGGTAGGAGCGATCACCGGCCTGGACGGGTCGGGATTTTCCGGCATTTCACTCGCCGGTTCGATCGCCCATCTGTTCTCGACCGCGCTCGGAACCGGTATCGCGACCTTGACCGCGCTCGGTCAAATCGCCGCGATTTGGGTCGGCGGCGGTACGCTTGTGCCGTGGGCGCTTATCCCGGCTGCCGCCATCTGCGGCGTCAATCCGTTCGAATTGGCGCGGCGCAATTTGAAGCCGGTCGTCATCGGTCTCATCGTCACGACGATCGCGGCCATGTTTTTGATATAAGGGCAATATGAGGCGCATGGGTATCGGGTTATCGGCGGCGGGAAAAGGCAAAAATCGTCCCGGGAGTGTAGTGCGATGGTGACATTTATGGTATAAAGGGAATATACCATCAACAGTCCGGGATCGTGAGCAACGGATGCAAAGGAGTGCGCGCATGAAACCGAAAGTGTATATCGCAAGGCCGATTCCGGCCGAAGTCGAAGCTTATATCGCCGAACATTGCGATTACCGCATATGGGACAAGGAAGAGCCGATTCCCCGCGAGCAGCTGTTCAAAGAGCTGGCCGACGCCGAAGGACTGCTGACGTCGGGCAACCGAATCGATGGCGAGCTGCTTCGCCACGCGCCGAAATTGAAAGCGGTCAGCACGATATCGGTCGGGTACAACCATTTCGATATTGAGGCGATGTGGGAAAGGAACGTCATCGGAACGAATACGCCGCATGTGCTGGACGATACGGTCGCCGATCTCGTGTTCGGCTTGATGCTGGCCGCCGCGCGCCGAATACCCGAACTCGACAAATACGTGCGGGACGGCAAATGGCAAAAAGGCCCGGACGATCCGCTGTTCGGCGTCGATGTGCACCATGCCGTGCTCGGGATTATCGGCATGGGAAGAATCGGGGAGGCGGTGGCGAAGCGGGCCAAATTCGGCTTCGACATGGACGTGCTGTACTATAACCGGCGGAGGAAGCCGGAGACGGAACAAAAGCTCGGCGTCCGGTATCGCCCCCTTGGCGACCTGCTGGCCGAAGCGGATTATGTCGTTCTGATGACGCCGCTTACGGCGGAAACGGAACGGTTGATGGGCAAAGACGAGTTTGCCCGGATGAAGCGGTCGGCCATCTTTATCAACGCGTCCCGCGGCCGGACGGTCGATGAGCAGGCGCTGATCGAGGCGCTGCAGCAGGGACGGATACGTGCGGCCGGTTTGGACGTGTTCGAGCGTGAGCCGGTATCCCCGGACAATCCGCTGCTTCGTCTGCCGAACGTCGTCGTGCTTCCGCATATCGGCTCAGCCACGGCGAAAACGCGGTTCGATATGGCGATGCTCGCCGCGGAAAATTTGGTGAAGGCCGTGACGGGACAAGTTCCGCCCAACGTGGTGGATGAACTGAAACCGTTGTGCCGGTAAACGAATAACGGCATCGCACGGCAAATGAATAGAAGACAGTACAAACGGGAGTAGATGGAGTTGAAACGACTGTTATGGGCAGGCTGCCTGTCCTATATGCTGATTGGACTCGCGCATGTCGTTGTCGGCGCGTTATTGCCGGAACTGCTGCAATATTACGGCCGCGACTACCGCGACGGAGGACAGATCATCTTTGCCCAGTTCGCCGGTTTTTTAATCGGGGTGTTGACGACGCCGTGGTGGTCCGGACGTATCGGGCGGAGAAAGACGATTTTATTGGCGCTCATCATGCTGCTGGCCGCCGAATCGGTGTACAGCCTGCTGCCGCCGTGGCAGTGGATGCTGACTGCCGCTCCTTTGGCCGGATGGGGCTTCGGCATGATCGAAGCGGCGATCGGCGCGTTAATCATCGACGCGTTTCACGAGAAGACGGCGGTAGCGATGAGCAAGCTGGAGGTGTTTTTCGGCGTCGGCGCCCTGCTGATGCCGGTTGCGGCCAGCCTCATGATTTCATTGAACGTGTGGTCGCTCTCGTTTCTCTGGATCATTGCGCTCACTTTATGCCTTATCGTCGCATGGGGCTTCCTTTCCTACGGCGAAGCGGATCCCCAATTGGACGGAAAAGCCTCGTCTACAGCCGCAAGAACGTCGGCACAGCCGCCGTATGCCAAAGACATCTTTCCGCTGCTCGGCCTGTTTATCGTCATCTTCTTGCTTTATGTCGGACTGGAGATGAGCCTGGTCAATTTCATGCCTTCGCTCCTTATCGAAAATTCCGGCGTGAGCAGCGCGATGGGGACGCTAAGCGTCACCTTTTATTGGGTGGCGATGGTCATCGGGCGCGTCTATGCCGGTGTGCTGGCCGAGAAGATTAGTTACTCGCGTTATTTGATCTGGCACGCCGCAGGAACGCTGCTCGTTCTTATCGCCTTCGCCGCCGTCACGAACGTATGGATCGTCTTTGCGCTCATTGTGCTGCTCGGGCTGTTGATGTCGGGAATGTTTTCGATAGCGCTTGTATTTGCCAATGCTCTGCTGCCGGGGATGACGGAGCGGGTCACGAGCCTTTTAATCGCTTCCGGCGGTATCGGCGGCGCTTTATTCCCGCTTTTGACAGGCTGGTGCATGGATCATTGGAGCACGGGCGTGACGCCGTGGATATTCGCGGTCATCACTTTACTGCTGCTGTCGCTTATCGTACTCGCTTCCCGGGCCGAATCGCCGCGCGCCGCGGAAGCTTCCAGATAGCGGGCGGCATTCGGGAAAAGGCGGGCCGAGTCCCATGATGTTCGTCCGGGCAACAAGAAGACGGTATCGTTTAAAACGATATGCGTCTTTTTTTTGCGATTCTAGAAAATTTATTGAATATGTTTATATAGATCATTGAAAAAATTAAAGGTATACTTTAAAATATCTTATAAAACGAACATAAAATGAGGTGGTGCTCATGAAGTATCCGTTGCCGCAAAAATGTCCGGTATGCCAGGAGATGCTTACCATTCAGGAGTTGAAATGCGATCGGTGCAGCACCGTTATCCGCGGCAGTTTCGAGACGACCCGTCTGGCCGCATTAAACGGCGAGCAGCTGAAATTTGTCGAAATCTTTTTGAAGGTGCGGGGAAACATCCGCGAGATGGAAAGGGAACTCGGCATCTCGTATCCGACCGTGCGAAACCGGTTGGAGCAGGTCCTCGAAGCATTGGGCTTTCAATCGGAAGCGCCGGAACCGGCGGAAAATCCGCGCAAGCTGGTTTTGCAGCAGCTCGATCGCGGCGAAATCACGCCGGCGGAAGCTTTGAAACGGATGAAAGAATTGAATTCGTAAGGAGGGGCATCCGATGAGGGAAGAGCGTTTGATGATATTAAAAATGATCGAGGAGCAAAAAATAACGGCGGAGGAGGGGCTCGCGCTGCTTGAGCAGCTGGCCAAGACCGAGAAACCGCCGGCTCCGCAGGAACCGCAGGCCGCTTCCGAAGCCGGCCACTCTTCGAAGTACAATTTGCAGCAGATTCAGAAAATGCTGGAGGATACCGCCCGCGAAGTGACGCAAAAATTGGCCGAAGCGGGAAAAACGCTGGATCTCGAAGGAAAGTTTAAAGATTTCATGCGCAAAATCGATAAAAAGCTTCACGATTTCCGTTTCGATTTCCCGTTTTCGTCCAATGAAGGAACCAAGGTGTTGAAAAGCTGGGATGTCAACCCCATTCCAAGCGAACAAGTTCGTATTACGGCATTGAACGGGAATGTCGCGTGTAAAGTGTGGGAACGCGATTATGCGCATATCGAGGCGGCCGGCGTATTTCCCAAGACGTTCACCGAACAGGAGGCCGGAGAACGGATGGAGCGAATGATCGTGCAGCACTTGGATGAAGACGTATTCCGGCTGTCCGTTGAAAACGATCGGGACGCCAGCATATCGCTGGATATTTGGCTCCCGAAGAACTTGTACGAATCCGTAACCATCCAATCGTCCAACGGCAAAATTACCGTTGACTCCATTGAAGCGGAGCATGCCGAAGTGGAATCGTCGAACGGGACGATCCGTGTGAACGGATTGCGCGCGGAACGGTTCGGAGTGAAAACGTCGAACGGGGCGGTTGAGCTGTCGGGATTGCAGGCCGAGCAAGGTTCCATACAGACGCAAAACGGGAAAATCGAGGTGCACGGCAGCATCGAATCGCTCCAATGCGAAACGACCAACGGCAAAATCCGCATCGAGCAGGAGCGGCGCGATGAAAGCGATATCCGCGCGAAAACGACGAACGGCGGCATCGAAATCATTTATCCGCGCGGCATTCAAGGAGTCGCCGGAGAGTTGAAAACGAGCAACGGTCAAATCCACTGCCATTTGCCCGATCCGCAGGTGTTGGAACATTCCGAGCAACTGCCATCCATCCGGTACGTATTCCGCCAGGGGGAGGAAGCCAGGCATAATCTATCCGCCGAAACGGTAGGCGGCTCTATAACGGTAAAGGAAAACGATTGACGGCGGAAACGCACATACAAACCGGCCCTGATGAGGGCCGGTTTCGCGTTAGCGCACGGCGTCGGCAATCCGGTTCAACGCCATTTCCAACAGCGATTTCGGGCAGCCGAAATTGACTCTCATAAAGCCTTCCCCGCCGGGTCCGAACCCGGACCCGCTGTTGAGCAGCACTT
>JAWLCZ010000067.1:0-19152 GCA_041686835.1 Paenibacillaceae bacterium | reverse complement strand
CTCCGCGGTGCACGGCAAATAAACGATCTTGTCGTAACGTTTCGTATCCTTGTCGAATTTCCCCGCGCGGCCGGCCATGACGTTCGTGTCGACGTAAACCGGGTAAACCGGATCCATAACGGCCACGATACTGTCCAGGCTAAAGATTTCCTGGATGTTGCCGACGTCGCATTTCGACCCGTCGCTGACGAACACTTCGTTCGGGCTCAGTTCAATGCCACGCGCTTTGTAGTCATTCTCGATAATTTGCCCGATCAGAAAATCGTAGCCCTGCTCCGGTCCGTATCCCCGGAACGTGCGTTCTTCCGCCATCTCATTCACGGCATCGTGCATGGCGGAGATGACCGCCTCCGGCAGCGGGCGCGTAACGTCGCCGATCCCGAGGCTGATAATGTTTGCGTGCGGATTTTCGTTCAAAAACGCCGTCCTTCTTCTGGCGATTTCGGCAAACAAGTAACTTCCCTGCAGTTGCAAATAATGCTCGTTAATTTTCGTCATTGCATACTACTCCATTCTTGTAAACTCTTTACTAAACATAGATGAAATCCGGTAAAAACCGCAATGGAGTATATAACAAATGATTTGCATTATTCGTCATAATTATTTGTGCCGCTCGCGCAACGTTTCGAGCAGTTCGGTCATATCCGCGGGCAGAGGCGCCTGAAACTCCAAATACTGTCCGGTGCGCGGATGAGCGAAACCGAGAACGGCGGCGTGCAGAGCCTGCCCGTTCATCGACAGCCCCTTGCTCCTCCCGTAGGCCGGATCGCCGGCAAGCGGATGGCCGATAAATTTCATATGGACCCGGATTTGGTGCGTGCGGCCCGTTTCCAGCTTCAACTCGAGATATGTATAGTTGCCGAACCTTTCCAGTACGGTAAAATGGGTGACGGCATGCTTGCCGTTCTTGTCCGTTACCGTAAACAATTTCCGGTCGCGCGGATCGCGCCCTATCGGAGCGTCGATGGTGCCGTAATCGTGGACCAAATTGCCGTGTGCGACGGCCAAATATTTTCGCGTAACGGAGTGCGCCTTCAACTGCGCGGAAAGCGACAGATGGGCGTGATCGTTTTTCGCAACCACGAGCAGACCCGACGTGTCTTTATCGATACGGTGAACGATGCCCGGCCGCAATACGCCGCCAATGCCCGATAAATCCCGGCAATGATGCATCAGCCCGTTCACCAGCGTGCCCGAGTAATTGCCCGGCGCCGGATGCACCACCATACCGCGGGGCTTGTTGACGACGATAACGTCGCTGTCTTCGTAAGCGATGTCGAGAGGGATCGGTTCCGGCGCAATTTCCGCCGGAGCCGGTTCCGGAATGCGAACGGTGACGACGTCGCCTTCCTGCAGCCGGTAATTGGGCTTTACGGCATTGCCGTTGACGGTCAGGAACCCCTCTTTAATCCACTGCTGCACCTGCGTGCGGGAAATATCGCCTTCAAGCGAATCGGCCGCATATTTGTCAAGCCGCTCTCCGGCCTCTTCTGCTTCCACCGTCCATTGCTGCACCTCGAACTCGTCCTCGTAATCCAACGGCGCCACTTAATCCATCCCCCGCTTCTCTTTGCGCCAATCTCTGACGAAATCGGCAAAAATCAAAACGACCCCGACCACGATGGCGGAATCGGCCACATTAAAGATAGGATACGTGTAGTCGACAGGCGTGCCGAAAAACGAAAATTGAAACCGGAACTTCAGAAAATCGACGACTTCGCCGGTGAGCGCCCGGTCCAAAAAGTTGCCGATCGCTCCTCCAAGAATGAGGCTTAAGGCGATGGGCAGCAGCTTGCGGCCTTGCTTCGCCGTTTTCCGCAAATAGACGAAAATTCCGATGACAACGACAATCGTAACGGCAATGAAAAACCAGCGCTGATTTTGCAAAATGCCGAATGCCGCTCCACGGTTCCGGTGGGACGTAATTTGGAAAAAATCGCCGATGACCGGCACCGCTTCGCCTATCCGCACATGTTGCACAATCCACCATTTCGTCGCCTGATCGATAATAAACACTATAAAGGCAATCGCATAATACAGCACGGCCGTCCTCCAGACATTGGTGTATATAAGTTCCTTGATTCCTCCAAGTCATTGTAGCACAGCATTTGCGGGTTCGTCCAATGGACGAAAGGAAGGGAACGGCCGGCCAAGCGCATCCGGCAAACGGAGAGCGGCGAGCAAGCAATTTTTCCCGAATCTCCAATCAATTGCTTCATTAAAAGGGTCCGCTTCCGCGAAACATAATAGCAGGCCATCCTTTTGAAAGGAGTTTGGACAGATGACCGAGCACTTATCCTCCGCGCAATTATCGTCGCTGCGAAGCCGGCTACTTCAGGAAAAAAGCGATTTGGAGCGGCGTTTCGCATCAAACCGTCATTTCGGGCTGTCGGATTCGATGAGAATCGGAACCGGAGAGCTTTCCGCCTACGACAATCATCCGGCCGACATCGGAACAGAAACGTACGAGCGGGGTAAAGATATCGCCCTTAATGAAAATGCCGAAAACCTGCTGGAAGAAATCGGGATCGCCCTCGCACGAATGGACAGCGGCGAGTACGGACAATGCGCCGTTTGCGGCGAACCTATACCTTACGAACGGTTGGAAGCTGTCCCGGCAACGGAATACTGCATGAAGCACGTCCCGGATCGGGACATCTCGTATCGAAGGCCGGCGGAAGAAGATTACTCCTACCCTCCGTTCGGCCGCACGAGCCAGGACGAACGGCCGGAGCAAAACCAGTTTGACGGTGAAGACGCATGGCAAATCGTCGAAAGCTGGGGAACGTCCAATACGCCGGCTATGGCCGAGAATCGGGACGTCGACGACTACAACGAAATGTACATCGAATCGGATGAAAACGAAGGGTACGTGGAGCCTTACGAAAGTTTTCTCGCCACCGACATGTACGGCAAGGAGGTTACGGTTGTCCGCAATAAAGAATACCGCAAATATATGGCCGGGCGGGAAGGCGAACCGCTTCTGGAGCCCGACTTGGCCGCAGACGACTACGGGGAAAGCGGCAGGTACAGCTAATAGGCCCTGCCTTCGAGCTGCGCCTGCACAATTTTTACAATTTCCGCTATATAATCTCCGATGATCGGCAGATTCAGGGCGCCAAGCCGCTGCAAAGCGTAAACGATCGTCGCCGTGAACACGGTAAAGCCGATGGCAATACCGACGCCGCGGGCGATTCCGGCGACCAAATTGACGGCGATCAATCTCCGGGGACGGTTCAACAGCTGCACATAATCGGCAATTTGCGTTTTTTCCATATTCTCCGCAATTTTTTGCAGCCGTATACTCACTTCCGCGACCTGTTTTGCCAATTGCTCGTTTTCGCTCCGTTTGTTTTCTGCCATAAGACGATTCCGCTCCTTGACGCGAAAGTCCGACGTGCATCGCCGATGAACAACGAGCCTTCCGGAATAGAATGGCCTTTCCGGAAAGCTCGGTATGATTCATGGACATTCGCTATTGAGTTTCGGTTCCTGCATGATCGCGAAGGACGACATCGGCGCACCGCTTGCACAAAGTCGGGTGTTCTTGAACAGTGCCGACTTCAGGGGTGACGATCCAGCAGCGCTCGCATTTTCCGCCTGGGGCCGTCGTCACTTTCACTGCGATTTGCTTCAGCTTCATCGCATCTTCCGGGGCAGGTTCGCCGGAATCGTGCACAGTAACCGCAGACACAATAAACAGCTGATCCAGCCGTTCAAACTGCGCCAGCAGTTCGGCCGTTTCCCGCTCCGGATAAAGGTCCAGCGCCGCGGCAAGCGGGTTGCCGATCACTTTTTCTTTGCGCGCGACCTCCAACGCTTTGAACACCTCGTCACGCACACCGATAAACCGTTCCCACTTCCGTTCCAGCGCCTCGTCATAAACGGACGAATCCTCTTCCGGCATTGTGGCAAGCTGCACGCTCAAAAGATCGGTTCCGGGAATATATTTCCACACTTCATCCGCCGTATGCGGCAAAATCGGCGCGATCAGTTTAGTAATTGCCGTCAGCGCGTCATATAATACGGTTTGCGACGCTTTTCTCGCCGGATCGTGAAGGCTGCTGGCATACAGGCGGTCTTTGACGATTTCCATATAAAACGCGCTCATCTCCACCGCGCAAAAATGATGGACGGCCTGATACACGTTATGAAATTCGTACGTTTCGTACGCTTTCAGCACACGCCCGATCATCCGGTTCAGACGGATACAGGCGTAACGATCCAATTCTCCCATCTGCGAATACGGAACACGGTCGCTCTGCGGATCGAAACCGGTCAAATTCCCCAGGAAGAATCGGAGCGTATTGCGAATTTTCCGGTACACTTCGGATATTTGCGCCAAAATGGCGTCGGAAATGCGGACGTCCGACTGGTAGTCGACGGAAGAAACCCACAGGCGCAATATATCGGCGCCGAGCGTTCCGCACACTTTGTTCGGATCGACCGTATTGCCGAGCGATTTGGACATTTTGCGCCCTTCCCCGTCCAGCGTAAAGCCGTGGCTCAATATGCCTTTGTAAGGCGCCTGCCCCTTCACCGCAACGCCGGTAATGAGCGAAGAATTGTACCAGCCGCGATATTGGTCCGATCCTTCCAGGTACAGTTCGGCCGGCCACCTCAGCTCCGGCCGCGTTTCCAGTACGGCCGCGTGGCTGGATCCGGAGTCGAACCAGACGTCCATAATGTCCGTTTCTTTTCTGAACTCGCGATGGCCGCATTCGGGACATACGGTTCCTTCAGGCAGCAGTTCACTTTCTTCTTTGTCGAACCAGGCGTTGGAACCTTCTTTCTCAAAGATGCCGGCAACCTTATCGATCGTTTCGTCGTTGACGAGCGGATGGCCGCAGCCGCGGCAGTAAAAAATCGGTATCGGCACGCCCCATGTCCGCTGCCGGGAAATGCACCAGTCTCCCCGCTCGGCAATCATGTTGTGCAGGCGAATTTCTCCCCACTTCGGCGTCCAGTCGATTTTTTTGATCTCTTCCAGCATCTGCGCGCGGAATTGGTCGATCGAGGCAAACCATTGTTCGGTGGCGCGGAAAATGACCGGCTTCTTCGTCCGCCAATCGTGCGGATACTGGTGCCGGATAAAGCCGAGCTTCAGCAGATTCCCGGACTGCTGCAGCATGTCTGTAATCATTTTGTTCGCTTTATCGTAAAATATGCCCTCAAAACCGGGGGCGTCTTTCGTAAAGCAGCCTTGTTCGTCAACCGGGCAAAGCACCGGCAACCCATACCGTCCGCCGATGATAAAATCGTCCTCGCCGTGGCCGGGCGCCGTATGAACGCAGCCCGTTCCGGCTTCCAGCGTTACGTGCTCGCCCACCATCACGAGCGAATCGCGGTCGTAAAAAGGATGGAAGCATACGATTCCTTCCAGTTCGGCTCCTTTCACCCGCGAAACGATGCGAACATCGGTCCATTCCAGCTCTTTGGCCACTTCCTCGAGCAGACCTTCCGCAACGACGTACAATTTGCCGCCCACGTCCGCGACCGCATAGTCGAATTCCGGATGTACGCTGATACCGAGATTGGCCGGAAGCGTCCACGGCGTTGTCGTCCAGATGACAATGGCGGCGCCGTCCGGAAGCTTTCCTTTGCTGTCTTTGACTTGAAAAGCGACATAGATGGAAGGCGACGTTTTGTCTTTATACTCGATTTCCGCTTCCGCCAGCGCGCTCTCGGAGGATGGCGACCAGTACACCGGCTTCAGTCCTTTATAAATGTATCCTTTTTTGACCATTTCGCCGAATACGCGGATTTGCCGCGCTTCGTATTCCGGAGTCAGCGTCAAATACGGATTGTTCCAGTCGCCTAAAACCCCGAGCCGTTTGAACTGGCCTTTCTGTTTTTCCACCCATTGCAGCGCGTATTGTTTGCAGTATTCCCGGAACTCCGTGACGGACATTTTTTTCCGGTCCGCTTTCCCGCTGTTGGCGATCGCCTGCTCAATCGGCAGTCCGTGCGTATCCCAGCCGGGCACGTAAGGGGCGTCGTAATCCCGCATCGTCTTGTAGCGGACGATGATGTCCTTCAGCACCTTGTTCAGCGCGTGCCCGATATGAATGTCGCCGTTGGCGTACGGCGGGCCGTCGTGCAGTATAAATTTCGGTTTGCCTTTGCGGCTCTCCCGCACTTTCGCGTAAATATCTGCCTCTTCCCACCATTCCTGCATTTTCGGCTCCGCCTGCGGCAAGTTGCCGCGCATCGGAAAATCGGTCTGCGGCAGATTCAATGTCTTTCCGTAATCCATTCTCGATTCCACTCCTTACTGACAGTTCACTTTGCAAATAAAAAAACTTCCCATCCCAAGGGACGAGAAGCGACTCGCGGTACCACCCTTATAGTCAGCCAAGCTCCGCTTGCGCTGACCACTCCAGGATCTTTAACGGAATCACCCGATATTCCCTACTGCTGTCGTTCAAGAATATACTCCCGGGGGATATTCAATCGCCGGAAAAGATTAGGCTCGCACCCTCCCTAACTCGCTGACTTTGCCGGTTCGATTTACTTGTCCCGATCATCGTTTTCAGCCAATTGATTTTATACAGGAGTATAACGAAATTACCGTACCGAGTCAACATTACGCCAGACGCAAGAAGCCGGCACAGGCCGGAACGGCAGGTGCCGCCCGTGTTTGCTCTGTGCCTGTTACGGCAGCGTATGTTCCGTTACGGCGACCTTGTCAAACGAATCCCAGCCGTCCTGGCCCAACAGTTCGAGCTGCGCTTCCAGCAGCGTGCGGAATCGGGTCCGGTAAATGGAAGCCTGTTTTTTCAGCTCTTCAACTTCCAGCGCGATTTTGCGGGATTTCGCCAGCGACTCGTTAATGATGCGGTCGGCGTTTTTCTCCGCTTCTTTAATAATGAGCTGCGCTTCTTTCTTGGCGTTGTTCTTTACTTCATCGGCCGCTTCCTGCGCGACGATGATCGTTTTGCTGAGCGTTTCTTCGATGTTGGCGAAATGTTCGATTTTTTCCTGTAGCGCCATCACTTGATTTTGCAGGTCTTTATTTTCACGAATGAGAGCCTCGTAATCTTTAATAATCTGATCCAGGAATTCGTTGACTTCATCTTCATCGTAACCGCGAAGTCTCCGGCTGAACTCCTTATTGTGTATATCCAATGGCGTTAACGGCATTGACGCACCTCCTAATATAGTTCTTGCGACATATCCATAAAATTACCATTCGACACAAACCGCATAATTCCTTCTGCCCACATACAATAAAGCAGCGGAAATTTAAACGTATTTGCCGACTTTGACGCGGATTCGTCCCTTCTTCGTCGTCCCTTCCACTTCCGTGACCTTAAACCTGCCGAATCCCTGCAAAGAAACGACGTCGCCCGCCTTCAACAAGGCGGAAGCGTTTTCTTCCACTTTCCAGTTGACGCGGCATCGTCCCGCCTTGATCGGCGTCAGCACCTTCGAACGGCTTAAATGGAAAACGTCGCTGACGATGCCGTCCAAACGGAGCGAAGCGACCGTCAAACTCATTTCCTGCAGCGCAGACTCGGCCGTCCGCAGCCGTTCGATCGGCAAAAGCTCCGTCTGCACGTGAACACGGTGCACCTGATGCAGCTGCATGCGGACGAACTCGGCAATTTCCGAGGAGACGAGGCAGTGGCACCCTTGCTCCAGAACGTGCAGATCGCCGATTTTTTCGCGTTTGATACCGACCCCGAGAATCGCCCCCAAATAATCGCCGTGATCCAATGAGGCGATTTTGGCATCTGCCGATGTGATCGACAACACCACGATTCCGATGTCTTCGTCATCGAGCGATCGGTAATCCGGACCGACGATCGCCCTCCGCCTTTCCGCTCCGGCATATCCTCCGTCCAAGCGGACACAAACTTCGGGCCGGCGGTTGGCCAGGCTCGTTAAAATGAACGCCTGCCGCGGATCGAGAAAATCGGTTCGTTTCATCTCGTGGTTCGCGGCTTTATCGACCCATTCCCATGCTTTATCCACAAAAAGCCGTTCATCGGGATGAAAGTGCGCATAAATTTCCGGGTTCATTCCGATCCTCCTGCCCGGCGCTTACGGGATAATAAATTGAATGACCGCTTCAATCCCTTTGGCGACGAACCACAAGGCGGTAAGCGCAATAATCGGGGAGATGTCGATCATGCCGCCGATGGGCGGAATAAATCTGCGAAATTGCGACAAATACGGTTCGACCACTTTTCCCAGCAGCTCCCCGATAAAGCTGTCCCGCGCGTTCGGAAGCCACGACAAAAGAACATAGGCGATGATGAGATAAAAGTAAATTTGGTATAACGTCCAAAGGTAATGGATAACGGTACTTTCCAAAATCGACTCACCTCGTTATAAGTAGTTCTCCTCTATTCAGACAATATTTCGGCGATCGTTCCGTGGATTTCTACAGAATCCGGAGTGCAGATAAAAATGTTAGGGCCGATCTTGGAAATATTCCCATTCAAAGCATACACCGTCCCGCTCAGAAAATCGACGATGCGTATCGCCTGGTCGTTCCGGACGCGCTGCAGATTGACCACAACCGGACGGCGCGAGCGAAGATGATCGGCAATTTCCTGGGTTTCCTCATACGAACGGGGTTCGCTCAATATGAGACGCACGTTTTTTTGGGAATGGATGCTGACGATGTTTCCTTTTGGTTTACGCTGTTCAAACGGATTCGGTTCCACTTCCTCCGCCGGCTCGACGAACCGTTCGCGTTCCACGATTTCTTCTTCTTCCTGCAAACCGAGAAAGTTCATCAGTTTGTTCATGACTCCCATAACTCACCCTCCTCATCCATCGTTATTGTTTTCCGACCAGCACGCTGCCCAGGCGAATCATTGTAGCTCCTTCTTCCACGGCAACCTCAAAATCGTTGGACATTCCCATCGAAAGATGGGTCACCACGTTGCCCAGTATCGCCTTCTCGTTCAATTGATCCTTTAACCTGCGAAGCTCCCGGAAAACGGGACGGGTCCGTTCGGGATCGTCTTCGTGCGGAGCCATGGTCATCAAGCCGACAATACGAATCCGATCCATCCGCTTTATTTGTTCCGCAAAGGAAAACAGTTGATCCGGCGCAAGCCCGTGCTTTGTTTTTTCTCCGGACACGTTGACCTGAATCAGGCATGGGACGGAAACGTCCGCCGATTCGGCTCTTTTTTGAATTTCCTCCGCCAGGGACAGCCGGTCGAGCGAATGGATGAAATGAAATTTTCCGATGAGGTCCTTCACCTTGTTCGTCTGCAAGTGCCCGATGAAATGCCACGTTCCGAGCGAGCCGAACGCCTCCCATTTCGCTTTCGCGTCCTGCCAGCGGTTTTCGCCGATATGCTTGAGTCCGCTCTGCAGAACTTGTCCGGTCGTTTCCAGCGACGCGTACTTGGTCACCGCGATAATTTCAACGTCCTTCCGCTCCCTGCCGCTGCGTTGGCATGCTTTCTCCACGCGCGACTCGACATGCGCAATCCGTTCCTGTAAGTTCAAACGCAAACTTCACCTCTTCTCCAAACCGATCCAGCCAACCATTCTTCCCGTCTTCCCTTTCTCTTTGCGGTGAGAGAAAAACAAGTCGGAACGACAACTTGTGCATAAATGGGTTAATTCGATATTTGTCGGCAATATTCCTGCTTTAATCATAATTTGTCGGTTCATTTCTTGCAAGTTCAGCATATATTTGCCGTCACGTTTCTGTTCATAGGCTTTGCTTTCACGCAAAAACTCATTCCCGCGCACTTTCTCCATCACCGTTTCGTCCACCTCGTAGCAGCACATTCCGATGGAAGGGCCGATGGCCGCGACGATTTCGGAAGGGCTGCTGCCGAACCGTTCGGACATGGCGATGACGGTCTTTTCGGCAATTTCCAGAACCGTGCCTTTCCATCCGGCATGGGCGAGTCCGACCGCATTCCGCGCGGGATCATAAAAATAGAGCGGCACGCAATCGGCAAAAAAAGCCGCCAGCATCACATCTCGCTCCGTCGTAATCAGCGCATCCCTTGCTTGCAGCGCGTTCACACGCGATTCCCTGCCCCTGCCCCGTTCCGCTATCGTAACGACGGCCACATCGCTGCCGTGCACTTGTTCCGCGCATGTCCAGGCGTCGAAGGAGAAGCCCGCGGCCTGCGAAACTTTCTCCCGGTTGCTGATCACATGCCCGGGAACATCGCCCACGTGAAGGCCGCAATTCAAAGAAGAAAAATGCCCTTCGCTGGCGCCTCCGAGACGGGAGGAAAATCCGGCATTCAGTCCCGGATAACGCTTCATCCATTTATCGATATAGAATAACGGCGGGTGGTTTGCCCGTTCCTTCAACACAAACGGTTCCACTGGCTGCTGCACCTCGTTTTTTCTTCCAGTTTACCAAAAATAAAGAAAAGCTTCCATCGAAGCCGACCGAAGCTTTTTTACCGGAAGTTTCTATTATAGTCGGGCGGCTGCTCACTCTCTTCGGCTGCCCGGTACATGCGGGTATCGTCGAGTTTGACCAAAATGACGTCCATACCGATTTTGACGATGTTTCGCCAAGGAATCACTACATCCGTCCCGCCGCCGAAAATGCCGAAAAATTTGCTTTGGTTCGGAACGACAATCGATTCGATTCTTCCTTGGCGCAAATCGAGCTCCAAATCGCTGATCTGGCCCATTTTTTTACCGTCGACGATATTTATGACGTCCTTGGTCTGAAAATCGGAAATTTTCATGCACACCACCACTGATCGTTATTTTTGAAAACCAGGCGGACGATACGGCTGTACATACCATTAATATATGTCGCTTCCGGGCAAAATGTCCCCTATGCGCAAAAAAAGACCGAGCAGGGCGCAGTGTCGTGCCCGGAAGCGGTCTTTATCCTTATCCATTTTCAAGATTTATACGGTTCGGAGGAACCGGCTGTTGCTAGCTTTTCACATATTTTTGCATTTGCGAGATGGCCGATTTCTCCAGCCTTGAAACTTGCGCCTGGGATATGCCGATTTCATCGGCCACTTCCATTTGCGTCTTCCCTTCAAAGAAACGCATCGACAATATCATTTTTTCCCGGCTGTTCAGTTTGCGCATCGCCTCGCGCAAGGCGATTTCTTCAATCCAGGAAATATCTTTGTTTTTTTCATCGCTGATCTGATCGACCACATATATCGGATCGCCGCCGTCGTGGTAAATGGGCTCGAATAAGGAAACGGGATCCTGGATGGCGTCAAGGGCGAAAACGACATCTTCCTTAGGAACGTTAAGCGCTTCGGAAATCTCATAGATCGTCGGTTCGCGCGAGTTCTGATTCGTCAGATTGTCCCGGATTTGCAGAGCCTTGTAGGCAATGTCCCTTAACGATCGCGAGACCCGGATCGGGTTGTTGTCGCGCAAATACCGGCGAATCTCTCCAATAATCATCGGTACCGCATAAGTGGAAAACTTCACATTCTGGCTGAGATCGAAATTGTCGATCGCCTTCATCAGGCCGATGCAGCCTACCTGAAACAAATCGTCTACATACTCCCCCCTGTTGTTAAACCGCTGTATGACACTTAATACGAGCCTTAAGTTGCCGTTCACCAACTTTTCTCTGGCCGATCTTTCGTTGTTCGTCTGCAGTTGAACGAATAATTCGCGCATCTCCGCATTGGTCAGTACAGGAAGTTTCGAGGTGTCAACTCCACAGATCTCAACTTTGTTTCGGGTCACGTGAAATACCTCCCAAGGAGAAAACATTACTGTACATTATCCCCGAGGAAGTTATTTTTATTCTGACGGCAGCCGGCCGCCGGACAGGCTCAGACCATCTTGTTGAATTCTTTGCGGAGCCGTTTAATGATGCGTTTTTCCAGTCTCGATATGTACGATTGCGAGATGCCGAGCATATCCGCCACATCCTTCTGCGTCTTCTCTTCCCCGTCCTGCAAACCGAACCGGAGCTCCATAATGACCCGTTCCCTTTCGCTCAATTTGTCGAGCGCTTTGTGAAGCAGCTTCCGGTCCACCTGTTCTTCAATATTCCGGTAGATCGTATCGTTTTCCGTACCCAATACGTCGGACAGCAGCAGCTCGTTGCCGTCCCAGTCGATGTTGAGCGGCTCGTCGAATGAAACCTCCGTGCGGATTTTGCTGTTGCGGCGCAAGTACATCAGAATCTCGTTTTCGATGCAGCGCGACGCGTAAGTCGCCAGTTTGATTTTTTTTTCGGGATCGAACGTGTTCACCGCTTTGATTAATCCGATCGCGCCGATGGACACGAGATCCTCGATGTTGATTCCGGTGTTTTCGAATTTGCGGGCAATATAGACGACCAGGCGGAGATTGCGTTCGATCAGCATCGCGCGTATCGCCGCATCCCCGGAAGGCAGCTTTTCCAGCAAATACTCCTCTTCTTCCCTGGTCAATGGCGGCGGCAGCGCCTCGCTGCCCCCGATATAATAGATTTCTTCGCTCTTCCATCCGAAGAAGAACAATATACGGTAATAGTTCAGCTGCAACAACAGTTTCCACTTTAAGAGCATGGCTGGCTACCTCCTAAACGTTATGCCTGAAGGCATGTTGTAAATCTATGTAAACCGGGTCCGCCGTCCGCATCGCGGCTGCAGTTACGCTTCCAAAAGCGCGGGATGGATAATCGCCTGATACGATCCGTCCGAACAAAGCCTGCCGCCATCCAGGCCGACAAGCACTTTATGCGTCTCCACTTTCTTTTCTTCGCGAACAATCACCACCTTGTCAGGCTTGAGCGCCAGCATAAATTGCGTTCCGTTATTGATCCCCCTGTAAGGAACCAACCTTAACCGTTCCTGCCAAATGAACGGTTCCGCATCCGATCCGATCGCCGTCACGATCCGATCCGCTTCCGACTGCCGAATCAGCTGCATCCACGCGGCGGGAAGTACCTCATTCCATTGGGACGCTTCCATCACGATGACCGGCGTGCGGGTCAAAGGGTCGTAAAGCTGATTTCCCGTATCGATAAGGCCGGTGCACGACGATTCATGTTCATCGATATAGATGTGAACCTGGGCGTAGTAACCGGCGATCTCTTCTTTTCGCTTCGCGCTGCGGAACAATACCCGGTAAAACAGCAGCGTAAACGGAAAAACGGCGAGCGTAAACAACAATCCGTTGTTGAACCGGAATACCGTGCCTCCAGAGCGGGTGAACCAAATTCCGTTAAACACTTCCGCCTGGGACTGCCAAAAATAATGTACCGCAAATATGCCGCCGGCCGCGGCGAAATTAACCAGGTAAAACGTTCCGATATTGCGCAAAAAATGTTGTAGGCCGCCAAAGCCGAAAGCAGTCATAATCATGAAAATGGAAAATATACATTTGACAACGAATGTAAAGATGAACGACAGCGCGGGAAAAAACATCATGACTGCGTAAGAAGCGCCGATAAACGCCGATACGGCGATTCTCCAGGGCTTCACCGTAAGCTTTCTTGTCCATGCCGTCATTTTCAGTACGGCAGCGTCAATCAGCAGGTTTGTAAGGAATAGGAGATCCAGATAGACGATCACGTTTCGCTTACCCCCCACGTCGACAGATGAGACTAGTATATAGTAATCATATTTCAAAGTCTGTCTAAACTTGCCATAGGAAGCCAAATTTTTTTGTCGAATCGCCTCCGGGATGCGGTGCATATCCGAACCAAACAAGAGCCCGCCCCAAAAAGTGGACAGGCCCCGTCACAACGGCTGATTCCTTGTAAGAGAGGATAATCGGGGAGAATAAAGAAAGCGTACAAAAGCAGTGTTTAAGCCCATCAACGGTACAACTTAAGTTTAACTTAAGGAAGCTATGGATCGATCATGTGGTTTGGACAAGAAACTACATTGTAAGTGCCGTTGCCGGGATGGACGATCAGCAAAAAGTGCTCGACAGGCTTTTGAAAAACCAGCAGCATATTGGAGATGCCGTAAAGCCGTATTATGGGGAGGAAGCAGGTAATAAATTGGCCGCCCTGCTCCGGGAGCATATTCTGATGGCAGGAAAAATTGTGGATGCCGCAAAAAAAGGAAACCAAGCGGATGTGGAAAAATACAACAAAGAATGGTTTAAAAATGCCGACGACATTGCTCTATTTCTCAGCAGCGCCAATCCAAATTGGTCGAATCAACTATTAAGGGATCTCTTATATAGGCACTTAAACTTGATTACAGATGCTGTCAAAGCAAGGTTAACCCAAAATTGGGATGCCGATATTATCGCTTTCGATAAAGGAATAGAGCATATTATCTTGTTAGCGGATACCCTGACGGAAGGAATTGTAAAACAATTCCCAAAGCGGTTTAAATAATTAGGCTGTTAAGCGTCTAGGCATGAAAAAGCTCCCCTCACAGCAGCAGGTTTCACCTGTCTGACTTAAGGGGAGCATATCAAAGCAGCAATTCCGCTACATGGAAGGCCTCTTTTTCCATGTGGAGGGCACGTTCCAAAGATTAATGGTCTTTTCTGCCGCGGTTGCGGAGAAACGTCGGAATATCAAGCTGATCCGAAGACGTATTGCCGAATGGCTTCAGATTGGACAGCCTGGAATCTCCGGGTTCCGGCTGGTTGTGCGTTCTACGCTCGGGTGCGGAGGCTGGAGAGTTTTTATGCTCGAATCCCGTAGCGATGACGGTGACGATAATTTCATCCTTCAAATTCTCGTCGATCACCGCGCCGAATATCATGTTCACTTCAATATCCGATGCGGACGCGACGATATCGGCCGCCTCGTTCACCTCATACAAGCTCAAATTCAAACCGCCCGTAATGTTCATCAGCACGCCGCGCGCGCCATCGATGGACGTTTCCAGAAGCGGGCTCATGATCGCTTTCTTCGCCGCTTCCGCCGCGCGATTCTCCCCGGTCCCGATGCCGATGCCCATCAGCGCGGAACCGCGTTCGGTCATAATCGTCTTCACATCCGCGAAGTCCAGGTTGATGAGGCCCGGACGCATAATCAAATCGGATATGCCTTGCACTCCCTGGCGAAGCACGTTGTCCGCCTCACGGAACGCTTCCAGCATCGGAGTTTTCTTGTCCACAATCTCCAACAGCCGATCGTTCGGAATGACGATGAGCGTATCCACTTTTTCTTTCAAAGCGGCGATGCCTTGTTCGGCCTGCAGGGCGCGCTTTCTCCCTTCGAACGTAAAAGGGCGGGTAACGACGCCGACCGTCAACGCTCCGCACTCCTTGGCGATTTCCGCAATGACCGGAGCGGCACCCGTTCCCGTTCCACCGCCCATTCCGGCCGTTACAAACACCAAGTCGGCTCCGCGCAACGTATTCATGATTAATTCCCTTGACTCTTCCGCGGCTTTTTTGCCTACCTCCGGATTGGCTCCGGCACCGAGCCCGCGAGTCAATTTATCGCCGATTTGCAGCTTATGCTCCGATTTTGCCAGATGAAGCGCCTGCGCATCGGTATTTACCGTAATAAATTCCACACCTGTCACACCGGATTCTATCATTCGATTAACCGCGTTGCTTCCACCGCCGCCGACACCGATTACTTTAATGTGGGCCAGCTGGTCCATATCCAGATCAAATTCTAACATAGCAATAAGTTTCCCCCTCGCATTACTTTCAGGATTCGCAATATCACGGGACAGGGCGAGCGCTCCGTCAAATAAACTCGCTAAACCAATTTTTAAACCGCTCCATCCAGCCTGATTTTCCCGCAATCACTTTTTTCGGGCCCGCTTTAACGGCAGACCCTCCGTGGCGGTGCTTCATATGCTTGAAAACGTACTGTATGACGCCGACG
Organism: Paenibacillaceae bacterium; assembly: GCA_041686835.1. Lineage (GTDB taxonomy): Bacteria > Bacillota > Bacilli > Paenibacillales > JAWLCZ01 > JAWLCZ01. The sequence continues at coordinate 3,425 of JAWLCZ010000067.1, read as the reverse complement.
CCGCTTGTAAAGGCGGGATCCCTCACGCCGATAAAATCGGGAACCGCGATGCGTACGGGCGAGTCCAATACGGCCTGCGCCACAGTCAGCGTGCCGGGCATCGAGACGGTACCGCCGGTCAGAACGTACCCTCCGGCGATTTCGTTCACGCCGAGACGCTCGACTTCCGCGCGAATCAACGCGAAAATCTCCTGCACCCGCGGCTCGATAATGTTGGCCAAATCCAGTTGGGAAAACTCCTTGTCCGCATTGCTGCCGATTCGCGACACTTTAAAGATTTGATCCGCAGCGGCGTCTTCCACAACGGCGCAGCCGAATTTCAGCTTGATTTTTTCCGCAATATCCGTTTGCGTTCGCAAACCGATGGAAATATCGTTCGTAATATATTCCCCGCCGATAGGCAGCGTTGAAGTGGCCACCAGATTTCCCTGATCGAAAACGGCAATCGTCGTCGCTCCGGCTCCGATATCGACAAGTACGGTTCCCATCGATTTCTCGTCCCTGGACAGGGCAAGCTGGCCTGCCGCCAGAGACATCAAGATAAGTCCGGAAACTTTCACTCCCGCCTTTTCCACGCATCGAAGCAAATTATGTATCGCCGTTTTGGCGCCGGTTATAATCGTCGCTTCTACTTCCAGCCTGACGCCGATCATTCCGCGCGGATCCTGTATGCCATCCAGCCCGTCCACAACAAACTGCTTCGGAACGACATCGATAATTTCCCGTTCGGGCGGCAAAGCGATGACTCTGGAAGCCTGCAGCACCCGATCGATGTCTTCTTCGCCGATTTCACGATCCGGATTCGACACCGCGACGACTCCGTGGCTCGCTTGAAGCGCGATATGGTTTCCGGCTATTCCGACGTATACTTCCGATATTTGAATCCCGACCATCCGTTCCGCATGATCGATGGCTTTGCGGATCGATTGCACGGTCAGGTCGATATCTACGATAGAACCTTTGCGAATACCTTCCGAGTCGGCAGATCCAACCCCAATAATATTAATGGTTCCATTGCTCATTTCCCCAATAATAGCACGAACTTTGGATGTACCGATGTCCAAACTGACAATGATGTCATTGCTGCTCAACCCGTGGCACCTCCCGACACTTTAAAAAAAATTCATCTGTATATAACATGCCTTTGTACTTATTCAACACGGTTTATATATTCCCTCTTTTTTTCGCTAATTTTTTAGCTTGTACCCATAAAAATAATTTTAGCATTATTTCAAATTATTGGGTAGTGTGTTTTTGCTGCGCGTTGTCGTTTGTTGTCGAATTTCCGTCTGACGATTCGAACGGTTGGTGGTAATCTCTCTTTCCCATTAAAAAGATACGGCCTGTTGTTATATTTTTTTGTTTGAGCTCATATATAAAGGTATCCAAATATTTCATTTTTTCCGGCAAAAAGCCGATCGTTGTCGTAATTTCAAAACGGGAACGGGTGAACATTCTGATTTTGTCCGGGTAAGAAGCGGAAGGATCGGGCCGGATTTCCGAAATATCCGCAAGCCGTTCCGGGGAAATGACCGCCAGCGCTCCGCAAAGCTTCGCTTTCAGTTCGTTGTGTTCCCAGCCTGTCAGAATCGGCCTGTCTATCACCGTTCCGCTTCCGGTTAACGGTACCGAAATACCGTTTGCCAGAATGGCGGATTTGCCTTGTCCCGATATTTCGAACGCGACGGTGGGGTATTCTTCCACCCGGATCGCGATGCGGCCCGGAAAATGCTTATTCACCTGAACCGTCTTCACGATCGGCAGCGTCTTGACCCGATCTCTTATCGTATCCGCGCTGACGGCGAAAAAATGATCGCCTGCTCTCAAATCGGCGGCCTGTCCGATTTGCGCGGTCGTCAAATAATGGTTGCCTGTAATATGAATCTCGCTGATGCGGCTGATGGAAGAGCGGAAAAACAAAACGGCGAGCAGGATGATGAAAAACAAAACGAGCAGGAACAACAATTTCCGGCTGCTGCGGTTTCTGATTTTCGGTTGGCGTATGGCCGGCAACTGCTGGTTCGAGGGCAAAGCGCACACCACCTTATCGTTCATACAAGAAAACGCCATGTATCCCCTCCCGAAAATTCAGGAAGGGATGTCCCGGCGACCCCATTTATAAATATATGAATCTACGACAATTGCTTCAATTTTTGTTCCGTGGGCGCAGAATACCGTTCGATACTCGCCCCGAGACGCTGAAAAATGCGCTCGATCCGGTCGTATCCGCGATCGATGTGATGAATTTGTTCGACGACAGTCGTTCCGTTGGCCACGAGTCCGGCGATGACGAGGGCGGCTCCCGCCCGCAAATCGGTTGCTTCCACCGTCGCCCCGTACAGTCTCGGAACGCCGCGCACGAAGGCGGAATTCAAATCTACCCGCAAGTCGGCGCCCATGCGGCATAATTCGTCGACATGCTTGAATCTGCCGTCAAACACCGTCTCCTTAATAATGCTGACGCCGTCCGCAACGGATAACAGAACCATGATCTGCGATTGCAAATCCGTCGGAAAGGCGGGATACGGCATCGTGACAATGCGCTCCACCGCCTTCGGCCTTCCGGCGCAGCTTACGTTAATTATATCATCATGCACGGTAATTTGAACACCCGCCCGCTTCAGCACGTGGATAACCGACGTCAGATGAGCCGGGCACACATGGGTCAGCGAAATATTGCCCCTTGTGGCGGCCGCGGCGACCATCAGGGTGCCCGCCACGATGCGATCGGGGATGATTCGATAGGAACAGGGCGCCAAACGCCTTACGCCCTCAATCGTAATCGTGTCCGTGCCGGCGCCGGCAATCTTCGCGCCGCAACCGTTTAAATAGTTCTGCAAACTGACAATTTCCGGTTCTCTGGCCGCGTTAAAAATCGTCGTCATTCCATCGGCCATCGCCGCGGCCATCATAATGTTTTCCGTCGCTCCGACGCTGGGAAAATCAAGAACGATGTCGGCGCCTTTTAACGACTCGGCCGTACATATAATTTCGTTGGACGTTTCTTCAATGACGGCGCCCAGCGCCTGCAGCCCCTTCAAATGGAGATCGATCTTCCTGTCTCCTATCGCGCAGCCTCCGGGTTGATACACTTGCACTTTGCCGAACCGGGAAAGAAGCGGCCCCATTAAAAAAATGGATGACCTCATCTGCCTCATCAAATTTTCCGGGACGTGCGAGGAATGTACGGACGATGTGTCGAGCGCGATCGTGCCGTCCCGATACTCGCCGCGACAGCCGAGAGCATACAATATGTCGAGCATCACCTTGATGTCCAGCAGATCGGGCACGTTGTGAATGATGTTCAATCCGTCGGCCATAATGCTGGCGGCAAGTATCGGCAGTGCCGCGTTTTTGGCTCCGCTGATGCGAACCGTCCCCGAGAGAGGCTTTCCGCCTTCAATAACCAATTTATCCAATGTCTC
>JAWLCZ010000066.1:0-19168 GCA_041686835.1 Paenibacillaceae bacterium | reverse complement strand
CGGACGGCTTCAACACGAACGTGTTGCCGCAAGCAATCGCCAGCGGGAACATCCAGCACGGGACCATCATCGGGAAGTTGAACGGCGTGATGCCGCCGATGACGCCAAGCGGATAGCGGTACATGCCGGACTCCAAACCGGTGGCGATGTCGGGAAGCACGCTGCCCATCATGAGCGTGGGCACGCCGGCGGCGAATTCGACGCATTCAATGCCGCGCTGCACTTCCCCGTAAGCTTCGCTGTAGCTTTTTCCGTTTTCCTGTGTAACGAGCTTCGCCAGCTCATCCCAATGCTCGACGAGAAGCTGCTGGTATTTGAACAATATTCTGGCACGGCGCGGAACGGCCACTTTGCGCCATTCGGCAAACGCTTCTTTCGCCGCGGCCACCGCCCGATCGACGTCTTCTTTGCTGGAAAGCGGAACTTTCGCCAATATTTCGCCGGTAGCCGGATTCGGTACAATTTCCGCTTTATCCGAGGTGGCGGAAACCCATTTTCCCCCGATGTAATTTTGCAATAACGGTTGTTCTGCCGCCATCTTATTTCACTCTCCTATCTTTATGTCAAACGGTGTTTCCCGAATATTTCCCGATCACTTCTTCGATTTGTTCCACGGTCGGCATCGCGTCGGAGCAGCTGTGGCTGGAAACGACGATCGAAGCCGCAGCGCTGCCGTACAGCTGGCATTTGTCGATGCTCCAGCCGCGCATGAGCCCGTAGATGAACGCCCCGGCAAACGAGTCGCCCGCGCCGAACGTTTTGACGACATTCGCCGGAAAAGTGCGCCCTTTGAAGATTTGGCCGTCCCTGGTGAAAGCGGTCGAACCGTCTCCTCCGCGTTTGACGACGACGATTTGAGCGCGGTGCTCAAACCATTGCTGCGCCGTAAGCCGATCATCCTGCCGCAGCGGTCCGGATAACGCCTCCATCAGGTCAAATTCTTCCCGGCCTCCGATGATGACGTCGCATTTTTCCGCGACAAGCTTGCAGTAAATGCCCGTTTCTTCCCGCGAAGTCCACGTATAAGGCCTGTAGTCGATGTCGAACATCGTGACGACGCCATGCTTGCGGGCAAACTCCAGCGCGACGAAAACCGCTTCCCGCGACGGGCTCTTGGCCAGAGCCGTTCCTGAGATAAGCAGCGCTTTTGCCGCTTTAATGTAGTTTTCGTTAATGTCGCCGGGCGCAAGCTTTAAATCGGCCACGTTGTCCCGGTACATTAAAATGCTGCAGTCCGTCGGCGATTTGATCTCCGTAAACGCCAAACCGGTGACGCTTCCGGACTTGTCGACAATCACATTGTCGGTGTTGATATGATGACGTTTCAAATAATCGGTAATGAACCGGCCGTGCTGATCGTCCGCCACCCGGCCGATGAAGCCGGTTTTCATCCCAAGCTTGGCCAGCGCGATCGTAATATTGGCCGGGGAGCCTCCGACATATTTCGTAAATGTGCGCGTTTCTTCCATCGGGCGATGAATTTCGTTCGCGTTCAAATCGATGCATAAACGGCCCAAGCCGATAAAATCAAGCTCGCGGTTTTCCGGAAATTGCAAGCCATTCATTGGTTTCCACCTGCTTTCGTCGACTTATTGCTTTTTCATCAGCCACTCGTGATCCGGATCGTTGTGGAACTTCCACGTGCGAACCGGTCCGGCCATCACGTTCAAATAATAAACGTCGTAACCGGGAGGAGCGGAAACGGGATGGTATCCCTTCGGAACGAGCACGGCGTCGTTATGCCGAACGGCCAGCGTTTCGTCGAGCGAACGGTCATCCGTATACACTCTTTGCACGGCGAACCCTTTTTGCGGGTTGATTTTATGAAAATACGTCTCTTCCAAATACGACTCGTGCGGCAAATTGTTCCGGTCGTGCTTGTGGGGCGGGTAGCTCGACCAATGCCCGTTCGGCGTAAACACTTCGACGACGAGCAGGCTGTCCGCCGGCTGTTGTTCCGGAAGAATATTGTGGATGCGGCGCTCAATATTGCCGTAACCGCGCATTTCCACGCCGACCTGTTCGGGCGCGATCAGTCTTGCCTCATAGGTTCCCTTACCGGGCGCCGAACAGAGAGCGACTTCCAAATCGGTGACGGCCTCGATTTCGAACCGATCCCCGGACGGCACGTAAACGGAATAAGGCGGGATTTGCTCAAACACGTCCATCCGTTCGCCGATCCGTTCCCACTTATGCTTGGCCGTCGCAACATTGGCCTTTCCGCTTAACAAGACGATACACACTTCCCTGTCGTTCGTTTCCTTGTTCAACGTTTGTCCTTCCGCCAACGAATATACCTCAAATCCGACATACTCCCAGCCCGCCGATTCCGGCGTTATCGTCAGCAAATTTCCCCGCTCATCCGGCTGCTTGCGGCTCGGGACGATCAAATTTGCCATTCGCTGCACTCCTCTCTTTTTCATACATGCGGTTGACCGCCACCATGTGGCGAGCCGCGCTTCGAGAGCCGGCATTCCGCCGGCCCGTTCAGCAAAAGCGTCTCACTGTTCCAGCTCGGCGACAATCCTCTCAATATACTCCTTCGATTTCTTCGCGTACTCGTACGGATTGGCTACGTCAGGATCCTGTTCGGCTTCAATAATCATCCAGCCTTCGTAACGCTGCGCGTGCAGCTCGGCCAGAATCGGCCGGAAGTCGATACAGCCGTCGCCGGGAACGGTAAATACGCCCTGCACGACGGAATCGATAAATCCTATCTTCTCTTTTCTTACCCGCTCAAGCACGTCCTGGCGCACATCTTTCAAATGGACGTAAGCGATGCGGGAACCGTGCTTTTTCAACAGTGCCAGCGGGTCGCCTCCACCGTAATAAGCGTGCCCTGTGTCGAACAATAAATGCACCAGTCCGGGATCGGTCAGTTCCATCAGCCGGTCAATTTCTTCCGGACGCTCTACGACCGTGCTCACATGGTAATGGTAAACGAGCTTCATCCCGTATTCGCGGCATATTTGCCCGGCCTGATGCAGCCCTTCCGCCACGTGCTTCCACTGTTCGTCCGTGAGCGGCCGAACCTCCTTTTGCTCCGGCGAACGGCGCGGATCGGCATGGGGCGATCCCCCGATTTCGCATGTGACGACATGGCGGCTGCCCATTTTGTGCAAAAACTCCACGTGCCGGCGGTATGCCGCCAATTCCTCATCGCGGATGGACGGATCGGCGAAAATGACTCCTTTCCACTGCGACGTAAGCCGGATGCCTTTTTGCGCCAAAGTGTCCCGCAGTACGTCCGGATCTTGGGGGAATTTGCGGCAGTTTTCGGTGCCGGTGAAGCCAAGGGACGAAAAATCGTCGAGCAGTTGTTCATACGTATAATGATCGCCCAGAGTCAACAAATCTTCATTGACCCAATTGATCGGCGATATGCCCAGATTCCATTTGCCGCCCATCATCGCGCGGTTCCTCCTCATCATTGGTAGCGTAGGTTAGTAGGTTAGATTATTGAAAACATGAGAGCAAGAACGGTATGTCCCTTCGAAACGACAACTCAGGGTAATCGCTTACCCTATTTTCTTAGAACCGTTTCGCTTTGCTCAGATGCTTTTGCATGTCGGCATAAGCGTCCCGAACTTTCTCGCTCTTGGACACTTCCGGCACATCGACGCGCCACCAGGACTCATAGCCGTCCGTTCCCGTTCCGGGCAGCACTTTGATGTCGATTAAAGTGGAGACCTGTTCCTGTCTAGCCTTTTGCAGCGCTTCTCTCAGCTCGGCCTCGTTCGTTGCCGTGTACGCTTTCGCACCGAGGCTTTTCGCGTACATCGCGAAATCGATCGGCAAATAGTCGCCCGTTAACCGGTCCGTTTCCGGCGAGCGGCGGCGAAATTCGTTTCCGAAGCCGTCGCTGCCGTTCGCCCGCTGCAAATTGTGGATGCATTGGTAACCGTGGTTGTCGAACAGCAGCACGTTGATTTTTTTGCCTTCCTGGAGGCTCGTTACCAGTTCCGAGTTGAGCATCAGGAAGCTGCCGTCGCCGACGAGGGCGAACACTTCGGCATCGCCGTCAGCTTCGGCCAGTTTGATGCCGAATGCGCCGGCAACTTCGTAGCCCATGCAGGAAAAACCGTATTCCATATGGTACGTTTTCGGCAGTTTGCTCCGCCACAAACGGTGCAGATCCCCCGGCAGGCTGCCCGCCGCGCAAACAATGACATCCTGTTCGGCAATGCTCTCGTTAATGATGCCGAGCACTCTCGTTTGCGCCAGGCCTTCCTGCAGTTCGACCGCATACAGCCGATCGACCTCGCGATCCCACTCTTCCTTCAAAGCCTTCAATTCGCCGTCGCCGTATTCAGCCCTGTAACCGGCGCTTTCGAGCGCTTCGCGCAGGGAAACGAGCGCTTCTTTGGCGTCGGCGGTGACGGTTTGCGCGTTCATCTTCAAAGCGTCGAAACGGTTTACGTTAATGCTTAACAGCTCCACTTCCGGATGCTGGAAAGCGGTTTTGGAAGCTGTCGTAAAATCCTGCATCCGCGTGCCGACGCAAATGATCAGATCGGCGTCCTTGGCGATTCGGTTGGCGGCGAGCGATCCGGTGACGCCGATGCTGCCCATATTGTACGGATGATCCCACGGGAGCGCGCTTTTTCCCGCCTGCGTCTCGGCGACCGGAATGTTCAGAGCTTCCGCGAACCGGGCCAGTTCCGACGTGGCGAGCGAATAATGCACGCCGCCGCCGGCGATGAGGATCGGTTTCTTTTTCCGGCGAACCAGTTCCGCCGCACGGTCAATTTCCGGTTTCGCCGCGGGACGGCGGTCGATATAATGAACTCTGGGCGCGAAAAATTCTTCAGGGTAATCGTACGCTTCCGTCTGCACGTCCTGCGGAAGGCACAAGGTGACCGCGCCGGTATCGGCCGGATCGGTCAGCACGCGCATCGCGTTCATCGCCGCAGTCATCAGCTGCTCCGGCCGCAATATGCGATCCCAGTATTTGCTGACCGGTTTAAATGCGTCGTTGGCGGAAATTGTGTAATCGGCGGGATCCTCGATTTGCTGCAGCACCGGATCGGGCTGCCTGCAGGCAAAGATGTCTCCCGGCAAAAACAGCACCGGAATGCGGTTGACCGTCGCCGTGCCGGCCGCCGTCACCATATTCAAAGCGCCTGGACCGATCGAAGAAGTGCAGGCGAAGATTTCCAGCCTGTTTTTTTGCTTTGCGTAGGCGATCGCCGCATGCGCCATCCCCTGTTCGTTTTTCCCTTGAATATACTTGAGCTGCCCCGCATCGCGTTCCAGCGCTTCCCCTATGCCGGTGACGTTGCCGTGGCCGAAAATGCCCATGACGCCTTTAACGAACTTATGCCGTCTGCCGTCGATTTCGACATATTGATTGTCCAGAAATCTGAGGAGCGCTTGCGCCATCGTAAGTCGAACCGTTTTCATTCAAATCCTCCCTCTCTCATGAATCGTTTGCTATTCATCTATCATTCCGTCATTCCATCGTGCCGTCATCCGCGATTTCGTCTATTTTCACGGGCCGCCTTAAAAGCAGCGACCTTTTGGCGGCATGGGCGATTAACTCCGCCTGCAGGCCGTCGTTGCCGTCCACGGGAGCCGATTGGTTATGTAGAACGCAATCGATAAATTGTTGAACCTCCCGTACGTAAGCTTCATTGTAGCGTTCCAGGAAAAAGTATTTCGGTTTGTCTCTGAACACGCCGTCGCCCGTGCTCACTTCCGCGGAATTCGGAAAATCGTTCGTCACTGTGACGCAGCCTTTCGAACCGAACACTTCCACCCTCTGATCGTAACCGTATTCCGCTTTCCGGCTGTTGTCGATGACGCCTATCGCCCCGTTTTTAAACTTCAACGTCGTGATTGCCGTATCGACATCGCCGAATTCGGCGAATACCGGATCGACGAGCACGGCGCCCTGCGCGTAAACTTCTTCCACGTCGCTTCCGGCCAGAAACCGCGCCATGTCGAAATCGTGAATGGCCATGTCGATGAAAATGCCGCCGGACACTTGAATATATTCCTTCGGGGGCGGGCTCGGATCCCGCGATGTCACTTTAATGATGTGCGGCTCCCCGATTTTTCCTTCCTCCACCAGTTCGCGCACTCTTTTGAAGTTGTGATCGAACCGCCGGTTGAATCCGACCTGCAGGCGCACGTTCGCTTTTTGCACCGCTGCAAGAGCTTGCTTTGTCAGCTCGACCTTCATGCTGATCGGCTTTTCGCAAAAAATGTGTTTGCCGGCTTCGGCCGCTTCAATAATCAACGGCACATGCGTATCGGTGGACGAACAAATGAAAACGGCGTCAATGTCCGGATCGCTTATGATCTCCTTATAATCCGCCGTAACGTGCGGTATTCCGATCTCCGCCGCCCACTGCCGGATCGGATCGGGATAGATGTCTGAAATCGCTTTTATGCGGACCTGCGGCATTTTTGCCAGGTTTTCCGCATGCAGCTTCCCGATACGGCCCGCGCCGATAATCCCGATGTTCAACTTTTTCAAATTGGTTCCCCTTTCCTCGTAATAAAATCGGCAAAAGTTGATTAAGCGCTTACCCTAACCCGATTATACCTTTTTTGTTCCGCCTTGAAAAGGGAAACATTTTCGAAGCGGCGATAAAATCGTAAGGTGGCATCGGCAGTCCGTTTGCTGTAGTATGTAATATATGACTGAGAGTATTTCGCAACGAGGAGGCGTACGAATGGAAGAGGTCATTATTGTCGGTGCGGGACCGTGCGGACTATCCACGGCTATCGAATTGCAAAAAATCAATATTCGTCCGCTCATCATAGAAAAGCATTCCGTCGTTCATTCCATCTATCTCTATCCGACGTACATGCAGTTTTTCAGTACGGCGGAACGCCTTGAAATCGGGGACGTGCCGTTCACGACGCCAAACGAAAAACCGACGCGTCTTGAAGCGCTTAATTATTACCGCAGCGTCGCGCTGCGCCATAACCTGCGCATTCGCACCTACGAAGCGGTAACCGGCATCGAGCGAACGGATGGCGGTTTTCGGGTGCTTACGGAAGACCGCTTTGGGGAAAAACGGGAGTACGGCACCCGGTTTGCCGTCATTTCCACCGGATATTTCGACCATCCGAATATGCTGGGCATACCGGGCGAGGAGCTTCCCAAAGTAACGCACTATTACAGGGAAGCGCATCCTTACACGGGAACAAAGGTGGCGATTATCGGCGGCAACAATTCGGCGGTGGACGCAGCGCTCGATTTGCTCCGCGTCGGCGCGGAAGTAACCGTCATTTACCGCGGTGACGCGATCTCCCCAAAGATTAAACCGTGGGTACGCCCGACCTTCGAATCGATGATCAACCAGGGTCGGATTCGCATGATGCTTCGTTCGCAGGTGGTGAACATTGAAGAACGGTCGATCACGGTGAACGCTGCCGGCGAGCATATACGGATAGATAACGACTTCGTGCTCGCGCTGACCGGCTTCCGGCCGGACCGGAAACTGCTCGAGTCGGCCGGCATTCGCATTCGCGGCGAATCCGAAACGCCCGAATACAATAGCGAAACCATGGAAACGAATGTAGAAGGACTGTATATCGCCGGGGTGATCGCTTCCGGAAGCGACGCGAACGAAATTTTTATCGAAACCGGACGTTTCCACGGACGCCTAATTGCAAGCCACATCGCATCCCGGCTTGCCGGCGGAACGCAGAAGGCTCGCTCCGGCATATTGGAATGAACTGAAATGATAACAGAGGTGAGACGCACCATGAACTTGTTTTCCCCATTTACCGTCAAAGGCATGACGTTGAAAAACCGCATAGTCATGTCGCCGATGTGCATGTATTCGTGCACGAATGAAGACGGCAAGGTGATGAACTGGCACAAAATCCATTACCCGTCCCGCGCTGTCGGACAAGTCGGGCTCATTATCGTCGAAGCGACGGCGGTCACGCCGCAAGGACGGATTTCCCCCCGGGATTTGGGGATTTGGAGCGACGATCATGTCGCCGGGCTGCGGGAGCTCGTCGAGCTGATCCGCGAACAGGGCGCCAAGGTCGGCATCCAGCTGGCCCATGCCGGGCGTAAAGCGATGCTGGAAGGACCTATCATCGCTCCTTCGGCCATCCCTTTTGACAAAATGAAGACGCCGGAGGAGATGACCGCCGCGCAAATACAGGAAATCGTCTCCGCTTTTGCCGAAGCCGCCCGGAGAGCCGCCGAAGCCGGCTTCGACTGCGTGGAAATCCACGCCGCGCACGGATATTTAATCAACGAGTTTCTTTCTCCCCTGTCCAACCGGCGGAACGACGAGTACGGCGGCGACAGGGATCGCCGATACCGGTTCCTGCAGGAAGTGATAGACAGCGTAAAAAAAGTATGGCACGGTCCGTTGTTCGTCCGCATTTCGGCAAGCGACTATCATCCGGAAGGAAACAGCATTGAAGATTACATTTACTATGCGGCTAAAATGAAAGAACAGGGCGTCGACCTCATCGACTGCAGTTCCGGCGGCGTCGTCCCCGTACCCATCCATGCGTATCCCGGATATCAGGTGCCTTTTGCGGAAACAATCAGACGTTCCGTCAACATAGCTACGGGGGCGGTAGGGCTCATTACGAAACCGGCGCAAGCGGAAGAAATCATTCAGAACGGGCGTGCCGATCTCGTTCTGTTGGCAAGGGAGCTGCTGCGCGATCCGTACTGGCCGAGAACGGCGGCAAAAGAACTCGGGTACGACATCGAAGCGCCACGGCAGTACGATCGCGGCTGGTAAGGTTGATGGGTAAGCGGCATAATAGCGTGAAAAAGGGAAAACGAAAAAGGCTGCCCTCCCGCTCGTAAACTCGCCAAGCTCGAAATGCGGGCAGCCTCGTTCCCGGCTTATTCAATTTTGACCGCCGTGGACACCGATTCGGCGATCACTTCTTCGGCCTCGACTTCCCGGCCGAGACGATCGGACAAATAAATGCCTTCGCTGATAAGCATCGTTTGCAGCGCCAGCTGAGCGGTCGGCAGCAGCTCCACTCTGCCCTGCAGCGCGGCAATCCAATGATGCTGGGAGGAATCGTATGCGTCTTCATTCTCTCTCAACATATGCCTGCGGAAATTCATCATCTCCAGGTTGAAGGTGGAATCCATGTCCATATCGCAGAAAGTCGTATGGTAGCTGAACGGGGACAAGCGGATGCCCCCTTCGGAACCGACGATGCTGCTCCCCTCGAACTCATTGAGATGAATCGCCCACGATTCGATAATATCGAGAGTCAGTCCGCCTTCAAACCGGACGAAGCCGAGCCCGAGCTCTTCCACATTGTAGCCGCTCATTTCGCGCCGGGCCGCATCCATGTCCGTCTCCTGGTACGTTTTTCCGCTGATCCGCCGCACAACCGGCATATTCAACAAATACAGCAGCTGGGAAATATGGTAAATTCCCATGTCGAACAGCGCGCCGCCGGCGGCGATTTCTTTCTTGACAAACGTCGGGGAACCGTATCCGTCCACAAAAGGTCTCCCGCGGCGCCGGTAGCCCATCGACCGCGCATGGTACAATTTGCCGAGTTTTCCGGCATCGATTAATGTTTTGGCGGCTTTCGTCTCTTTCATATACAGCCTGCCCAGCTGAATGTGCAGCATTTTTCCGCATTCGCGCGCCGCATCGACCATCGCTTTACCGTCGGCGTACGATCCGGCGATCGGCTTTTCGCAGTATACGTGCTTGCCGGCCTGCAGCGCCGCTATCGTGACGGGCGCATGAAAATTGTTGTGCAGGCACACATCGACCGCAACGATATCGTCGCGTTTCAGCAGTTCACGGAAATCGGCATACCGATCGGGGATATTATATTTATCCGCGACTTTTTGCAATTCATCCGCATTGATGTCCGCCGCCGCGACAACATCGACGCCGGCGATTTTCGAGTACGCTTCGAGATGCTGCTTGCCGATTTGGCCGACCCCGATAATGCCGATTCTGACCCGTTCCATCGCAATCTCTCCCTTGACTTATGTACTTCGTCCGCCTATCCGGCTTGAACGGAGCGTCGAATCAATTCAATCGTTTTTCGCGCTCCTTCGATCTCGTCACCGTCGGCCGGCACGCTTTCCACTCCCCACGAGCCGTCATAGCCGTGATCCAGCAGCAATTTGCAGAAGGCCGGGACGTTTTGCGTCAGTTCCTGGCCGTCCTCGGTGAAATAAAAGGTTTTAATATGCGTCAATTTGGCGTATTTGGCGCATTTCAGCCAACCTTCGGCCTGTTTTCCGTGAGCCCAGTTCCACGAATCCAGCAAAAGACCCAATTCCGGTACCGCTTCCATCAATTTGACGACGTTGTCGGGATGTTTGGTCGGTCCCCAGTGATTCTCGACGATCACCTCGACGCCGACTTCCCGCGCACGCGGAATAATATCGCGGTATCCTTCCACAATGATTTCAAAAACTTCGTCAGACATCTGTTCCGGACCGCCGGTATCGATACGGATTTGCGATGCCCCCAATTTTCCGGCGATCTCGATCCAGCGGTAAGCTTTCGCCCGGTTCCTCCGCCGATCCTCTTCTTTTTCCTCATAAATGTGCGCCCCGTCCACTGCGATGCAGCCGAACGGCAGTCCCGCCCGATCCGCCGCTTCTTTCACTTTGGCAAGGTAATCGTCGTCGGCAGCCGTCAAGTGCTGTGACTCGCCCGGATTCGCGCCTGCGTGCAGCACTTGCTTTCCGTCGTTAATGTCCGACAAATGGGCGTTCCACGGATCGAGCTGTGTGCAGCCGAGCGATTTGCAATCTTCGATGTATTGGAAAATGTCCTGTTTTCCCGCCGCCAATAGCCGGTGAAAGCTGAATGAACAAATACTGATTTTCATGGCACCCTCCCCATTTTTCATTCATTAAAGCGTTTACATTACTCTATCCATTATATAACAATTTGCCGATACCATGTTATGAAATTTAAAAACTTTTTCAATTGTTGCGGATATCGCTCTTTTTACGTGATTTCATCGCTTAATGCGCACGAACCGCCAGGCGGTTTTATCGATACGCATCTCTTGAAATACGGTATCTGCGCACAGCATAAACCGGTCGGCCCCGTCAACAGCATCGGACGGCAAACTAACGAGGATCGTGCCGTTTTTAAGTTTCAAAGCGGAATGAGGCGGCAGATCCGGACTATTGGCGGCATGTTTCCTCTGCCGCAGCGACGAATTCAAAACAGCCAAATCATAGCGAACGATCGAACCGCGCCGGAATATACGCAGCCTGATATTGTAATCCATGTTTTTATGAATTGTCATACGCGTGCCGACACGAATATAAAACCGGTCTTTCGTCAAGGCAGCCCCGACGGAAGTAATATCGGCAAAAAGTTCCAAGCGATGCTTCAGCGCATCGCCGTAGGCGTCGGTGAATAAAGTCGGGACGTCCCCGGCAGTCAAAGAACGCCGCGACTTCGAAAGCGTCAAATCAGGGTACACGGCCAACAAATCGTTCGTTCTCACAAAAGCTTCCAGGAACGGGGCCATCACTTTGACCTGCGTTTTGTATTCATGAAGCGCGTCCCGTTTCCGTTTACGTTCATGTTCGTTCAGCGGAACGCGAATCCAATCTGTACCGGCTTGTTTCAGTTCGTCGGGGGGATCATGCGGCGCATCCGCCCCCGCTTCGGCAGAACCGGGAAAATCGTTATGATGAACGAGATACGTCCATTCTTTGACACGGATACGGTTTTTGGCGATGACATATTTGACGAAAGCGTTCGTCGCCCAATGATCGTGGTGACGATCGTTCGGATCGGGATAAACGATATCGGTAGGCCGGTAATTCCGGATGATCTTTTCCAAATTTTTCACTACATTCGCGCCGCTGTAAAGCGCATGGCTCTCAAAGCAGAAATCGTATGGAGCGCGGGATTTCCCGTTTAAGCCTACGTGCGGAACGGAAGGGTCCCAATTCGTTTCCCACAGACTGTTCACTCCTCCGTCGGGATAGCACAAAAATACGACATCTTCCGGTTGTACGCCCAGATGCTTTACGGCATGCAGCGTTTCCAGGTGCCGATATTTCCCCAGCCGGATATAATCCTCCGGCCCTGGAGAAGAAATGCCGAAATTTTTCACAACCGCTTGTTTATAGCCGTCGCCGCTAGTCATGACTACGATTTTCACTTGTTTTGCGCCTGCCGACGCTTTTAACAGGACACCCGCTCCGCCAATTGTTTCGTCGTCGGGGTGCGGAGCGACAATTAATGTCCTTCGGCCCGGCTCGAACGTTTCCACACGCTGCGGATGAATATTGATGCCGCCGTTCGCCACATACCGCCAACAAAACATCACAGCCGGGACGGCGACGACAACGGCAAACCATACGCCGACATACCGAAAACGTTTTGCCACGTTCGCTCCCTCATTTGTATCGCTGCTTGCAGCAGCTTCCGCGTCGATGATTTACCGATTAGGTTGACCGTCAAACAGGCATATCATTCACATTCTCTCTTCTGACAAAGCAAAAAATGCTAAAAGCACCGATTTAGTTTACATAATATTTTTTATGTTAACTAAATTTGCCACCCCCATCAACAGTACCGCATTCCGCAATAGAAAGCCTCGCATTCACGATAACGGCAACCCATCCTGTTCCCCATCCATATGCGGCATTCTTTCTTTGCAGCGCTCACTCCTTTGAGAACTTCTCGATGATCTGCTGTATTGTCAAACCTTCCTCTTCCTTCAAGCGTTTGATTTCTTCCAACCGGTTAAGCGCCTCTATGCGCGGATAGCGCCGGACAAGGCGGATATCCTGCTGAATGAAGGGCAGGAGCCCCGCTTCCGTATAATATTTGAGCGTGCTGTATCGCATGCCTGACAGTTGGACAAGTTCGCTGATGGTGACAAGTTCCGAATTTAGGATCGTTTCTATACTTCTTCGTCTGGACATCGCTCCTTCACACGACTCCTCCCGCTGCTGCGCTTGAAGCGATGGCGCCGTCGATTTCATCAATCGCCTTTTTGATTTGGCGGATCGTATTCCATTGTTTGCTCTGCTCCTGATGCAGCTGCTGCAGCTTAAGCTTAAGCTCTCTCTGTTCGTAGTTCGAGAAATAGTGCTTCAAAAGTTTGCACACTTCAAGCAGCATGGCCAATGCCGCAGTTCTATCGCTTACCGGTCCTTTTTCGAGAAGTTCCGCTCGCATCCGCTGAATGATGTGATCCTTGGCTTCAGCTGATGCGAGATAACGTACGGCCGGGATGAGGAACAGGACCCGATACTGCTCTTGCTGGAGCCGACCTTGACGGATAAGCGGCATTGCAAGCGCCTCAAACGTTTTTTTCCGATCTCCTCCCAAGGAATAGTAGCTTTGAATCCATCTTTTCATCGTTTTCGGTTTGCCGGCTTTCATCAGTTTCTGTAAAATCATATCGCTGCCAACATCGCCTGTGCCGGTATGCCGAATGACTTCCAATTTACCTTTTTCATCAAGTCGGATCACCCCTTCGAGCAGCATGTCGACGAAAGCCGCGCCGATCGCATAGGTCTGGGCGCGAACGCTCATCAACGTTCTTACTTTGTGGGTTGGAGAACTTGAGGACAGAAGAATAAACTGCCGGGCAAGTGCTTCGGATTCGTTCATTCAGGTTCCCTCCTTCTGTGATATCAACGACCATTTTTTACTTATCACTTACTACTTACTACTTACTACTTACTACTTATGATAAAAAAAAGCGGCCGTTTGGGCAAGTGAAAAAGAAAAAAAGCCCCGCACCGATCATACTCCGGTGCAGGACTTGGTCATCAGACGTTAAAACGGATAAATCCAAAATCTTTCTATGGCGAAGCGCTCTAAAATTTCGTGATCTTTATCGGCGATTTTTTGCGCGATCTGGGTAAACATCGCTTCGGATTGCGAACGGTGGGATTGGATAGCGGCGATTTTCTGCTCAAAATAATCGCGCACGTCATTCACCACATCCGGCTCTCCCAAATGTTCCACACAATTTTTTGAGAACGCGACGCAGTATACCACAGGCCGTTTCGCTTCGGGAAGCTGCTTTACCGCCCTTATCACGGCGGCTCCGCAAGCCTCATGATCGGGATGCACACTGTATCCGGGGTAATACGTAATGATTAAGGTCGGATGGATTTCTTCTATCACCGCTCCAATACGCTCCGCCAGCAATTGTTCATCTTCGAATTCAACGGTTTTATCCCGCAACCCCCAAAGGCGCAGATCGCGAATGCCTAAAACGTTGCAGGCATCTTCAAGCTCCTTTTTGCGAATCAGCGGTAACGTTTCGCGGTTGGCAAAGACAGGGCTGCCCATATTTCTGCCCATCTCTCCCAGCGTGAGGCAAACATACGTAACAGGGACTCCTCTGCGGGTATACGATGCAATGGTTCCCGAGGAGCTGAACGCTTCATCGTCGGGGTGGGGAAAAACAACGAGAACATGCTCGGACATCGGACATACCTCCTTTAAAATGGCTCGGTACTAAGCTGAAGGGCGACCGCCAGCTTGCCTTCCCGGTCATGGCCTGCCAAGAGCAGCCTTCCTTTATCATCCAGTTCCCAGTCCGTCAAGCCCTCCGCATAAATCCATCCCAACGAGATTTTTAAACCGACGCGGTACGGGCCCGCCCCGGCAATTTTTCCATGTTTGATTTCAACAAGACCGTTACGAATATAAGCCCCCGCCGACAAAAAATATTCATTATGGTGAGCGGCATACGCACCGTTAGTCGTTTCCAGGTGCAGGTAAACGGGTTGGTTAAAAAATCGTTCAAGCTCCTTCTGAACATCCTGAATCCGGATCGGTTTCAAATGATAGTCCTCCTTACAAAAATCGCCATCTGTAAGTCTATGGATCGTTTCACGGGAATGGACGGTTATGATCTATCGGCTTGAGCATAGTTTTTTTCCTATTCTATATTACCAGATGAGATGGATGGTGAAAACTATTCAAAATGACCCTCTTTAAGGCCTGGACATGCACCGTTTGCAAGCCGTTCATGGTGGGCTTTCCAAAAATAAGAACAGGTAGCCACGGCTACCTGCCCTTTACTTATCGGTATTTAACTTTCGTTTCCGTAAGTCGAGTAAGGAATATGTAGTACCTACGATCCTATGCTATGGCGGTTTCTATAACCTCACTCGGCTTTTCTTGCTTTTTCAGCATCGTTGCGGCAAACCCGATGCACATGCTGACTATTGAGAACACAATCAGCAGCTCCACATCATACAGTGTGTGAATGCCGCCGAACTGCAAATTCATAAGTCCCTCGACGGAATAGGTCGCCGGCAGGAAATGGGCCATCACTTGGTAAAAGCCGCTTAACATTTGTTTTGGCACAATGGTTCCGGAAGATACGAGCTGGAGCGACAGCATCGCCATGTTCACAAACATCCCTGCCATTCCCATGACCATAAGGAACATCTGCGCAAAAAACATGAATGTCATCACCGTTAACCAATGGAACAGCCAGAACGAGGCAAACCCGTTTTCCATTTGCCCGC
Organism: Paenibacillaceae bacterium; assembly: GCA_041686835.1. Taxonomy (GTDB): domain Bacteria; phylum Bacillota; class Bacilli; order Paenibacillales; family JAWLCZ01; genus JAWLCZ01. The sequence goes on along the minus strand of JAWLCZ010000066.1, from coordinate 3,711 downwards.
CAAACATGAAGATAATGGAAGATCCGACGAATGATACAATGATGGACGCGATCACGATAAACAGCGTGCGAACGGCAAAGTGTTGTCCTTTCGTAAGTGCGGATCCAATCGATAAGGAGACCTGGTGCATGTTCATCGCCATCAGCATAGCGCCCACGTAGGAACCCAGCACCAGCATCATCGGAACCATTTGATTGTGCATCCCTTTGACAGGATGCAATGTGGTAACCTCCGATTCAACCTTATTCAAGATGTGATGTGCGGTAAGCGACGCCTGTTTTGAAGGCATATGTAATTGTTCAAATACCATTTGCGCTCCTTGAAGCGAAGCGTTCGCGTTCAATTCATCCGTCACTTTGGCCGCTACCGTTTGCATTATTCCTTTCGGAAGCTGCGCATTGGATTCATTCATGGTGAACGAAATTTTTGCTTTCGTATCCGGGGTTTTTAAGGCTTCGCCGAACTTTTCCGGAATCGTGATAACCAAATGAATATTGCGCTGCTCGAGTTCCCGCATGGCGTCTTCTTTGGACAAGGTTGTCATTTCGAACGGGAGGCTGCGCTTTAATTGTTGCTCCATACTTTTTCCAAACTCGCCGTCTTCATTGACGATTGCAATTTTTAGATGGTGTGTTCGATCAAGCACACCGTCATACGCCGACATCCAAAACACGCAAAAGATGATTTGAGCCATAAGCGCCACTACAACCGCAAGCGTCGTCTGAGGCTTTTTCAAATACGTCTTCAATGCATTTTTCATTGTCATGTTCCTCTCCTCATTACATTGTACAATTTTAACATAGGTCAATATTAACCTATCGAACATATTAAGTCAACAAGAATATAAGTTAAATTTGACATATATTTTAGTTGATATTGGGTTTCATCTATATTAGAATGAACCTATATGAAATTTGTCCCGGCTAATTTTGAAAAGGGGGTGTTCTTATGAGCTCCATTCGTTACGCTATACTTTCTTTATTGGCGCGTGAGCCTCTCAGTGGATACGATATCAAGCAACATATGAACAATCGATTGGGTCCCTTCTGGAAAGTGGGAAGCAACCAGGTTTATCCCGAGTTATCCAAAATGGAAAGCGAGGGATGGGTTAAGCTTCAAGGGGTTGAACAGACTACATATCGTCCCGCCCGAAAAGTGTATGAGATCACCGAAGCCGGACGGGAGGCGTTAATGAAGTGGACGGTCCAACCTTTAGAGCTTGAACACAGCGTCCGCGATGACTTCTTGCTCAAAGTTTACAACTCTTGGCTTGTAGAGCCGGAGGAGATGGTTAAACAAATTGAGGGAATAAAGAAGCAGCATGAGGAAAGATTAGCAGCCTATTTGAACAAAGCAGCGGAGCTTACTCAATTGCATGAAAAGGCAACAAATGAGGATCCGATATTCTCCAGCATCTCGGTCGTTGATTTCGGGATTCGATATGAACGTCTATATATCGAATGGTGCGATCATTTAATAAAAAACTTGAAACGGGATACATCCCATACTTAACGAAATGGGCAGTAATGTTGAACAAATAACAATACACCGAAAAGCCACCGCTTTCATCGCGGTGGCAGGAGTGATGAAATGAGTACCTATGTTTTAGTTCAATAAAACTTGATTTCCTCGTAGTCGATATCAGAGATGAGGTTTCCAATGGAGTTGATCCGGTCTTTGTCCAGATTTTGCATAAATTCAATATAATGCATTCTCCATTCGCTTACGTCCTCTTTTCCGCCGGAAACGATCGATGGAAAGTCGAGGAAATCGCTGCGCAACTCCTCATAAAATACGATTTTCGCAAAGATCGCCAGCTCCAAATCGCCAAACGTCGAGAAGAGCGCTTCATATTCGTCTCCATACAAACAATCGGAATCGAGCAGATCCAAATAATCATGCAATGAAGAAAAATGGGCTGCGATGAGTTGAACTTTCTCTTCTTTTGTTCCGCATTGCATCATTTGTTCCGCTAAACGCCGGAATCGGACGTCGCTCATTCGGTTCACTTCGTTTAATAACAGCACAGACGATTTTGGTTTCTCTTCTTTTTCCATGATGATGACGGTTTCCAGGCTGCTGTGGTTTGCCGCGTTAATCACTCTCTGGATTAGTTGATTTCGGCACTGGTTCATATAGTCTGTGAGCGGAGGATCGGTTTTCAGATCGTGCTGCAACCGGTCCATTGCTTTATGAATAGCGGAAGCGATCTGAGAGGCATTTAACCGGGTAAACATCCGGTTTAACTGGTTGTATTGATAGGCGGAAATCCCGATCTGATTTGCTTCCCCTCCCGATAACATTGAAAAAACGGCTTGATTTAGCACTAATTCAAAGATGTTAAATAATTCGATCCGATAGTCAAACCTGCACACTTTTCCATAGTTGGCCAACAGCTCCAGAATGTCCCGTTGGCTGAATAATCGGCAAAATCGCGTCTCCATTTGCAGGCGCTCCAAATATTGCCGGATATAAAAGACACCCTGAAGACGCATGTCATCCATCGCCAAAGGATAATCAATGCTGGCCATGGTATTATGGGAATCAAATATGATGCCGTATTTTTTCATAAAGACCGGCAATGCTACATCAATGGTCATATGATAGGCATCCACCGGCACATCCAATTTGTTTTTTTTGATTTCCCGGTAAAGCTGTTTCGTTTCTTCAAAGCACTGGCGAACCAGCTCAACCCCTTCTTCGTATATTTTACGGATATCGGCCGTTTTCAACTCAGTGACGGCTTGGTCGGGGTTCGCAAAGCGAAAAGTGTAAGCGTCGACAGCATACATGAGGGAAGCCATGATACGCTCCGCCGTTTCAGAGGCAACGGAAGAACTTTCCCCCTGAGTATACCGACGAATCAAATCCTGCAGGATGCCCATCAATCCTACCTGGATGTTATAAACATCCTGACTGCTGAGCATTCCCGCGCGCATTCCTTCGTTCAAAAGGGATATCGTATATTGATTCCGTTTAAGAGTCGCCTTTTTTATCTTGCTGCGCGGAACCAGCCCTGAAACCTCTTTGGTGTGCTCAAACTGCAATCCTAATCATCCCCCTCGAATAAAGACTCACGAAGCGCATCTCTTCTAAAATTTTCAGCAAACTCTTCCAGTCTGCTTTTTAAAAGTTCCACCGAACCCCCGCACTCTCCGTCAAAAAAATCCTTCATGATCTGAACCAGCTTCATGTCGCCGATCTGATCTTCCGTTTCATTTCTCAAATAATAGAAAATCTCGTGCAATTCATTTAGCGTGGAAACGTAATTATCGTCATGGATATAAGGCGAAGCACAAAATACTTCGATCAATTCTTTCGTCGCTTCAATGCCCAGTTCCACCCGTCCGTAATCGCGCAGCACTTTATTTCTGGCGTCCATCATGTTTTTTATTTCATCGGGAGTCAAGATCAAACCGAATTCTTTCGTCTTCTCATTCAGTTCAAGGATTTCGATGATGTGCTTTTCCTGAACCGAGTTATTGATCGCGTGCAATATACGGGATAAAAACATGGAGCTTCCCTTCCTCCCTCAAAGCGCAACTCTCCTGAACGAGTTTCTTGCTTCGCTGTTTGCCCTCTTCGAACAAAATCGAATTTGTTGAAAAAATACAGTTGACATTCCTTCTCTATTGTGTTATATTAAAATGGGGTGTTTTATATTTTTTATTTATTAATTTAAAATTTAATAAGGTTTCAGTTTAAGGGGTT
>JAWLCZ010000065.1:0-19183 GCA_041686835.1 Paenibacillaceae bacterium | reverse complement strand
GTAAACGGAGCCGGCGCAATGCTATTGGATGGGGCTTTTGCACTTTCTGCTTCGCTCGACCAACCGAAAATATAACGAGAAAACGACCGTGCACAACTTTTTGAACATGACGCTGCTGCTGTTTATCGCTTCCTATGTGACCATCGGCAGGTGGGTGGGCATTTTCTCGTCCGGCGCAAGCTCGGTTTTCGCTTACATCGAACAGTCGGTCAGCATACCGGTGCTTCTATATTCGCTCTGCATCGCCCTCGTCCCTTACGGTTACAAACATCTGCAGCTGCACCGGATTCGCACGGAAAACAGCTACCAGTTAACGCCAGCCGCCGAAAAGCTGCTGTTAAAATACCGGAGCTATCGCGGCAATATTTATTATGCGCTGCTGGAGCTGACGGAAGAACTTCACGGCCCGATGAAAAACGCTTTCAACGTTTTCGTATCGGCGCTGCAGGCCAAAGGCCAGAAAAATATCGAAGAAGCGGCGGAACTGTTCTATTACCAGATCCAGACGAGCTGGGCGCGGCAGCTCGGCATTCAAATCATGAAGGCGGCCAAAGACGGCAAACAAATCGGAAAAGCGCTCGCCCGCATCCATGAAGATATGAAAGACGTGTCCCAGCTCATCGAAAAAGCGAAATCGGAAAACCTCGAGACGATTCAGATGGGATACCTGCCGATCGTTATGCTGCCGGTGAGCATTTGGGGAAATGAGTACCTTTCCGGCGGAGCCGTGCTGCACTACTACCTGAACGATCCGATCGGCGTCAAATATTTGCTGTTTACGGTCATCGTTTGCGTTGTCAGCTTTTTCACGGCCGTCATTTTGCGCAAGCCGAAAAACGAGGTGTAGCCCATGGAAAATGTGCTGCTGTACGGCAAATGGCTCATATTCGGCGCATCCGGGTGGGTGACGTTCCTCGCTCTGCGTGCCGTGCACGTCTATTTTCTAAACGTCCGGACGCGCAAACAAACGCCGTTTGAACGGATCAGGCGGTTGATCGACGAACAGAAGGCGTTGATCGACAGGATGTATTATCGTGAGGACATGGAAGAACATTTCAGAAAAGCGGGGAAACCGCTCGGCCTGACGAGCGTCACATACCGGTTGTACCGCGATATCGCCTTCATCGCGGCGTTTGCCTATGTGCACATTGCGCTCCTGAACGGATCGTACGGGTCGTATCCGTACAAAAAAGTCGGGCTGCTCATCGCACTTTACATCGCAACGCACCTGCATCCCAAATTCCCGGTCATGAAGCTGCTCGGCTGGTTTAAAAATCAGTATACAAGCAAAAAGAATCAGGAAGTATTCCATTTGTACCAGATGATTTGCAACGACTATGAATTCGAAGACGAAAAAGACGCGCAGAGCGTATATTCCACGTTGATGGAATACCGGAAATACACGCATGCCATTCGCCCCGCGCTGGACAAATGCTTGCGCAGCTACCCTCTGGACAGGAAGAAGGCGCTAGAGCTGTTCGCCCGGGAAATCGGTACGGACGAAGCGGTGAGCCTGGCCAATATTTTAAAGGAAGTCGTTGAAACGTCCCCCGCCGAGGCCAGGGATTTGCTCGATCAGAACTATGCGGAATTTAAGACGAAACGGCAGGAAATTCATCGCAAGCGGATGAAAAACCGCGGTCTCATCGGCTACGTGATCACTTTTTCCGGATTAATGATGATTCTGGTTTGTTTCATTATGGTTTACGTGTTGGCGAATCGGGATTTGCAGCAGTTTCTGTACAGCCAGTGACTAAAGCGCCGGGTTCCCATAGACCGGCCGCAACGTTGAAGGGAACAACATACGGGAAGGAGGGCGGGGAATGGACAAGTTTCTGGCGACGTTGCTCGTCATTGTCGTTGTCGTTGTTTTATATACGACCACGATCGACGGGACGGCAAAGAATGATATTACCGATGTAAGTTCGCGCATTTCCACAAAAGTGGAAAGCATCACGATACCGTAGCATCGATTTACGCGGTTAAAGATCGCAGAAATGATTATTTAAAAGGAGAGAAGATTAAATGGATAAATTTTTAGCGACGCTGCTCGTCATTGTTGTGGTGGTGCTGCTGTATACGTCAACGATCAACGGTACGGCGAAAGACGATATTGCGGATTTGGGCGGCAGAAATTCAACCAAAATCGATGCGATTTCGCCGTGACGACGTATGAGCAAAATTGTCGCGTTTTTCTTAACGCTGCCGTTTTTTGTGTTTTTCGTGTTCCAGCCCTTCTTGTCGGAGTATATTCACACGCGGGGAATGGTTCTGGAAAACGTGCTGCATAAAGCGGTCAAGCTGGCGGCAAGAGAAGGGAAAATGACGCCGGAAATCAAACAATATGCGATCGATGAACTGAAGGCGCTGCATTTTGACGAATCCAAAATACAAATTTCCGGGACAGAAACGTTATCGCCACGCGGACAGTATATCGAAGCTTCGGTCACTTATCCGATGGGGCCTTATTTTATCGTGAACTTCGCCGGCGTGAGCGAAACCCGGAAGTATTACTTCAAAGCGGTCGAAATGTCGGAGTATTTGCCGTAAACCAATGAAAAAGGAGCTGCGTGCCCTCCCGTATCTGTCATGGGTTTCACGCCAAGTTTTTTATGAAATGGATTGTCACGTTAACGTTGATGACCGTCATCTATGTTCACTTTTGGCTGCTGCAGATGGATGCGAATACGAAAAACGTCATTCACGCGAAGCTGAAAAATTCACTCGATCTCGCCGTCCACGACGCTGCCCTGCACATTGACCGGAACGAAAAAGAGAAAGGCTATATCGTCTTTACCGTCGATCAGGCCAGGCAAGCGCTGCAAACGAGCCTCCAGACCAATTTGTCGCTGGACAACAATCTGGAACCGTACGGGAACAGCCTGCTGAAGGATCGGGTGCGCCTTGTCTGGTTCGACGCCGTAGAAACCGGTCCGTTTCCGCAAACGTATACTCAGCCTGCCTACAATTATGTGGATACGCTGTACGGACCCTCCATTATCGCGATTATCCAGGTGAAGCACCCCAAACATTTTGGGATCGCGATGGATATCGAATACACGATCGGCGCCTCGCACGAGTATAAACCGTAGCCTGTTTTTGTTTTGCTAGGATTTAACTTTAAAGGTAGAATCTATTTATATCATAACTTGGGGGATGCTGACGGTATCGTCCGGATGAATATTTTGCAAGAATTGGACGCAGTATCGGTCGGAATTTTGCCGAATGAAAAACGAACCACCGAACAAGGAGAGGGAGTCGGTATGAGAAAAGAAGCATTGTCCGTTCTATTGATTTTCTCGCTATTAATAGGCTGCACCATCGTAAAGGCGAATCAAATCGCAAACGGCTTTTCGGATATTTCGAGACATTGGGCAAAGTCCAGTATTGAAACCGCCGTGCAAAAAGGATACGTCGCCGGTTACGCCGACGGAACGTTCAAGCCGGACAAAAACGTAACGAGAGTAGAGTTTATCTCGATGGTTGTACGTGCTTTAAAGTTGCCTGTGGCAGAGAAGAAAGCCGGACAAGCGTGGTATACGCCTTATGTGAACGAGGCTGTGAACGCCGGCATCCACAAATACAGCGATTTCAAAACGGGAACGCCGGATACGCCGTTAACCCGGATGGAAATGGCCCGGATTGCCGTTCGCGCAGCGGTGAAGGAGGCGCAAAAAGTCACGGACGATAAAGAGTTCATGTACCACGCCACCAAAACAGGGTTGATCCACGGCCTTAGCGGCGGGGAATTGGGAGTGGACAAGACGAGCACCCGGGCGCAATCAGTGGCGATCATCGAGCGTATCTTGTCGTTGAAAAACGGGGAAAAACTGCCTGTGGACAAAGATGCGATCAGCTACGCCGAGGTAGACTATAAAGGCACCAACGTAGAATCGATGTTCGAGCAGTACGGAATCAAGGCGAAAAAATTCCCCGTATCGATCAATCTCGGCAAAAACATCGAAACGACGGTGGACAAGATGATCGTGGTGGACATGGATCGGAAAGACGGGGCGTTTCGTTCTTGGTTTCCGGCAATCCGAAAAGAGGATGATAAACCACTTGGAAGTGAGTATGTTTTTGCCTTTCATTTTAAAGCGACTAATAAGGTTGCTAGGAAAAGTGGATATATCAATATTCCATCAGCTTTGCTCAATACAGGTGTTTCAAGAGGAGCAGGCATTCCGCCGGAATATTATGATCAAACCCCTATACGGGGCCTAAAAGTATTGTTTTTAAAAAAGGTCGGTACAATTGAAGGGTGGTATTTAGTTGCTTATCCAAAATCATTCTTCGAATATGCCAAACAATGGACGGCAATTAGCTTCTATAACCAAGTAACAGGGGAAGAAGTCTATTTTAACGTAATACCCAAACAGTAGGTGACGTGGATGCAGAAATATAAGAGGGGCGGGTTAGTCCCTATTCTCATTATGGTTCTTCTCTATTTGGGAATCGGACTGTATTCTATCTTCGGCGCTCCATCGGAAACCTATCAAGATTTCGAGTTGAAATTTAATATACCGACGAAACTGATCGGCGTGTATTTCTCCGGCAACCCAGATGAAGTGCCTTTGGCTCTGGATATCAAACATCCAACCGAACCCGGGGATTGGGTCGTTGACCGGTATGAAATCACGCTCAACGGATCGCAAATGTCCAATCCGGGCAATATCAGCAGTTTGAGCGGAACGATGCTCACGTTCAAATCCGGTGTTTCCTACAATAAGCCAACGAAAGTGTACGGGCGAAGCGATACGGATCCAGGCCACCGGATTTGGCGCAACTCTGCAGGAACGACTTGGGTCACGCAGGGAGAAAACACCGGGCCGTATTACTTTTCAAACTCAGGAGCCGAAGGATGTGTCGATGCAAATGGCATTTCCAATTGTCCGGGGAAGTTTCCTTCTTCGTTTCCTCCGGAGCTTGAAAATAACGGTGATGCGGTAACGACAGCTACTCGTGTAGAGTCGGCTGATTACTATTATGAAAACGAACAAGATGCAATAAATAATATAAAGGATCCAAATAAACAAATTCCTAAATCAGATGTCGAACTATCCTCCATTAAAATAAACGCCAGCAAATCGACCCCGCAAACCAGGGGAGTAAGAATCATGGGTGGCGGTCCCGGTCAATCAGGGTATGGGAGAATTCAAGTAGCGAAAAGATTGGGAGCGCAGTATAACGAAGAATCATTAGACGGAAAATCTGGAGATTATCTGGACATCACAGGAGACGCTACTTTCCCTATATCGGGCCATACCCAAGGACGAAACTACTTCATGAAAGTGAATGCCGCTTGGGAGGCTACTGTACATAAATATTCTGGCAAAGTCCGGGTGTACTATAAACCGGCCACCTTGCCCGATCTTGTTGCGCAAAAGCTGCAGAACAAAACGGATCTGGTCGTGGGCAGCCCGGTTACGTTTGAGCTTTCTTTCGTCAACCAATACGCGGATGTCAAGTCCCCTGTCCGGTTTATAGTTGTGGAAGGAACCGAGGCATCGTATTCACGGATCCTGTATGACGAAACGTTGTCGTCGGGCATGACGGTGGGGCAGACCGTGACAAGGACGTTCTACTATACGTTCAACATGCCGAAAAGCGTGACGTTTACGTTAATCCTGGATCCGGACAAGAATATCAACGAAGCGACGAGGGTGAACAACACGAAGGAATACAACGCGGAGTTTGGGAAAATTACCGGTGACTTTGACATTATCCCGAACACGATCACGTACCGTGATCCGTTCAAACTCGTCCCTCGGGATTTTAAAATCCCGGAAGGATGCACGTACCAATATCATTACTATCGGTTCTCGAAAGACAGCAGCAACGATTATACGAGCGGCGTGAAAAGCCAAACGGCGGAGTCGAATTTCTCCTACTCGACTTACCCGAGCACTGTTGCGGTGGGCACTGTGGACGTTGCGTTGAAGATAGTAACCAGCTGCGGCGATTCGGGATGGATTGCCGAAAAACCGTTGTACGTTAATCCTCCGGAAGACAATAACCCGCCGTATATGCGAATCGGTTTCTTTGATGGAGGTGACCGGAACGGAATTGAGCCGATTCCTTTCGTTGTGGTTGGCGAAGAAGTCAACTTGCGGGTCATCCGCGATCCGGCAGATTTTCCTCCACCGCGTTCACCGAGCGATCCGGACGGCGATCCGTATGAGTTTATTTGGCACTTTAGTGATAGCAACAGCGATTGGATACGGGATATTCCGAGAGATCCCGATGACATCCACCGTGATCAATACAATCGCATCGTTGCGAGAACACTAGGTTACAACCAACGTGTTGAAGCGACGATCAGGGACAAGTTCGGATTGGAATACCGGACATCGGCGCGCATTGACGTGATCCCGCCAAACCCGGTGCCGGTTGTAGATTGTCCGGATGAAGTGAAGGAGAACCGGCCGGTGGACCAAAACTTGTTTAGCTCCGAACGCAGCTGGAGCCCGTTGGGAAGGAAGATCGACCACAGCAAGGACGTATGGGAAAACAAGCTGGACAAGTATTTCAACGGAACGCTCAACGATATTATCGCTAAAGTCACGTTGCGAGAAGTGACGGACAGCGCCGGGCTAAAATCGTTACCGGAGGATGCCGATTCCTGCAACATCATCGTCCATCCCGATTACCCGCCGGTGGCGAAGCTGCAAGTGCCGCCGATCGGCATACGGAACCAGCAGGTGACGATTCTGAACAAGTCGTATTCCCCGGACGGCGATGTCATTGTGAAGGCGGAATACAAGTACGTGTACGATAGCAACAATAACGGTTTTGCCGATGAAATCGCCGCGAATGCGTGGATCAATTTGCCGAGCGGGGATGTGGCCAAAACGACGTTCACGCCGGCAAAGGTGGGCAAATACCTATTCTATGTGAAAGTCACGGAAGATTACGGCAAATGGGACGATACCTTGGATGAAGACGAGTCCACGCTGACTCTCGACATCATCAATGATGCGCCCGAAGTTTCGTTTAAGGTGCTCGGGGAAAATCAGCAGCCGGATCTAACTTCACCAGTAAGCTATCCCATGAGCACTGTTTTAAATAGCTGGGCACTGTACCAAACGAATACGACAACCGCGATTGACAGCACAACCAGGTATAAAAGATGGCACTTGCAAGGCACTTCTCTTGCAACATCTTGGGGCGACGACTACGAGAGCCAAGGGATAACCAACTTCAAGCGATGGGACGATGAGGACGCAGCTGTTCTATTTTCCATGATCGATAACGGATACGGACACAACCGGTTGAATCCTTGGAGAGCCGGCACAAGCTTTAATTCCGAGAACAGTTTCCTACTGCCGGATACATCAGATCCGACAAGACCTCTCGTAAAGCAAGTGAAGGCGTATATCTCGGACTACTATGGGAATGAGGCCATTCCGTTCCAAACTTCGAAAAGTCACCTTTATTTAGCTTTAAATAATAGTGTATACGCGATTAAAAAAGCTTCGATTTCGACTAAGGATCAGTTCCAGTATGATTGGATTTCCAGCCAATCCGGAAAATACTATTTGGACATCATTTTGGCGGACGATGTTTTATATGCCGTACGCGGTACGGAATCGGATCCTTCCAATCCAACCGAAATCGCCATTCTTGATCCTTTAAGCGGAAATGTCCAGAAAGTTATCCCGCTTTCTGGCGAATATACGTATTACATTTCGCAAGCCTTCTCAAACGGAGACAAGCTTGTTCTATACTTGGACTTTGGTGGACTGGACGATAAGTTAGTCGAATTCGACCGGAACGGGAACGTGACGCGTAACCTGACATTAACAACGCATCCCCCAATTAGTGACAGCAACCCCGGCGGTCTACGGTGTGAAGACCTGGATGATTACGATGGCAAGAACAGTAAATTTTTCAGAGGCTCGAATAACGATTTGTACCGCTTGGAGTGGTGGGATGAGAACTGCGGGTATATGTATGCTCGAAGTCTGAACGTAAGCGTGGTTAAATATGACCTGAATACGTTCACTTACAAATGGAAAACAGAGTTGTATTACGACAGCCCGGACAATGGTTCTTGGTACAATGGTGACGACTGGGAAATTCAAGAGGATTTACCCTTTATCATCACTCTTCCAGGAAAGAATCAGGTGTTTGCGCTCAGCTACTCCAATAAACATACCAGTTCGCCAGATGGCCCGATAGCCTGGCAGTATCTGGATATGACGAGCGGTGCGGTGGTGCAAACCAACCTCGGAACGACTGACGACAATTATACTTATCAAGAATTCAGACCACCGCATTATGTAAGGGTGGATTGGAATGGAAACATGATCTATCCTGGTGCTCCCTTAGTTGGCAGTACAACTGCGGATAACTATAGCACGCTCAGTAGGATTACGGCTACGGGGAAAGTGAATGCAGAAATACGAGATCCTTCCGGAAACTATGTAACTTACGTGCCGATGGAAAACCTGCCGCGCTATATGAGATATCTTAATGATGACGATCCGGTGGAAGACCAATCGCTTGTATATGGACAATATGTGGGAGACGGAATATTTTTGTACGGGATTTCCTTTACTTTCTATCGCAGCCCGTACTACATGACCGTCGGCATTGCGAAAGGGACACCGACCACCAATGCGCTGGTCAAAGATGCGTTTTATCTCGGGCAGTATGTATCGCCCAATTCGCTCGGTGACGCGGAAATCGGTGTAACGTTGAATATGAAGAACCCAACGATCGATACCGATTTGGTGGGCTTGTCGTTCCGGATGACTGATCCCCGGAACCGGTATGCGGTAGAAACGCAAGGAACGACGATGTATTTGTCGAAATACGTGAACGGAAACCGGACCGTGCTGGCGAGCCAGTCGTATCCGTTTTTGCCGAATACGAACTATGCAATCAAGGTGAAAACGGTGGGCAGCAACATGAAGGTTTGGGTGAACGGCATTCCGTTCTTCGACAAGAATGACAGCACCTTCACATCCGGAAAATTCGGGCCGTTTTCGGAAAAGGCGTTAATCTCTTTCAGCGGTCTGTACAGCAAAGTCATACAAAACAATTTGGTCGATTGGCTGGCCAACTACGCCATTTGGGAGCCGAGCACATCCAGAGCGGAAGTGCAGTACTTGGATATCACGTTTACCGATCCGGAAAACGATCCGCGTGCGGGAACGTACCAATGGAGCTACAGCCATACGCCGAAGTTCATTAACAACCAGGGATTATCCGCGATGCACGGCAAAACGTACAATGCGGAGCAAATTTACTTCGACAAGGTAGGGGATTATATCGTTACGCTGCGGGCGAAGGACGATCCGCATCCGGATTACCGTTACCCAAGCATGGTGTTCGATAATTACCGGAAAATGTCCAACGACTTCCAGCAAAGAGTTATCGTACACCGAAGGCCCGTTGCCCAATTTACGCTGTCGCAAAATCCATCGACCGGCATCGTCACGTGGAACGACACCAGTTACGATCCGGACCGATGGGCGAGTCCAACCAACTATTCGCCTCCGGATACGACGGGCATCAATTACGGCGCGACGCGGGGCATTATGGAACGCAAATATTGGTACACGACGCCGAGCGGGATGTACGTGGAAGGCAAATTGACCAGGCCGCAGGAGATCGGCACGTATGAAGTCGGGTTGGCCGTGCGAGACGAATACGGGGCATGGAGCTATCCGTACACGCAAAATTTGACGACGACGAGAACGGCGCCGCTCAACAATAAGCCGGTGGCCACGCTGACGTATCCGACCGGCACGCAAGCGAATCCGACGATGGTTTATACGACTCGCCCGACGATCACATGGAACCAAACCGATCCCGACCCGGGAACTGTGTTTAAAGGGTATCATGTGAAGATTCTGGATGAAACCGGGGCCGTGGTCATTGAAACGGGAGAAGCGTCGCAAAACACGTCTTCGACTTCGGCCAGCTGGGCGGTGCCGATGGATTTGCCGATCGGGGTAAAACTGCAGGCGATGGTCCGGGTTTCCGACGGCGACGATTGGTCCAACTGGTCTAATATTGGGTGGTTCAAGGTTAACAGCGCGCCGAAAGCAACGTTGACATTCCCGAGCGGAACGCAGTTTGCGCCCTCTATGGTGTACGATAACCGGAGGCCGACGATCACGTGGAATCAAACCGATCCGGACGCCGGAACCGTGTTTAAGGCATACCAGGTGCAGATTATGAATGCAGCCGGTTCGATGGTGCTCGATTCCGGCAACGTTTCGCAAAACACATCGGCCACGAACCAAAGCTGGACGGTATCCAGCAATTTGCCGACCGGCCAGCCGCTGCAGGTCCGTGTCAGAGTAAGTGACGGTTACTTATGGTCGAGTTGGTCAAATATCGGTTGGCTGTACATCAATATGACGCCATCGGCGGTCATTACCGATCCGTCTGGAACGCAGGCTTCGCCAACCATGGTAGGGCTGCGTCCGACCATTACCTGGGATCAAATCGACCCCGATCCGGGAACCGTGTTTCTCAGGTACCAGCTGCAAGTGTATAACGAGACGGGAACGACAAAGATATATGACTCCGGAGAAAGGTCGCAAAATACTTCCAACACCGTCCAAAGCTACGATATTCCCGAGGATTTGCCGCAAGGCCAAAAACTAAGAGTTCGGGTGCGGGTGTTCGACGACTTTGTCTGGTCGCCGTATTCGGCAGACCGGTGGATATTCACGAACCGGTCTCCGACAGCCGACTTTGATTGGACCCCAAAGCCGGCCTGGGAAGGCGATACGATTACGTTAATCAATCAATCGAGCGATCCGGACGGGGACAGTCTGACGTACCTGTGGAGCATCAGCCGTTCCGGCGGCGCTCCTGCATCTTATACGACGAAAGATGCGGAGATTACGGCTGCATTGCCGGGAACTTACGAGGTCACTTTGACGGCGGCCGATCCGTACGGTGCCGTACACAGCGTAACCAAGTCGATTGCCGTTGGCGCGCTCGGTATAGACGGGTATGTGAAGCATACGGATCAGTGGGAGCAAAACCGGCAGGACTATAACGCCAAAAACCCGGACACCCCAAGACCCTACCCCACCTTCTGGGCGGGTGAAGCGTTTCAATTGGAGGCGGAAACGACGGACACCGGATCTTCCGCCACGAAGGCGGTGCGGGTGCAGGCGGAGATGTTGCTTGACGCCGGTGACGCGACCAAAGACTTGGATGCTCAGGACGCCGGGAAAACGTTGTGGACAACGCTGCTACTCAGCGAAGATACGAGCGTGAATTTCGAGGAATTGGCCGACGGGCCGTATACGTTTCGTTTTACCGTCTGGTATTCCAACGGGGTTGTCAAAGAAGACGAAGTGACGATACAAATCGTCGGGAACTGGGACGAGTATTACCGTTTGCATCGTCGTTTTTAGCGGAAACCCACCCTTCATGTATACGCATGTGTTACGAATGCCTGTGCTTTATGACAGGCATTTTTTCTTGGAATATGCGAGAATGTTTAGCTTTTCAATCCTTCACGCCGCTGTTATCACACCTTCTTGATACCGAAAACTTCGGAACAACTCCGAAGCTGTAATGCCCAAAAACAAATAGGGCCTTACAACGAAGCGGGGCACAAGTTCCCATTACCTCCTTGCCGATGTATAATGTGGACGTATACAAAGGAGTGGTGATGGATGGCGGACTACAATTCCCGCCTTCGGCGGCTGCAGGACAAAATGCGGCATAAAGGCATAGACGGCTGCATCGTGACGCAAAATGTGGACCTGTATTATTTTACCGGATCGATGCAGAGCGGGTATTTGTTTATTCCCGTGGAAGGCGATGCGGTGTATTACGTGCAGAAAAGCGTCGTTCGCGCCAGGGCGGAAGCGGGGGTTGCCGTGGAAAGCCTCGGAACGTTCCGCACTTTTGGCGAACGGATGCGCAACCAATTTGCGCGGTTGTTCGGGAACGGAAGAGCGCCGGTCATCGCTCTGGAATTCGACGTGCTGCCGGTTCAATATTTCCGGCGGCTGCAGTCGGTATTGCCGGATACGGATTGGGTTGACGGATCGATGCTTATACGGGAAACGCGGATGATTAAATCGCCGGATGAAATAGCGAAAATCAAAGAAGCGGCGCGTATTGCGGATAAGGCGCTGGAAAAGGCGGTCGCCCGGCTCCGGGTCGGCATGAGCGAAGTGGAATTGATGAGCGTCATTGAACAATCGCTGCGGCTCGAAGGGCATCTGGGCGTGATGAGGATGCGCGGCTACAACCAGGAAATTGTGACGGGCATAGTCGGTTCGGGCGCGGCGGCGGCTGTGCCGACGTATTTCGACGGACCGGCCGGAGGACAAGGATTAAGTCCGGCCTGCCCGCAAAGCGCGGGGCGCAAACGGATTGAGCGCAATGAACCGATTCTGCTCGATATCGGCTGCTGCATAGACGGATACGTTATCGATCAGACGCGCACGGCGGTTATCGGCGAATTGCCTGACGATTTAACGGACGCTTATGCGGTGTCGGAGCAAATCATGCGGGAAACCGAAGCGCTGCTTCGTCCGGGAACGATTAGCGAACAGCTGTATTTCCGTTCGCTGGAACGGGCGGAAGCGGCGGGGCTAGGCGCCCATTTCATGGGATACGGCGACGATCGGGTCAAGTTTCTCGGCCATGGCATCGGTCTCGAAGTGGACGAGCTTCCCGTTTTGGCCAAAGGTTTTAAGTATCCGCTGGAAGCGGGCATGGTTATTGCCGTAGAACCGAAGTTCACGTTCCCGAACCGCGGCGTCGTCGGCATCGAAAACAGCTACGTAGTTACGGAAAACGGCTTTGACAAGCTCACAGTGTCGCAGGAAGGCATCATTCGAGTGCAGGGATGAAGCGCCATAAACAGGAAACAAGCACCTCTTGCCGCACAACGGCGTAGGGTGCTTTTTTGCGTTGCAATATTTGTGCCTTTGAGGGGGCCGGA
The DNA here is from genome assembly GCA_041686835.1 of Paenibacillaceae bacterium. Taxonomy (GTDB): domain Bacteria; phylum Bacillota; class Bacilli; order Paenibacillales; family JAWLCZ01; genus JAWLCZ01. Next base: position 6,249 of record JAWLCZ010000065.1, on the reverse strand, counting down.
AGTCCCAACATGCTGTTCGGCCGCTGTACGGCCGGCACGCCTTATGATTTCTCCACGATTTTATCGATCATTCCGTAGGCAAGCGCTTCCTTAGCCGAAAAGAAGTTGTCGCGATCCGTATCGCGCTCCACTTTGTCGAGCGGCTGCCCGGTTCGCTTGGAAATAATCCGGTTCAGCATCGTTCTCGTTCTCAAGATGTGATCCGCATGAATTTTCAGGTCGGTCGCCTGCCCCTGTACTCCGCCGACCCACGGCTGATGAATCATAATTTCCGAATTGGGCAGTGCCATCCTTTTTCCTTTCGCTCCGGCGATAAGCAGTATCGCCCCGATCGAAGCGGCCATGCCGACACATATCGTCGATACGTCCGGCTTGATATACCGCATTGTGTCGTATATCGCCATGCCGGCTGTAACGGAACCACCGGGCGAATTGATGTAGACGTGAATGTCTTTCTCCGGATCGTCCGCTGCCAGATACAGCAGTTGGGCGATAACCGAATTGGCCACGTTATCGTCAACGGCGCTTCCGATAAAGATGATCCGGTCTTTCAGCAGGCGGGAATAAATATCATAGGAACGCTCTCCGCGGCTCGTCTGTTCGACGACGATGGGCACTAAACTCATTCTTGAACCCTCCTTTTGCAGAGTAAAAAGCTATGCGGCCAGATTCAGCGCATTGCCGCCGGCCTTGTGCGCGCGCTCCCCGAAACCCGACGAAACCATAATGATTTTCGTCTGAACGGCATCGGAGTCTGAAGAAACCGTCCATTCTTTGACCGTCGCTTCTTCGCCGTCCGCCGTGTGCTCCTTCTTCTTCCCGGATCCAGCGTCCGATCCCCATACGATGATTCGCAAAGCGTCGCCGCTCATTCGCCATCCTCCCTTACCTTTTCGTTAGAATCCCGCACCGGACGGGCGGGCTGCTCCGGACCCGCGGTCCGCTCCGGTTCGGGGTACACCGCCAGCACAACCGAGTAAGTCTCGCTCGCATCCCCGTCTTTTCCGTACTTGCCCGCCAATTGTTTGACAAGTTCGACGTACTCCTGTACAAATGCGCTTCGCTGCGCCTCATTCGCCAAGCGCACCTTGGTATGGAGCGATGCGCTCGGAACGTTCTCGCTCGCGTCCGACTTTTCCATCAGCAATAACGAATCTCTTTTGATGCGTTCCGCAATCGTAATCAGATGGGCGAGCGAGCCATGATCCTTCATTTGCTGCACCGTATCCGGATGCAAATTGAGCGAATCCGACAAAATAAACGTTTTGGCGACGGCCTGATAAAGCACTTCCACCAGATTTCTCACTTGCCGGGTCCCCGCTTTGCGGACAAGCCCGACCTTCTCCAGCGCCTTCAAATGGTAGTTCATGCGCTGCGGCGTTTCGCCGATGGTCCTGGCGATTTCGGCGGCGGATGCCGGCTGGGCGAGATGGGACAGCATTTCGGCACGCAATGGATTGAGCAGTGCCAATGCCTGCTCGGGCGTTTCCACAATGTACGTCTCTTGAATATCCGGAAGCAACGGTTTCAACTCCTGCGTAACATTTCTATATATCGTAAAAATATTTTATTACGTTATATTTTATTTGTCAATCAACAACATGGGTTGCGTTTATGGACACTTCTATTTCTTTTTAGTACCATATATAATATACTAATTTACAATTGGTGTGATTCAGTCGCTCAGATAGATTGGCCGATGCCGGAAACAAGTTGACACTACATGTGGAGGTGGAAGAAACATGTTGCGTTTAGGACAGAAAGTGTATATCGTCGCCGATCAATTCGAACAAAACCTTCCTGTCGGGGAGTACGGATATATCATCGCTTACGAACGCAACGCGGACAACGTTTTTGACTATGTCATCCGCGTGCCGAAAATGAATAAAAATTATTTCGTTCCGGCATCGGATATCGAGCTGGAGGAAGTGCTGATTCAAAAAGAAGCGGAACGCGTCGAGAAAGAAGCGTTAATAGATTTTGCGCTGGCCACGAAGAATTACGAACTGTTCCAGAAAGTGATGAACGGCGACAATGTGGAAGCCAACAAAGAAAAGAACAAGGAAGTCATGAGTCCGGAAGATTTTGTGAAGCAGGTCAATTTGAAAGCCTGGATTTAAATACAGTTTTCCGGTCTCCTGCATATATTATGCGCTCTGTGCGAAGAACTTTCGCCGGGGCGTTTTTTCATTTCGGACCGGTCTTTTCCGGCGTTGTTTCCCCGATTGAGTTCGAAAATCAAGTAAGATATAATATGAAGAATGACTGGCAACGTTTCGCCCGGACAAGGTAAGCCGGGCAAGCTTTTTGCGAAATAGGCAGGGGGGATATCGATGAGCATCACGCTAAAGGATGTAGAGCACGTGGCCAACCTGGCCCGGCTTGAACTGAAAGACGGCGAAAAGCAAAAATTTACGGAGCAGCTGAACGCGATTTTAAAATATGCGGAAAAGCTTAACGAACTGGATACGAGCCATGTGGAGCCGACAAGCCACGTCATGCGGCTCGCCAATGTGATGCGCGAGGATGAGGCGCGGCCGTCGTGGCCGTTGGAAAAGGCGCTGCTGAACGCTCCCGATGAAGAAGACGGACAGTTCAAAGTGCCCGCCGTTTTGGAATGACATGAGAACCGATTTTTAGAAGGGAGGATCCTGTTTTGTCGTTGTTCGATTCAAGATTGCAGGATTTACATAACCGTCTCGCAAGCAAGGAACTGACCGTCTCCGACCTGGTTGACGCGGCTTACGGGCGGATAGGGCAGGTAGAGCCCCGGGTGAAAGCTTTTATTACGCTCGATGAAGAACGAGCGAGAGAGGCCGCTCGCAAGATGGACGAGCAGTTGAACGGCGGGGAACCGCGCGGACTGCTGTTCGGGCTTCCTGCCGGAATCAAGGACAATATCGTTACCGAAGGATTGCTGACCACCTGCGCCAGCAAAATTCTGGCCAATTATAACCCGATTTATGACGCGACGGTCGTGACCAAATTGAAAAAGGCACAGGCCGTCAACATAGGAAAGCTGAATATGGACGAGTTCGCCATGGGCGGCTCCAACGAAAATTCGGGCTTCCACGTGACGCATAACCCTTGGAACCTGGACTATGTGCCGGGAGGTTCCAGCGGCGGATCGGCGGCGGCCGTAGCAGCGGGCGAAGTCTATTTCGCCCTCGGTTCGGACACGGGAGGATCGATTCGCCAGCCTGCCGCTTACTGCGGCGTTGTCGGTCTGAAGCCGACTTACGGCCTCGTGTCCCGCTTCGGTCTCGTCGCTTTCGCTTCGTCGCTCGATCAGATCGGTCCGATCACGAAAAATGTGGAGGACGCCGCGTACGTGCTGCAGGCGATCGCCGGATACGACCCGATGGATTCGACTTCGGCCAACGTGGACATTCCCGACTATATCAGCGCTCTGACCGGCGACGTCAAAGGGCTGCGCATCGGCGTGCCGAAGCAATATTTGGGACAAGGCATCGATCCGAAAGTGAAGGACGCCGTCATGGCGGCGCTGAAAGTGTTCGAAAGTCTGGGCGCGGTGTGGGAGGAGGTTTCGCTTCCGCATACCGAATACGCGATTGCGACGTACTACATTATCGCTTCATCGGAAGCTTCCTCCAATCTTGCCCGCTACGACGGCGTCCGCTACGGGGTGAGGACGGAAGAAGCGGACAACTTAATCGATCTGTACCGCAAATCGCGAAGCGAAGGATTCGGCCAGGAAGTGAAGCGCCGCATCATGCTCGGAACGTACGCGTTAAGCTCCGGTTATTATGACGCTTATTACTTGAAGGCGCAGAAGGTGCGCACGTTGATCAAACAGGACTTCGACAACGTTTTTGAAAAATACGACATTGTCCTCGGGCCGACCACTCCGACTACCGCCTTTAAAATCGGCGAGCAAATCGACGACCCGCTGACGATGTATTTGAACGATATATGCACGATTCCCGTCAACCTGGCCGGAATTCCGGCGATCAGCATCCCGTGCGGACTGGCGGACGGAATGCCCGTCGGCTTGCAGCTTATCGGCAAAGCGTTTGACGAATCGACCGTGCTGCGGGCTGCGCACGCCTTCGAGCAAAACACCGAGTACCATAAACTGCGGCCGCAGCTGTAGAGGGCTGAAAGGAGGACACCTGGTTCATGTCAACGGAAACGAAACCATTTGAAACCGTCATCGGCTTGGAGGTTCACGTCGAACTGCACACGAACTCGAAAATCTTCTGCGGCTGCTCCACCGAATTCGGCGCGCCGCCGAATACGCATACGTGCCCGATCTGCCTCGGGCATCCCGGCGTGCTTCCGGTGCTGAACCGGAAAGCGGTGGAGTTCGCGATGAAAGCGGCGATGGCGCTGAATTGTCAAATTGCGTCGGAATGCAAATTCGACCGGAAAAATTATTTTTATCCCGACTTGCCGAAAGCGTACCAGATTTCCCAGTATGACAAACCGATCGGCGAGCACGGCTGGATCGAAATCGAAGTAAACGGCGAACGGAAACGCATCGGCATTACCCGGGTTCATCTGGAAGAAGACGCGGGCAAGCTTACTCACGTGGACGGCGGTTACGCTTCGCTCGTCGATTTTAACCGCGTCGGCACGCCGCTCATTGAAATCGTATCCGAGCCGGACATCCGTTCGCCGGAGGAAGCGCGGGCTTATCTGGAAAAACTGAAGGCGATTATGCAGTACTGCGAAGTGTCCGATGTAAAAATGGAGGAAGGTTCGCTGCGCTGCGACGCCAACATCAGCTTGCGACCGTTCGGCCAGAAGGAGTTCGGCACGAAAGCGGAGCTGAAGAACATGAACTCGTTCCGCGGCGTGCAAAGAGGACTCGAATACGAAGAGGCGCGCCAGGCGGAAGTGCTGCTCGGCGGCGGGAAAGTCGTGCAGGATACGAGACGCTGGGACGAAGCGCAGGGAAAAACAATATCGATGCGCAGCAAAGAGGAAGCGCATGACTACCGGTATTTTCCCGATCCCGATCTGGTGCGCCTGGTCATCGACGAGGAGTGGAAAGAGCGCGTCAGAGCGACGATACCGGAGTTGCCGGATGCGCGCAAAGCAAGATACGTTTCGGAATACGGGCTGCCGGCCTACGACGCGGAAGTGATTACGTCCTCCAAGAAGCTGGCGGACTTTTTCGAGGAAAGCTTGCGGTATACGAATGACGCGAAGGCGGCGTCCAACTGGATTATGGGCGAACTGCTCGGCTTTCTGAACGCGAACAATCTGGAAATCTCCGACGTGAAAATTACCGGCAAAGGGCTCGGCGAACTGATCGGGCTCATCGAAAAAGGCACGATCAGCGGAAAAATTGCCAAGACGGTCTTCAAGGAAATGGTGGAGACCGGCAAAGAGCCGCAAAAAATTGTGGAAGAGCAAGGGCTTGTGCAAATTAGCGACGAGGGTGCGATCAAAGCGATTATCGATAAAGTGGTGGAAAACAATCCGCAGTCCGTCGCCGATTTCAAAGCGGGCAAAGAGAAAGCTATCGGCTTCCTGGTCGGACAGGTGATGAAGGAGACGAAAGGGAAGGCGAATCCCGGCCTCGTCAACAAACTGCTGATGGACAAACTGAAAAGCTGATAAATGAATGGGTGTGGTGGCTGGAACCCCATACCCGATTCCCCTTTAACGCTCGAACGTATGGGTTTGCTTATGAAGGACCGTCCGGACAAATCAACCGGACGTTTGAGGCTGTTGAGAAAGTCCAAATTAAAGTTTTCTGCATTTGAGAAAGTGGGGGTATCTGCCTACACCACTGTTAAAATCGCGTTATCTTGAATGGATTATTCGGTAATAACAGCGATTTTAAAGGTGGACGTAAACTTTCCGGCAGATACCCCACACCCCTATTTTTAAAGAAAACTTGTCGTAGGGACTTTCTCGTCAATCTGGACCGTCCGGTTTTTGACCGGACGGTTTTTTTAAAATTTCGGAGTGGAAGAGAGTCTCCCGCCCCGTAGTTGTTTTTGGTAAAGGAAGATTCCATACAACCTGTTCCTGCGGAGAGACAGAAGAATGGGCACGGTTACCCAACGCGCAGGCTTGCCACATGGTGGCGTTCAACCCCATGTAGGCGCCAAACCGCCAGCTTATGTTGCACAAAATGCAACATATGCACAGGGAAAAGGGCATGGAGCGCAGTATATTGCATTTTTATACGAAAATAAAAGTCCCTAAATATGGATACACTGAGGCAAGAAAGAAAAAAAAGACCCACCACCAGAAAAAGCGACTTTTACGAAA
>JAWLCZ010000064.1:0-19209 GCA_041686835.1 Paenibacillaceae bacterium | reverse complement strand
GTCGGCGAGCAGCGGACACGAGGATCTGATCTCCCTATGAGCAAACACGTGCTTGTGCTGGGAGGCGGAGTCATCGGGCTGTCGTGCGCCTTCAGCTGCCGGCTGCGCGGCCATCGCGTCACGGTGCTGGAAAAAGGCTGCTGCGGCGGCCAAGCGAGCGGGGCCGCGGCGGGGATGCTGGCCCCGTTCTCCGAAAATGCGGATGGGGCGGACGATTTCTTCCGTCTGTGCCTTTCCAGCCTGCGGAGTTATCCGCGGTGGGCGGAAGAGGTAAGGCGGGCGTCCGGGCTTGACTTTGAATATGGGCAAACCGGGAGCCTGTATGTTGCCTTCCACGAAGCTGATGTGCTGGCGATGGAGACGCGGCTCGCCTGGCAGAAAGATTATGCCGACGGTCTGCGAATCGTGCAGGGCGACGAGCTGCGCCGTCTGGAGCCCGAGCTGTCCGGCAAGGTGGTTGCGGGATTGTACAACCCCGCGGAAAGCCACATTTACGCGCCTCATTACATGATGGCGCTGGAGCAGGCCTGCCGTAATACGGGCGTGGACCTATGCGAGAACCTGGGACAGGTCGACATTGTCGCTTGGCATGGGGATGTGGTGCTGCGCAGCCAGGACGGAAGGACTTTTACCGGCGAGCGGCTCGTCGTCTGCTCCGGGGCTTGGGCGCAGGAGCTGGAGCCGACCTTTGGGCTGCGCGTGCCGGTTTATCCGATCCGCGGGCAAATCTGCGCTTACTCGGTGCCGTTCGGCACGGTGCGCCACATGGTCTTCAGCAGCCAGGGGTACCTGGTTGCCAAATCGACGACCGGCGCGCTCGTGTGCGGCGCCTCGGAGGACGTGGCCGGCTTCGATTGCGCCGTTACGGAAGCCGGCATTTCCAGGCTGCGCCGCTGGAACAGGATCTTGTTTCCGTTCCTGGAGTCAACGGAACCGTACCACACCTGGGCCGGCCTTCGCCCGGCCACGCAGGACGGATACCCGCTGCTCGGCGCTTTGCGCGGGGCAGAGCACGTGGTGTTTGCCGTCGGGCATTACCGCAACGGCATTCTGCTCAGCCCGGCCACGGCGCGGCTTGTGGCCGACCTCATCGACGGCGGCCGCGCAGCCGCCGCGTCAGCGCTCGAAGCCTTCGCCCCCGAGCGCTTCGGGTAGCCTGTCGGCAGTGCTCTAACGGACTCTATATCTGACACAAAGGCACGCGCTTTTGGCTAGGCGTGCCTTTGTATCAGATACCGGTTTTTTTCATGGTCTACTTCATTACTTTGCGCTTTTGAGGTGTTCTATCGATTGTCGGATCAATTGCTCCAAAATCGACAAATCGACATCTTCTATTTTTTTGATATATAAGCAGGACTTCCCTGTCGTAAACTTTCCCAGCTTTTCCATCAGCCCGTCATAACCGTCAAACCCCGTTTGAATGTACAGCGCCAAGTTTTGTTTGCGGGGAGAGAATCCTATCAAAAACCAGTCTATTTCCCGTCCGCTTTCGTACTTGTAGCGATAGTCGCCGAAACCGATGATGCTGCTGCCCCACATCCGGGGTTCTTCCTTTGTTGCCTGTTTCATCAGTTTCAACATAAGAAAGCCATCCTGGCGCCTTTTTTCGTCGGCGATTCCGTTCAGGAATTGTTCCACGCTTTGATCGGTCGGTTTCGTTTTTAGTTCCGCCACGTCATCACATCCCTTAAGTATAGTGAAGTCCCGTCCGCATAATCATTATACCATGTTTGCGGAGAAGAGCCCGATGGTAAATGGGGGAAGGCGCGTCCATTTCATGCATAAGACACGTTTTCCTGGCAAAACTAACCGAAAACACCCGGAAAGGGGTTAATTGACGGTGCTTCCAAAGAAAACGCAATGGCGGATGGTTTTAACCCTTTGCATCACTTTGATCTTCGTTGTTGGAGGCTGTGCAAAAAAACAAGACGAACGGATCGGACTCCAGGCGCCTGCCCCGGCCCGGCAAAGTGCCGCCATGCTTGTAGCGGGCGAATCGGCATTTTCCGATGTCCGGGTTTACAGAGAAACGAACGGACGGGTCTGGGTACCGCTGGAGGAAACCGCGAAATCGATGAACCTGGATCTGCATTCCGCCAACCCCTTTTTCACCCTGGGCAACACGGACGCTATCTATACCGTGAAAATGAACCAAACTCAAGCCCTGGCAGGCGATAACCCCATCGAACTGCCGCAGGCTCCCGGATGGTTCGCCAATAAACCTTACATGACAACCCAGGCGTTATCCAAATTGCTGGGCACCAAGGTGAATTGGAACGCGCAAAATTCGCAGGTGGTCATTACCCCGATCAACGACCGTCTGTTGTCCGGACGCTCCGCATCGCGGCAGCCCGCGACGGATTCAACAGGACAAACGCGGCTCCTTTCCTTAACCGCTGCCGATAAAAGCGACTTAATCCGCTTTGCCAAAACATTTATAGGAACGCCTTACAAGTTCGGATCGGGCCCGTACGAAAAAACGCATACGTTTGACTGCTCTTCTTTCGTCCAGTATGTGTATGCCCATTTCGGCGTCGATCTCCCCAGGTCTTCACGTTCTCAAGCTCAAGTCGGACAAACGGTAGATGTCAATCAGCTGGAACCCGGGGACCTTCTGTTCTTTTACACGCCCGGCCGGTTTGCCAGCAATCGCATTGTAGGCCATGTGGCGATATATACGGGTGACGGGCAAATCATTCATACCTACGGAGACCCTGGAGTTACGGTCACCGATTTTAGTGAGTACTGGAGAAATCGCTTTTTGTTTGCAAAGCGTGTTGTTTAGTTCCCCCCTCCTCATTTTCGCCGCTTCGATTCCATCGCACTTCCAACCTTCATTCCTGTTCCTGAAACGGCTTCCGATCCATCCGGTTTGATCCGGATGATCGTTTCGTCCGTTTCGTTACTTCCCTTGGAAAATGTCATTTTAACGCAAAATTTTTTGCTTGTTATCTTGAAACAAATTTTTCATAATGGAAGGAAACGAAGGAAAACAGACTTTGTTGGAGAATACACAAGGTACATAAGGCTCGTGAAAAAAATGTCGAATAATGTTGACAGGTTTATAGTCCTGGATTAAAATTTTAAAATGTCTATAGAAATACTCGGATTTATGGATTGTCCGCTTATATTTCAGAATCGGGAGTATGACATGGAAATCAAGAGTCCAAAGCTGGTCATCAAAGATTTGCAAGTCAGATACAATACGAAAGGACAACGAACGCTTGCGCTGCAGGATGTGAATGTCAGCGTAAAAGACGGGGAATTTGTTTCCGTTGTCGGGCCGAGCGGGTGCGGAAAATCGACGCTGCTGAAAGTCGTGGCCGGCCTGTTGAAGCCTGCCGCCGGCGTGGTCACGATCGACGGCCGGCCGATTGACGGAGTGCCCGATCAAATCGGCATGGTGTTCCAAAACGATGCTCTGCTGCCCTGGAAAACGGTCTTCGATAACATCAGATTGCCGCTTGAAATCAAGGGGATTTCCCGTGCGGAGCAAAAGCGGGAAGTGGAGCGCTTGATTCAAATGGTCGGCTTGAAAGGCTTTGAACACTTCTACCCGAAGCAGCTGTCCGGCGGGATGCGGAAGCGGGTCGCGCTGGCCCGGACGTTTGCGTACGACCCGTCGATTTACTTGATGGACGAGCCGTTCGGTCCCCTGGATGCTCAAACGAGGGTGACCATCGGCGAAGAGTTTTTGAGAATGTGGGAGCAGGTCGGCAAAAGCGTGCTGTTCATCACCCACGACATCGAGGAAGCTATTGCGCTGTCCGATCGGGTGCTGGTCATGTCGAAACGGCCCGGCACAATCAAGGCGGAATTTGAAGTGAACCTCGAGCGCCCGCGTCCTTTTTACGATATTCGTTTCGACCCGGAATTCAAGCAGCTTCAGAAACGCATTTGGGAAAACATGATGGACGGAAATTGATAGGGGGCTAAGGGAAAATGAGCGATTCATCGAGAGACATGAAAGGGAACCGCCCGTCCAAAGCGCCTGATTCCGCAGCGTCCGTTTCTCTTCACGATGAAACGGAGAATGAAGGCAAAGCCGACGCCCGTGAAAGAGTGTCAGTCTGGGGCGGGAGGATCGCCCTGGGGGTCGTCTTGTTCGGACTGTGGGAGCTATTGTCGGGCCGGCTCTTCAACCAGTTTTGGTTCAGCAAGCCTTCGTTGATTATAGGGCGCATTGTTGAAATGGCCAAATCCGGAGACTTGTGGTATCACGTCAGCATCACGCTGCAAGAATCGGTTACCGGTCTAGTCATCGGCATGGTCGCCGGTACGCTGCTTGGCGTTCTCATCGCATACAGCGGCAGATTCGAACGGTGGATTTATCCGTATATTATGGCGATCTACAGCCTTCCGCGCGTATCTTTGGCGCCCTTGTTCATCGTATGGTTCGGCATCGGCATGACCGCGAAAGTGATCATGGTCGTGGCGATGGTCATCTTCGTCGCTTTTTACAACGCATATGAAGGAATCCGCAACATCGATCGCGATCTGCTGGACATGATGCGAACGTATAAGGCCGGCAGGATGCACATGCTGCGCTGGGTGGTGCTTCCATCCATCACCGTCTGGATTCTGACCAGCCTTCGGTTGAACATCGGCATGGCGCTCATCGGTTCCGTCATCGCCGAATTGGTCGGCGCGAATCGGGGCTTGGGCTACTATATTACGTATTCTTCAGGAATGCTGGACACGACGGGGATTTTTACCGGTCTTGTGCTCATTATGATCATTGCGGTAGCGTTCGAACAGATCATTATCCAGTTTGAAAGAAGGCTGCTAAAATATCGTTAACCCCGTTTATGATTTACTATATAACATAACATTAGCGCATCAACGAAATGGAGGAAGAAAGAAGTGAAACGTTACTACAAGGGGATTATCGCTTTACTTGCGATCATGATGGTGCTGGTTTCCGCTTGCGGCAAAACGTCGGATCAAGCGCAACCGCAACCGCAAACGCAAACGGGAGGCGGCGAACAGCCGAAAGCGAACTCGACGATTAGAGTCGGCCTTATTTGCGGCGGCATGACGCCACTGCTCGCTCAAATCGCCATTAACGACGGTTCGTTTGAAAAGGCGGGTTTGAAAATCGAGAAAACGTGCTTCAACGCAGGCGCCGATGCCGTACAGGCGTTGGTCGGAGGAAGCATCGACGTGAACCTGGGATCTTACGAGCACGTGCTCAGACAGCAGAAAAACGGCCTGGACGTGAAAGCGTACGCTAACATATTCAATGGGGTAGGCTATTCGCTTGTCGTGAAAAAGGACGCGAAATTCCAAAAACTCGCCGATTTGAAAGGCGCCACATTGGCCGTGACGAAAGTGGGCAGCTTGTCCGATTCCGGGCTGCGCAAAGGGCTGAAGGATGAAGGGCTGAACCCGGACCGCGACGTGCAGATCGTAGGCGCAGGCAGCGGCGCGTCGATGCTGGCAGCGATAGAAGGCGATAAAGCGGCAGGCGGCATGGTGTCGGAGCCGACAACGTCCCAGATGCTCGATTCCGGCAAATACCGGGTACTTTACGACCTTCCGTTCGAATATGCGGGTATCGTCGTGATGGCCAAGTCGGATTGGGTTGAGAAAAACAAGCAAGCGATGCAGACGTTCCTTAAAGTGATAAAAGAGGCGAACGACCGCGCGCAAAAAGACCCGAAAAGCGTAATCGATCCGATGCTGAAAGAGTTCGACAAAATCCCGGCCAATGTCATGGAGGTTGCAATTAAAAATCAGCTGGCCAAAATACCTGCGGATTTGAAAATTTCCCAGGAATCCGCCCATAACGTAGTCGACACGCAAATGGACCTGGGCGCCATCAGCAAAGAGATTCCTTTCGAAAAAACCGTGGATTTCTCGCTACTTCCGTAAAGGAGAAGGTCATAGTGGCTAAAGACTTGCGCACTTATTTGAAACAGCTCGTTTCCCGTTATCCGGACAGCTTGAAAGTGGTGGACAAAGAAACGGATCCCCGTTTCGGCATTACCGCGTATGCGTCGAAATTGGCGCAATCGGGCCAATATCCCGGACTGCTCTTCACGAACGTCAAAGGAAGCGAACTGTCCTGCATATCCAACCTGCTCACTTCGAACGAGCGGATCGCGCTGTATTTGGATTGCGACGTTCAGGATATTCCCAGAGTATACGGCGAACGTTTGAAGAAGCCTGTCGCACCGGTTGAAGTCAGCAAGCAGGAAGCGCCTGTAAAAGAAAACGTCATCCGCGAGGAAGAAGCGGATTTGGGCAAGCTCCCGATCCCCGTCCATAATGAAATGGACGGCGGGCCTTACCTCTCCGCCGGGGTCATGATTATCCGCGACCCGGAATCCGGCGTCCTGAACGCGGGGATTTACCGCCACCAGATTTTCGGGCGGCGGGAAATGGGCGTCTGGTTCCTCGGCGCGCATCACGGCGGTCTGATTTACAAAAAATATAAAAAGCAGGGCAAGCCCGCACCGATTGCCATTGCGATTGGACATCATCCCGGTTTTGTCATGGGGGCCGTATCCCGCATACAGGGCATCGGCGGGGAATATGAAGCCGCCGGTGCGCTGATGGGCGAAGCGCTGCGGCTGGTCAAGGCGGAAACATCGGATCTGCTCGTTCCGGCCGATGCCGAGATCATTATCGAAGGCGAGATTCTTCCCGATCGGGATCATGCGGAAGGACCGTTCGGAGAATGGCCGGGTCACTATCTGGGAGGCGGTTCCGTTCCCATCATTCGGGTGACCTGCATCACTCACCGGAATCATGCCATTTTTCAGGATATTGTCGCTTCCGGCCGCGAGCATTTGGTCGTCGGAGCCATTCCCCGTTCGGGCAGCATTTATCATGCCGTCAAAGAAGTCGTGCCCAGCCTGAAATCGGTCAACGTCCCGCATTACAGCAGAATGCACTGCTACTTATCCTTGCACAAGGAGCGGGACTCGGATGTGAAGAAGGCGGCGTTCGCCGCTCTGAACACGGAGCAGGAAAATCTTCGCGCCATTGTGGTGGTCGACGACGACATCAACGTCTTTAACGGCGAAGAAGTGGCTTGGGCCATCGGCACGAGATTCGACGCAACCCGCGACTTGCTCGTCATTCCGAACTGGAACGGTCCCGGCGGGCTCCTGCCGACCAACTGGGAGTACCATGCCGACGGCAAGCATACTCCAAGGATGTCGAGTGCCGTAATCGTGGACGCCACGAAACCGGCGCCGCCGATCCAATATCCGAAGCGGGCTGTCGTACCGCAGGAGCATGTCGGTTTGGCGCAGCTCGACGCCCTGCGCGAACTGACGGCGGAAGAAATGAAGAAATGGTTGGATTCAATATAATCAAAACCCTTATAGAGCCTCAGGTGGCGTTGTTCGTGTCGCAGCTGCGACATCGACGCTCTCCTGGGGTTGACTGCTTACATTGCGTTTCTTTCGTGATAAGCGCAAAATGACAGAGGAGAGGCTGTTATGAAAATCGTGGTCGGCATATCCGGTGCGACGGGTCCGATTTACGGCATTCGTTTGCTGGAAGTGTTGAAAGATTTCGGGGTGGAAACCCACCTGATTTTATCCCAGTGGGCGGAAAAAACGATTGCCGTAGAAACCGATTATTCTGTGGATGATGTAAAAAAGCTGGCTTCCCATGTATACGCTTCGTCGAATCAAGCGGCGATCATATCCAGCGGTTCGTTCCGCACGGACGGCATGGCGATTGTCCCTTGCAGCATGAAGACATTGGCGGCTATCAGCCACGGCTACTCCGACAATTTGTTGTCGCGGGCGGCTGATGTGATATTGAAAGAAAGGCGGAAGCTGGTCATTGTGCCGAGAGAAACGCCGCTGAGCGAGATTCATCTGGAGAACATGCTGAAGCTGGCCAGAATGGGCGCGGTGATCCTGCCTCCGATGCCTGCGTTTTACAACAAACCGGCCAGTATCGACGATCTGGTTAACCATAGCGTCTCGAGAATTTTGGACCAATTCGGAATCGAGAACGCTTTATCCAAGCGCTGGCTGCAATAAAAGCGCGCGGGGACGGGAAATCGCCGTCCGCTTGCAGCAACCGAACGGCACAGGATGGTGAATATGGATTATTTGGAAATGACTCCTCTCGGGGACTCCGCCGTAGTCGTCAAATTGGGCGACCGCATCGACCTGGAAACGCACCGGAAGGTGCAGCTGTTGTCCGGCTATTTGGACCGGCATCCGTTCGAAGGGATGGTGGAATACATTCCGGCCTTTACTTCCGTTACGGTGGTTTACGACGCCATGAAGCTTTATTGGGACCGTGTTCAAGAAAGAAATGAAACCGCGGATCAGGAAGACATTCCGTTTGATGTGGCGGCGCGGATTTTGAAAGATATCGTTGAACGCCTGGAGGTAACGGAAGAGTATGAACCGCGGGTCGTGGAAATTCCCGTTTGCTATGGCGGAGAATTCGGCCCGGATTTGGAAGAGGTCGCTTCGAGAAACGGGTTGACGCCCGACGAAGTCATCCGGATTCACGCTTCAGGGGAGTATTTGGTTTATATGGTCGGGTTCGCCCCCGGTTTTCCGTACATGGGCGGAATGGACAAACGGATTGCGGCGCCAAGGCGGCCGACTCCGCGTCTTTCCATCCCCAGGGGGACGGTGGGAATCGCCGGCGAGCAGACCGGCGTTTATCCGATTGAAACGCCGGGAGGCTGGCAGTTGATCGGCCGCACGCCGATCCCGCTGTTTTTGCCGCGGCAGATGCCCCCGACCCTACTTCAGTCGGGTAATGTGGTAAAGTTTTACCCCATCACCCGCGCCGAGTATGACCGATGGGAGGCTCGGGAACGATGAGCATACGGGTGATGAAGCCCGGCCTGCTGACGACCGTACAAGATTCGGGACGCACCGGTTTTCAAAAATACGGCGTCATCGTCAGCGGGGCGATGGATGCTTTCGCCTACCGCGCAGCCAATGCGCTTGTCGGCAACGGGAATTCGGAGGCCGCGCTGGAAATGACGCTGGTCGGGCCGGTCCTTCAATTCGATTCGACCCTTCTTGTATCCATTTGTGGCGCGGACCTGTCGCCTACGATAGACGGCAAAGCGGTTCCTTTATGGAGGCCCGTCGTCGTAAACAAGGGAAGCGTGCTCCGCTTCGGGGCGGCCCGGCAAGGCTCCCGCTGTTATTTGGCGGTATCCGGCGGATTCGATCTTCCCAAAGTGATGGACAGCTACTCCACTTACCTGCGCGCCGGCATTGGAGGCTTTGAGGGGCGCGCGCTCAAGGAAGGAGATGTGCTCAGGGTCAACCCGTGGACCGAGCTGGGGCGGGCGATTGCGGACAAGCTGGCTTCCGCTGCCGGAGACGGCCCTTTTGCGTCTACCCGCTGGCACGTGTCCCGCGGAATGATGCCGGACTACAAGACCGATCCGGTCATACGGGTCGTGGAAGGCCCGCAGATGCATTTATTCGCGCCGGATAGCGTCCGCGATTTTTTTGCCGGAACGTTTAAAGTGCTTCCCCAATCCGACCGGATGGGCTACCGGCTGCAGGGAGAACCTCTTCGGCTGGCCGCTCCGGTCGAAATGATATCGGAGCCCGTTACGTTCGGCACGGTTCAGGTTCCTCCGGACGGGAATCCGATCGTGCTGATGGCGGACAGGCAAACGACGGGGGGATACCCGAAAATCGCGCAGGTGATCACGGTCGATCTCCCGCTTATGGCACAGGTGCAAATCGGCGGCAGCGTCCGTTTCCGGCTCGTCGGCTTGCGGGAAGCGCAGGAGCTTTATTGGATCGCGGAGAAGGAATTGGATTTATTGCAAAAAAGCATATCGATGCTATTTCGATAAGGAGGGAATGACCGATGAAACGAGTGGATTTGAATTGCGATATGGGAGAAAGCTACGGCGCCTACCGGCTTGGCAATGACGCGGAGATTCTGAAATTCGTCACGTCCGCCAACATCGCCTGCGGATTTCATGCCGGAGATCCGGGCACGATGCGGAAAACGGTAAAGCTGGCGCTGGAAAACGGTGTGGCTATCGGGGCGCACCCCGGTTTGCCGGATTTAATCGGCTTCGGGCGCAGGGAGATGCAAATTTCGCCGGCGGAAGCTTACGAAATGGTCGTATACCAGATCGGCGCATTATGGAGCTTCGTCCGTTCCGAAGGCGGACGCATGAACCATGTGAAAGCGCACGGCGCGCTTTATAACATGGCCGCCACAAATTACAGTTTGGCGGAAGCGATCGCGGAAGCCGTGTACAAGGTCGACCCGGAGCTGATTCTGTTCGGTTTGGCGAACAGCGAATTGATCCGGGCCGGGGAAAAAGCGGGCCTTCGCACCGCAAGCGAAGTATTTTCCGACCGGACCTACCAATCGGACGGAACGCTGACTTCCAGACGTCAGCCCGATGCGCTCATCACCGATGACGATGCGGCGGTTCGTCAAGTAATCCGGATGGTCGAGGAAGGCAAAGTGCTTTCGCGGCAAAACGTCGATGTGCCGATCAAAGCCGACACCATCTGCATCCATGGCGACGGAGCTCACGCTTTGGAATTCGCGCAAAAGATCAGAAATGCCCTGGAGAAGTCCGGCATTGCCGTACAGGCCGTTGGCCGGACGGAATAAGACAGATAGGGGCGGGGAGTGCCAACATGGAAACCATCAAATACAGTACTGATGTTCTGGTTATCGGTTCCGGGGCGGCCGGCATGATGGCCGCCAAAGCGGCGGCGGACGAAGGAGCCGACGTGCTGCTGCTGGATAAAAGCTTGATAGGGCGCGGGGGCGCCACAATTTTGGCGCAAATGACGGTCGCCGTCGCATTGGGAGAAGCGGAGGAGGACAACCCCGACATTCATTTTGAAGATACGCTCAAAGGCAGCCGCGGCCTCGGCGATCCCGAAATCATACGCGCCATCGTGGATCGGGGGCCCGAGGTGATTCTGGAAGTGGAATCGTACGGAGTCAACTGGGCAAGAACGCCGGACGGAAAACGATCCCAGGTCGTTTCGCCCGGACATTCCCGCAAGCGCTGCGTGTATGTAGATATTTTGAACACGGGAGGCGCCACCTCGAACGGATTAAGGCGGGCGATTTGGAAGCATGAGCGGATTCGGCGGCTGAAAAACGTGATGATCACCAGGCTTGTCGTGGAGAACGGAGCCGTCGTCGGTGCAGTGGGCTTCTCGATGGAGGATTTCGCCCCTGTCAGCGTGACTGCTTCCGCCGTGATTCTGGCGACCGGCGGATTAACCGAAGTCTATGAGCGCAACAGCGCTTCGGCCAACATGACGGGAGACGGCTTCGTGCTTGCGGCCGAGGCCGGCGCCGAGCTCCGCGATATGGAGATGGTGCAGTTTTTCCCGATCGCTCACCTGTTCCCGCCGCTGGTCGGGATCGACCCGATCATGTGGGATCCTTTCCGCTACAAATTGGGGGGCCGTCTGCTGAACGGCCGTCATGAAGAATTCATGCACAACTATAACGGGGAAGTCTCCGGGAAATATACGGCTGCCCGCGACCAAACGACTTTCGCGATTTTCAAGGAAGTGGAAGCCGGCAGAGGCACGCCTCACGGCGGAGCGTACCTCGATTTTCGCATGGTACCGGAAAATAAGCTGAAGGAAGCGTTCGGCCCGGTTATCGATATATTGCGTTCTCAAAACGTCGACCTGACCAAAGATCTGGTGGAAGTCGCTCCGATGGCACATTTCATGCTTGGGGGCGTTCGGGTTAACGCCAAAATGGAGACGTCGGTTCCCGGCTTATACGCCTGCGGCGAATTGATCTACGGCATGCACGGCGCAAACCGTTTGTCCGGAAATGCCATTACGGAAGCGCTCGTGACCGGACGTATCGCCGGGGAGGTAGCAGCCCGTGCCGGAGCCAAGCCGCAATCCGAAGCGGTTGATCGCGAACTGGCCCAAGAATGGGAACGTCTGCAGCGGTTTTGGCACCCGCGTCCGGTCTCGAAGGATGAAGCCTCTCTGCAGTCCTTTAAGCGGAAACTGCAGAAGCTGATGTGGAAAGGGGCCGGCCCGCTCCGGACGGAAGAAGGGCTGCGGCAGGCGCTGGCCGACATTCGCGGCCTTTGGAAGCAGCTGGAGGAGATTTCGTTGGCTCCGGCCCGGAAATATGCGCTGTCGCTCGTGGAAAAAGCGGAAGCCGCCAACATGCTGAAGGTGAGCGAGGCGATCGTGATCGGAGCCTTGGCCCGCCGCGAATCCAGGGGGGCTCACGTCCGGCTCGATTATGACCAGCAGAATCAAACGGCAGTCAGCACGAAATTTACGCTGGCCGACGGGCAGTGGAGAATGCAGGAAATCGTCTTGAACGCGAACCATTGAGGACAGGAAGGAGCTCGAAGACATGTCGACGATACAATTAAACGTTCTTCGGGGAGATGCTCAAACCGAGAAATGCTACGAAACTTACGAAGTTCCTTTCCGGGAAGGAATGAGCTTGCTGGATGCCGTGTTTTGGATACGGGAGCACGAAGACCCTTCGCTGGCCGTGCGGTATTCCTGCCGTTCCGCCAATGCCTGCAAAGAGTGCATGGCGCTCGTGGACGGCAAAGCCGGTTATTTATGCAGCATCCGAGCCGTTCCCGGCAACAGGGTAACGGTAGAGCCGCTGTCCGCGCGGCCTTGGATCAAAGACCTGGTCACTTTACTGGAGTAGGATGTGATGATGGAGATGGCTTGGCTACGTCCGGAAAATCTGGATCAAGCTTTGAACTGGCTCAGCCAATACCGGCCCGTTATCGTTTGCGGAGGAACCGACCTGTTCGTCAATTGGCAGAGAAGGCAAAGAGAATATGAAGGCACCGTTTGGATGGATATTCAAAAGCTGCCCGAATTGAAACGTATCGCGCGCACGGAGCAAGGGCTGGAAATCGGGGCGGGCGTTACCGCAGCCGAAATCTGGCAAAATGAAACGCTGAACGAGATTCCCGCCCTGCAGCAGGCCGCCCGCATTGTAGGCGGCTGGCAAATTCAAAACCGCGCTTCGCTCGGGGGGAACATCGCCAACGCTTCGCCGGCCGCGGATATGGTGGTGCCTTTGTTCGCCTACGGAGCGCATGTACAACTGGCAGGACCGAACGGGATGCGTTCCGTCCCGATAAGGGATTTTATCGTCGGTCCCAGAAAAACCGCACTGGAGCCGGGAGAACTCATTACGTCCGTTATCATCCCGAAGGAAGTCTTGGGGACCCCTCAGGTGTTCCTGCGTCACGATCAGCGCGGAGCAACGGATATCTCGCTCGTTTCGGCGGCCGTCGTGTTGAAAGGAACTCCTGCGTTCATCGAATGGGGGGCGACAGCTGTGGGAGCCGCGAATCCCGCTCCTTTAACGCTTTCGGATGTGGACGCGCAGTGGAACGGCCCGCTGACGGAAGAAAACGTGCGGCGCATTTCCGAGGCCTATGCCGAACGCTGTAAGCCGATTACCGATGTGCGTGCGAGCGCCGAATACAGAAAAGCGATGGTAGGCGTTTATATCCGAAAAGCCGTCAATCGTTTGTTCGATTTGAAAGCGGCGGCACGATCGCAAGGATAAACGATTCATCTTACCGTCTACTATGGAGGTTGCCGAAAATGGAAAAAATATTGACAATCGCGATGTCGGAAAGCGACCGCACTTCCAAAATCATGTCCGGCCAGGAGCAGCTGCCTCCTTTCCGGTTCGAGCCGCAAAAAGCGTCGGTGGAAGAAATCTTCGTCAAACAGATTTCCGAAGCCGCCTACGACATAGCCGAGCTTTCGCTCGCCTCCTATTTGATCGCCCTCGGCAGAGGGGAGAAGCGTCTGACGGCGATACCGGTCTTCCTCTCGCGGTCTTTCCGCCACAACGCCATCTATGTAAGATCCGACCGTCCCTGGGTGCATCCATCCGAGTTGCGGAACCGCCGCTTCGGCTTTCCGGAATATCAAATGACGGCGGCCGTTTGGGTCCGGGCCTTTTTCCGGGACGAATGGGGGATCGCCAATGACGAGATGGAATGGTATACGTTCCGGCCGGAACGCGTCCCGATTCAAACTCCCGCCAAACGGGCTTCGTCGGAAGACATCTTCCAAGCTCTGGTGGACGGTGAAGTCGACGCGATCATGTCCGCAAGGCGCCCGCCGGAAAAATTTTTCCCCCGGACCGGAGAAGGCGGAGCGATCCGCAGGCTGTTTCCGGACGTATGGGAAGAAGAACGAAAATATTTCGCCAAAACGGGGATTTTCCCCATCATGCATTTGGTGTCCCTGCGTAAAGAGACGGTTCAAACGAATCCCGACCTTCCGAAGAGGCTTTATGAATTGCTGCTGAACCAGAAGGAAGAAAGCGTCAGCCAGCTGCTGGAAACGGTGAAAAACAACACGTCCGCTCCATGGCTTTGGGAATCCGTCGAACAGTCCATGAAGACGATGAATGGGGACATTTGGCCTTATGGGCTTAAAGCGAACTGGGATCAAATCGAAACGTTTATGGGCTATTTGCAGCAGGACGGGCTGTTGGACCGAAAACTGAGCCCTGAAGAAGTGTTCGATTCGTCGGTGCTCGACACATGAGCGACGGATATACGGATGTGGAGGAGGACCAAGCATGACGGAAAGATCCGTACAAGAACCGGCCGCACTTACATTAACGGTCAATCGGCAACAGGTCCGGTGGACGGGAGATCCGGCAGCTCCTTTGGTGGACGTAATCCGCGAGCATATGGGGCTGACGGGAACGAAGATTGGCTGTCGAACGGGGGAATGCGGAGCCTGCACCGTTCTCATCGACGGTAAACCGGTCGTTTCCTGCCTGGTGCCGGCCGCTTCGGCGGAAGGCCATGAGGTGAGCACGATCGAACATCTCATTGAAAAGGAAGACTTCCGTGCTCTTGTCGCTTCGATGCTGGAGCACGGAGGCGTTCAATGCGGGTTTTGCACGCCGGGCATTATGGTGACGCTTTGGGCCTGGCTGCAGGATCGGGAACTGTTTAACGGAGATGTCGCATCCGCATTGAAAAACAACATTTGCCGCTGCACCGGTTACCGGAGCATTTTGAGCGCCGTAGAACAAGTGATCGCTCGGGAAGGAGGCGCCCATGAATAAGACGGCTAAGTCGCCAAACGATTTGATGTCCAAGCTCCAAGGAGAAACGCGCTACATCCACGATATGCAGCTGCCTGGACAGTTGATCGCGGGGGTATTTCGCAGCCCGTATCCCCATGCGCGCATCACCCGGGTGGACGTCGCCAAGGCGAAGGAAGTCCCGGGTGTGGTTGCCGTTCTAACCGCGGACGACGTGCCTCATTACGAATACGGGCCGACCAAGTACAAGGATTGGAATATTTTGGCCAAGGATCGGGTGCTTTTCGTCGGGGACGAGATCGTGGCTGTCGCTGCGGAGTCGAAGGAAGCGTTGGATGCGGCTCTGGCGTTGATTGAAGTAGACTTCGAAGAGCTTCCGGCCGTCTTCGATCCCGAAGCCGCGATGCGGGAAAACGCACCGGTCATTCACGAAGGCGTCGGGCTCAACCGTCCGATGCACGTCCGCGTGGAACGCGGGGATGTCGAGAAGGCCAGAAAAGAAGCTTATATCGTCCGCGGAGGGAGATATTATTCCAACCGGATTTATCAGGGATATTTGGAGCCGATCGGCGTTCTGGCGCAGTGGTCGGAAGAAGACGGACTGACCCTGTGGGCCGCTTCCCACATTCCGTACCGGGCCCGCGAGACGTATGCGGCGGCGCTCGGCCTGCCGGAAGACCGGGTCAGAATAATCGTCCCTCCGATCGGCGGTTCGTTCGGGGCCAAATACGTCTTGAAAGTGCATGTCATCGCGGCCGTGTTGGCCATGAAAACGAATCGTCCCGTCAAAATCGTCCTCGACCGGCTCGAAGACATGATGACAGCGCACCCGCGCGTTCCGCTCACCTTCGACATTGAAATCGGCGCAGACCGCGAAGGGAACTTTGTGTACAAGAAGCTTGCCGTATACGGCGATGCGGGCGCCCGCATATACTGGAGCCCCAACGTGATGGCTACGGCATGCACCCGGGCGGACAGCGTCTATCACTTCCGGAACGTCATTGCGGAAGGGCATTTATGCTACACGAACAACAGCCCCACCACCTGCATGCGCGGATTCGGAAATGCCGAAATGCTGTTTGCGGTGGAGAGCGTGATCGACGAATTGGCGCTTGGGCTTGATATGGATCCGGCGGAAATCCGGATGAAAAATATAGTGCGGGCGGGCGAGACGACGATTCACGGCTACAAGCTGGACAGCTGCCGATTGGACGAATGCATCGAACGCGTCAAGCAGCTGTCCGGTTGGGAAAGAAGGAAACAGCTTCCCCCGTACCGCGGCTTGGGAATGGCACTGGCGAACCATGTGTCCGGGTTCAGGGCGATTGATCCGCGATTCGACGGCTCGACGGCGGTCGTCCGGTTAAAATCGACCGGCGAGCTGGAGGTGGAAACCGGGGAAATCGAATTGGGGCAGGGGATGTCCGTCACGTATGCCAGAATCGTGAGCAAGGTGCTCGGCGTAGACGAGAATGCCATAACCGTCAAATCCGGGGATACGGCCCGATATCCGTTCGGCATCGGCACATTGGCTTCCCGGAGCACCGTGATGGGCGGCAACGCCGTACAGCGCGCGGCCGGCGAAATGCTTAACCGCATTACCGAACTGGCCCGGCAAACGCTCGGTCCCGAAGCCGTCTTCACCGGAGGCGTCATCCGCTTCAAAGATAAAACCTACACCCTCAGGGATGTAGCCGCATGGCACCGGGCCCAGCATGCCGGCGACGAATTGACGGTGAAAGCGTCCTACGTTCCGGATACGGAAATGCCGGATGCCACCTATTACGGCCATCCTTCGCCGAACTATCCGTTCGCCGCGCACGTGGCGGAGGTAGAAGTCGATCCGGAAACCGGCCGTACGCGCGTTATCGGATATTGGGCGGTGCACGATTCGGGGACCATCATTCATCATACGATGGCGAAAAGCCAGGTCGTCGGTGCGGTCGCTCAAGGCATCGGTTGGGTCACGATGGAAGATCTTCAGGTAGAGAACGGGCGGGTGCTGAATCCGTCGATGATGGACTATCGTATGCCCGGCGCCAAAGATATTCCGCCCGTGGTCGTCGAATTTATCGAGGAACCCGATCCCCACGGTCCGTTCGGCGCGAAATCGGTCGGAGAAGTTGCTCTCGATCCCGTACCCGGCGCCATTGCCAATGCAATTGCCCATGCTACCGGGAAGCGGGGAATGCGTCTTCCGCTGTCCGCGGAGCGGGTATGGAAGCTGATGAACGATACGTCGGATCAATGAGGTACCGGGGATGAACGAAATTTGGACGGCTTTGGAGCATTGCCGGGACGAGCAAAAGCCCTGCGTAATCGCCACGATCATTGAAGTGGAAGGATCGGCTTACCGGAAGGAAGGCGCCCGCTGCGTCATTCATGAAGACGGGGAAGTTGTCGGGATCTTAAGCGGAGGCTGTCTTGAGGACGATGTGAGGGAGCATGCGTTCGGCGTGTTTGAAACCGGCACTCCCCGAACCCTTTACTATGATTTCCGATGGCGGGAAGATGACGTATGGGGGCTCGGCGTAGGATGCAACGGAGCGATCACCGTCTGGCTGGAGCTGTTCCATCCGGTCCGGCAACCGGAGGCTGCGGCCCGGCTGATTCAAGAGCTTGAACGGAGAAAGACGTGTACGTCTCCCTATTACGCGGTCACCGTGATTGAGTCCGGAGCGCCTGAGGTTATGCCCGCCGGCAGCCGTTGGCGGTTCACGGAGGAACAACGGCCACAGCCGTTATCGGATTTGCAGGACGTTTCCGAAGGAATGCCCGTGCCCTTGCCCCGGGATCGGGCCGGGATTGTGGAATGGATGCTTGAGGGAAGCAGGTTCCGCTTATTCGTGGAAAAGGTGACGCCGCGTCCGAGATTATCCATCATCGGAACGAACGCGGACGCATCGATGCTTTGCCGGATGGCCAAGACGTTCGAATGGCACGTCAGCATTGTGTATCACAAGACTGCAAAAGCGAGTCCGGATGTTTTCCCGGAAGCCGACGAGATCATCCACGTGCCCCGGGGAAATTTTTCGGAATTTCCGGTTTATCCCGATCATTCTGTCGTGGTGATGACTCACAACCTTGAGCTGGATTTCGAGGCGGTTCGCCAGCTGCTGCCGCGGCCGGTTTCTTACTTGGGGGTTTTGGGCTCCAAGCAGAGAATCGGCCGAATCCTGGACCGTATTCGAAACGAAGATGCATCCGTACTCCAAAGCGGTATGCTGGAGAAACTGCATGCTCCGATCGGGCTGGATATCGGCGCATCTACGCCGGAAGAAATCACTTTAAGCATCATGTCGGAGCTGATCGCCTGCAGGAACGGGCGCAGCGGCGGTTTTTTGCGGGACAGACGCGAAAGGTTGGCGGAACAAGGAAATCGCGAGACGAGCGAGGGGGCTTGAACTTCATGCTATCGGACAAGGTGTGGGTGCTCATACTGGCTGCCGGCGGATCGGAACGGATGGGCAGACCGAAGCAGCTGCTTCCCCTTGCGGGGGAAAGCATGATCCGGTATGTGGCGAACAGAGCGCTGCATGCGTCGGCCCATCCTGTTGCGGTCATCTGCGGCTGGACACATGCCGAGGTGCAGCAGCAGCTGATCGATTTGCCCGTTACGCTCATAAAGAATCGGAATCCGGAAGCAGGCTTGAGCGCATCGCTGCACGCCGGCGTCCGATTTGTGATGGAACAACAGGGGAAGGCCGCCGTTGTTCTTCTCGGTGACCAGCCGGGGGTCCAGGCGGAGGTCATCCGGCGTGTCATCGACACGTACCGGGAGCGCAACTGCAAGATTGTGCAGGCGCGTTACACGGATCGGCCCGGCCATCCCGTCCTGTTTGACAGGCTCCTTTTTCCCGATTTGTTGAGGCTTCAAGGAGATGTCGGAGCAAAAGAAGTGTTGACCCGCCGCCGTTCCGATATTTGCTGGGTCGATGTTCCGTCGCCGATGCCCCGTGATATCGATACCCCGGAGGAATACGAGCAGGTTGTGAAATCTATGCTCGAGAAAGAGTAACCGTGTTTTGAACATCCTCTTCTTTTTTGCCGCATGGTTGGGGAATTGTCATGCGACTGTCAATAGTCTGTGAAAATGTCAGGTTAATTGTTCTATGAAAATGTCAGGGATGATGCCTGACCGGAAATGCATCATTATCCGAAAGCGGCTCACCT
>JAWLCZ010000063.1:0-19286 GCA_041686835.1 Paenibacillaceae bacterium | reverse complement strand
CAAATTCGTCAGCACCTGTTCCAGCCGGTCCTCGTCCGCGTGGGCAAGCGTCAGATCGCCCTCGTCCAGTTCAAGATGAAGGGCGATGTTTCTTTCTTTCGCCAGCGTAAAAAATTTGCGGTAAACCCGCTGCATCAGCGATTTGATATCCGTATTGCGGAAGTTCAGCTCCAAATGGCCGGCTTCCATTCTCGCCAAATCGAGCAGATCGTTCACCAGCCTCCCCATGCGCAGCGATTCGTCGTGAATGACCTGCGCCAGTTCTTTTTTTTCTTCGGGAGAAGCGGCAATATCGTCTATCAGCGCTTCGCTGTATCCTTGCAGCATGGACAGCGGCGTCCGCAATTCGTGCGATACGTTGGCGACAAAATCTTTGCGCAGCTTTTCCAGACGGTATTCCTCCGTCACGTCGCGGAGAACGGCGACGACGCCGCGAACCTGACCGCTCGCGTATAACGGCGCCATGACGACGGACCACACTCCGTTATGCACATGCAGCTTCGCGGTAGTTTCCTTCATCTCCGTCGCTACCGAATGGAACAGGTTCTGCAGCGGATCGGGAATATGTTTACCGTCGGCAGAAGGGGTGGATTGGGTATCGGCATCCTGATCGGTCCAGGCAATTCCGGTCCACTCCCGGATGATTTTAACCCCCTGCGGATTGGCCAGAATGACCCGGCCGTCGGCATCGAACGTTATGACCGCATCGCCCATGCTTCTCAGCACGCTCGACAAATGTTCTTTTTCGTGGTGCAAATCGCGAATCGTTTTGTCCAATTTTTCCGCCATATGATTGAACGTATTCGCGAGTTCGCCGATTTCGTCGGAGGAGCGGATCGGTACCCGTGTCCCGTATTCCCCCATCGTAATCATATCTGCCGCCTTTTTCATTTGCCGGAGCGGCTGCGTGATTTTGGTCAAAAGGAAAAACGCGAAAAACGTGGTCAGCAAAAATCCGATGACACCGGCGTAGACGAACAGCTTTTTCACATCGGTCCGGGTCGCTTCCAACGATTTGACAGGCTGATAAATGACCGTCGCACCGACGATTTCGTTCTTTGCTTTGTCGGCGAGCGGAACAGCGACGGCGACATAGTCCCGCTCCTGCTTGTACATCGTGTTCCCGTCAAACACCTTTTTCAATTCGGCCCGACTGAACAGATCGGAAGCCCGGAACGTTGCCGTACCCTCTATCGATGCCGGCGCCGATTCGCTAAAGTCGGTTTGCACGAGCGCGAGGCCAATCTGCTGCGCGCCGAGCACATCGCCGGTCACTTTCAAATATTGCGGATCGCGGATATGCTCATACAGTTTGTAGGAAACTTGTATGGCGAGCTTCTCCAGGCTTTGACTCTGATCTTTGGAATGGGCGAAATAGGCGTCGATAAATTGCAGGATGAACACGCCGAGGATGAGAAGCACGACCGCGACCAAGCCGATGATCGTCATCCACAGCTTGCCGACCACACTTTTCCAAATGGCCACTTATCTCGGCACCTCTAGCTTATAGCCGACGCCCCAAACGGTCGTAATCATGGCCGCCGCTTCCGGAGACACTTTATTCAGTTTCTCGCGAAGCCGTTTAACGTGAGTGTCGACCGTGCGCAAATCGCCGAAAAATTCGTAATTCCATACATCCTTGAGCAGTTCTTCCCGCGAAAACACTTTGTCCGGCGAAACGGCCAAATAATGCAGCAGTTCGTATTCCTTCGGCGTCAAGCTCACTTCCTGGCCTCCGGCCGTCACCCGGTGCGCGTCGTGCTCGATAACGAGATGCGGAAATACGATGTTGTTGCTCGAGCTTGCGTCTTTGGACAAATATGCGGTCGCCGACGAACGGCGCAATATCGCTTTGACGCGGTAAATGACCTCCCGCGGGCTGAACGGCTTGACGACGTAATCGTCCGCGCCGGCTTCAAAGCCCTGGACGCGGTTCACCTCTTCGCCTTTGGCCGTCAGCATAATGACCGGCGTCGACTTCACCTGGCGCAGCCTTTCACATACTTCAATGCCGTCGATTCCCGGCAGCATCAGATCGAGCAGGATCAAATCGAAATCGGCTTCCGTCGCTTTGTGCAGCGCGGTTTCGCCGTCTTCGGCCTCCTCGATTTCGTATCCTTCTTTTTCCAAGTACATGCGCAGCAGCCGGCGGATTCTTTCTTCGTCGTCGACGACGAGAATACGGCTTTTCGCGTTCTCCATATATAACACTCCTTTCACTCGTAATGTTCTTCATTCTTTATAAAAGAATGCGCATCCGCTTCATGCGCGCGCAGTCGTCCTATACGCCGGCATACGAGTGCAGGCCGGCAATGACCAGATTGACTCCGATTAAAGTAAACATGACGACGATGAAACCGATGACGGACAGCCATGCGGAGCGGCTTCCCTGCCAACCGCGGGACAAGCGCAGATGAAGAAAGGCGCTGTAAAACAGCCAAGTGATGAGCGCCCATACTTCTTTCGGATCCCATCCCCAGAATCTTCCCCACGCTTCCGCCGCCCAAATCATCGCAAAAATGAGCGCTCCGAGCGTAAAGATCGGAAATCCGATCGCGATGGCGCGATAATTGATTTCGTCCAAATCTTCGGGATCGATGCCTTCCATGATCGGGCTTATCGCGGCGCCGAGCGGTTTGCGCAGCGCAAGCCGCAGCACCCCGTACAAAACCAATCCGGCTATAATCGACCAAACGACCGTGTTCAATTTTCTTCCCGCGTTCACCCCGTTCATCCACGATGGCGCTTCAGCAAGCGGAGCGGTCAAACCGAGAAAAGGCTGCATTTGAACCGTTTCGCTGTTGTACGGCTTGATCAGCGGGGGCAAAACGTAGTCGACCGTTTGTGTAGCGACCTGTTCCTTGCCGTTCTCGTCTATCGTCACGACCTGCCGCGAAAACTGCGCTTCGTATCCGATGCTTCTGAAGGCGAAAATCGAACCGATAAAGCCGATGATGATTAAAATGACGAGAAGCGAAAATTCGACGCCTCTCTGTTGTTTCCGCGCCTGTTTCGTTTTCGCGCCGAAATCGACGGTCCGCAGCAAATACATGAGTCCCGCGGCAAAACCGACCGCGAAAAACGCCTCGCCCGTCGCCGCCGTAGTGACATGGATGTACAGCCAATAGCTTTTCAGCGCCGGGATAAGCGGCTGCACTTCCCGCGGGAACACGGCCGCATAGGCCAGGATGACGATGCCGACGGGCATCGCGAAAGCCCCCAATATCGGCGTGCGGTAAATCAAATAGACGACGGAGAAGGCTGCCATAATCATCATGCCGAGAAACGTCATGAACTCGAACATGTTGCTGGTCGGGATATGCCCCGCGATATACCATCGGCTGAAAAAGAACAGGAGATGACCCGCAAGTCCGGCCGTCGACAGGAAGAAGGCCATCCGGCTCCAGCGCCGCGTATGCTCCTGCGGGTCGCGGTTGCTCCATTTTCTCCCGGTTAACGAAAGGACGAAACCTAAAAAGGAAGCCGTATAAAGAATAAAGGCAATTAAAAAGAATTTTCCGCTCCATTCCGCAATATTCACTGCTTTCTCACCTCTTTTCCAGCGATTTCGGGTCAACCTTCATGCCCATTTTCTCCAATGCCGCGGCCACTTCTCTTCTCAAGCCGAACCAGTTTTTATTCGTATGCGCGCCCAGCGTCAGCCGGTCGCCGTCGATGCGCAGCCATATGCGCCTGTGTTGCCAGTAAAAGCCCAGAATGAGCCCGAGCATCGATATCGCCGCGCCGGTCCATATAAAGGGCAGCGCGCGGTCTACGCGTATATTGAGATAGCTGATATAGTTCGATACTTCGACATCGTTCATTGAACCGACGGTGATGTCAAACCGGCTGCCGGTCGCGCCGTTGATATCGTCCTGACGGAAACGCTGCTTGTCGATTTGCCGCGGGAAATACATGTAAGTTTCCCCCTGTTGCGGCAAATCGGGGCCGGTAATCAGGAAAATGAAGGCGGGAGCGTTCGGTTCCGATGATTTCGTAACCGGCTGCCCCTGTTCATTGATATCAAAATCGGGATAGTAGTCTTTCAGCTGCAGCCGGTACGGGCCGGCCTCGTAAACGGTCTGCGGATTGCGCATCTTGATGAGAAACGGGCCGTAAGCCTTTCCGGTTAATTTGTTCTTCAGCATCGCTTTGACGGACAGTAGCACCGGCTTCATTTCATAGTCGAACTGATAGGCCATCAGCCCTTTATATTCGAGCGGATGATTGACAAGAATGTCATGCCGGGCCGCCTCTTTCAACACGGGCTCTTTTCCGGGTTCGCCGCAGTTCGCCGTGCATTCGTAAAGCACCGCTTTCGTCTCGAACAATTTGGGCACCGTCTCGTTTTTTTTCCTGAACTGCTCGCTCATTTCTTCCGGCTTGTAAAATTCGACGGTGAACTTTTCGTTTTTCAAATAATAAGGCGTATCGGGAATAGGCTTGATTTCCCCTTCGGGAAAACCGATATGCTTGTCCATGTGCCACCCGGGAAGGCTGCGCAGGACGACCGCGAGCAGGAATATGATCAGTCCGATATGGTTGATATACGGTCCCCAGCGGCTGAATCGGTTTTTCTCCGCCAAAAGCGCCGTGCCGTCCGTGTAAACCCGGTAGCGTTTTTTCCGCAGGTGGGACGCCATCCGCTCCACCCATTCCTGCGCATCCGGGGCCCGGGCAGGCTCCGGCGCCGCTATCGGTCCGGAATAGGTCACTTTTTGCCGCTCGAGAAAATTCAAATGTTTGCGGATTTGCTGTTTGCTCAAAGCCCGGTACAGCGGCAGGACGCGATCGAGGCTGCAGACGACAAGCGATGTGCCGATCATGACGAGCAGCCCGATGAACCACCACGATTCATACGTATGCGACAGGCCGAGCTTGTAATAAATGAACCCGGATAAGCCGTACGTCTCGCGGTAATATGTTTCCGGGTCGATGTTGAGAAACGTGTTTTCCTGCGGATAAATCGTGCCGAGCGCCGCGCCGCACAGCGTAATGATGATCAAATATACGGCCACTTTCACGGAAGAGAAAAAATTCCATATCTTATCGATCCAGGTCGGGTTCGCTTTCTGGGAACGCCGTGCCACACCGTCGTACCTCATCTCCAGAGGGGCGGTGCCGTCATCGTCGTAGAGAGGCTTGCCGCACGACTCGCAAAGAACGGTGCCCACATGATTCTGGTGTCCACACTCGCATTTTGTATTTTGAATCAAGCGCTCAAGATCCCCTTCCCTTTTCAAATGGTAACATTCACGCACCGCAAAACGCGGACAACGCGGGACGCATTTACCTGCGCTCAGGCAAAATGCCGGCCAATCGGGCTTCGATGTCGCTCTCCTTCATGCCTCCGACAAAGATGTCTTTGATCTTTCCGTTTCCGTCGACGAAAAAGGTGGTCGGGTACGATGTGACTCCAAATTGCCGGGCTATCGTTTTGTTCTCATCAAACAAAACCGGAAACGTCACTCCGATCCGGCTGACAAAGCTTTTTACGGTTACGTACGGTTCGTCCAGGTTGACGGCGAGCACTTCCAGCCCGCTTCCGTTCCACTTCTCATACTGCCGTTGAATGGCTGGCATTTCTTCCTTGCACGGCGGACAAAACGTACCCCAGAAATTGATCATGACCGCCTTCCCCCGGTAGTCCGACACTTGGCGCACTTTTCCGTCCAAGTCCCGCAAAGCGAAATCGGGAACGGTATCCCCCACTTTCGGAAACCCGTTTTTTTGCGATAACAGGCTGCCGCCAATCGTTACGCATCCGACGATGACGACGGCCGACAATATCAAGATTTGCACCCATTTTCTATGTTTTCCCATAGCCGATCCCTTCAAACTGGCCTCATTACTCCGAGAACTGGCGACCGTAGCTTGTGAAATTGATCACTACACATTATAGCGAATTTTTCGCCGCTTCTTTATGGCCGATTATGAACTTTATGTGACTGTAAAGCCGCTTGCTTCAGCGCATTGACTTCATCGGGATGGAGACGGCGGTACTTTCCGCGCGGTAAGCCCGCGAGCGTGATCGGCCCGAACTGCACCCGTTTCAGCTTCTGCACCGGATGGTTGATTGCTTCGAACATTCTGCGCACCTGCCGGTTCCTTCCTTCATAAATGGTGATCGTAATGACGGATTCATTTTTGTCCGGGTCGACGTCGTAGTATTCAACTTCCGCCGGAGCGGTCATCCCGTCTTCCAGCATCACCCCGTTCCTGAGCTTGTCCAGAACGGTGTCGTGGGGCACTCCTTTTACGGTCGCGTGATAAGTTTTGGGCACGTGGTGCCGCGGATGAGTAAGCAGATTGGCGAATTCCCCGTCGTTGGTCAGCAGAAGCAGGCCTTCCGTATCATAATCCAATCGGCCGATCGGATATACCCGCTCCCGCACCCCTTTCAAAAAATCCGTGACGACCTTGCGGCCTTCCGGATCGTGAACGCTCGTAATAACCCCTTTCGGCTTGTTGAACAGCAAATAGATTTTATGTTCCAAAGAAATGCGGCGTCCGTCCACTTTGATCGTGTCCTTGAGCGGATCGACCTTGAATCCGAGAGCCGTCACTTTCTCGTCGTTGACTTCCACCCTGCCCGCCAAAATCACCTCTTCGCACTTGCGCCGCGAGGCGATTCCGGCTTGCGCGAGCACCTTCTGCAATCTTTCCATGATCGCTTTCACCTCAAACCTAATGATAGCGATCCTTGGTGGAAATCACAAGCTCGGACCACGGGAATCGTTCTCCCGGACAAGTCATCGTGTGGGGGTACAAGTCGTCGGCGTTCAATTCGAAGGTGAGCAGCAGCCGTTGAAGCAGCTTTTTCAACACAAACAGCTGCTCGATTTGTTGCGGAATAAGCGGAGTGCGGAGCGCCGAATAATCGCCTTCCAGACATACGTGGATATAGTCCGGATCGGTCTGCGCTTCGGAGGGGATAATCGTGCCGTCTTTGGCGACAAAAAAATCGAAACCTTTACCGTTGATGGAGGGGCAGGCGGAGTGATGAATAACGATTCCCGTATACGGCATGCGGTTCACCTCACTAAGAAGTCGACTGGCTACAGTATATGAGAACGGCATGCCGGACGTTCAGGCAAAAATAAGGAAACATACGGCAATGGCGGCGACGAATCCGACCAAATCGGATATGAGCCCGACCTTAAGCGCATACCTCGACTTTCGAATGCCGACGGCGCCGAAGTATACGGTCAGCACATACAAGGTCGTGTCCGTGCTCCCCTGGATTGTGGAGGCGATTCTGCCGATCATCGAATCCGGACCGAACTCTTTGATCAAATCGGCCGTAAACGCGAGCGAGCCCGCCCCGGTAATCGGGCGCAGCACCGCCAGAGGAAGCACCTCGCTTGGCACGCCGATCCGGTCGAACAGCGGCCGGAAGACGCCGACCAGCAAATCGAGCGCACCCGAAGCGCGAAATACGCTAATCGCCACCATCATCCCCACCAGATGCGGAATGATGCGGATCGCCGTGTCGAATCCGTCCTTTGCGCCGTCCACAAACGATTCGTAAACGGGAATTTTTTTATAAAAAGCATATAACGGAATAAATACGATAATGACCGGAATAGCCCACGCCGATATCGTCGATACGATGGAATACACCGGAATCCCCCTTTCGAGCCGGCGGCGGCCGGTTCTAGCGTCACTCGCGCTGCCTGTTTCTGTACCAGGAATCGGCGATGATGGCGGCCGTCGTGGCAATGCACGTCGCGACCAGCGTCGTGCCGACAATTTCCGCCGGATTGGCGGAGTTGAAATTCATGCGGACGGCGATGAGGGTCGTCGGAATGAGCGTAACGCTGGAAGTGTTCAGCGCCAGCAGCGTGCACATGGCCGGGCTCGCCGTATCCTTGCGCGGGTTTAATTTTTGCAGCTCCTGCATCGCCTTGATGCCCATCGGCGTCGCCGCATTGCCGAGGCCCAGAATGTTGGCGCTCATATTCGACATAATATATCCGATCGCCGGATGATCTTTCGGAACGCTCGGAAACAAATAACGGACGACTGGCCGGAGCAAGCGGGCGATTTGCTTAAGCAGACCGGCGTCCTCGGCGATTCTCATCATGCCCAGCCAGAAAACGACAATGCTGACGAGCCCGAAGCAAACCGTCACCCCCGTTTTCGCTCCTTCGAAAACCGCTTCCGTCACCGCATCGATGTTCCCATTCGCGGCGGCAACGGCAAATCCGATAACGATGAAAAACAGCCATATCATATTGACCATCGAATCGACACCTCGCAAAAAATTCGTTCTGCGGCGCTTCACCGTAACGTGAACAGCCCTTGAATCACTCTCGATAAAATGTGCCTGTACGACGCCGGAAAGGAAACGCCGGTCTGCAGCATGCGCAATAACGCGGTCTTTTCCGTCTCGTTCGGGACCGTGGGCGCACTTTCGTACAGCGGAATCGTAGAGATTCGGTTTTCGCCCAGATAGATGTCCATCCTCGCCCTTTCGCCGAACCGGTAGTCGATCGACTTTCTGTCGACGGCCTTTACCCGTTTGCTGATTTGCAGCCGCTCTTCCTCCGCCAAAGGATAGCGGAACGATGCTCCCGCTGCCAGATTGTAGCCGTCCACCCGCTCTCCTTTGACGACGACATCCGTAAGCGGATAATACATGAAGCCGTAATCGAGCAGCCGGCTGTGGTCGGCCCAATCGGTACGGTCGTTCAACGTCACTGCAGCCAGTTGCTGCCCGTTTCGCGTGGCCGAGGAAACGAGGCAGCGGTTCGCCAGCTTCGTGTAACCCGTCTTCACGCCGTCCGCGCCTTCGTAAAGGCTGAGCATTTTATTTTTGTTGTACCATTTGTAATCCCACGGTTCGTTCGGATTCGGCACCGTCTTCACTTTCGTCTTGACGATTTCCCTGAACACCGGATTTTTCAGGGCGTATGCCGTCAGCTTCGCCAAATCGTTGGCCGTCGAATAATGACCTTCCTCGTCCAGACCGTGCGGATTCATGAAATGGGTGTTCTCCAAACCGAGCTGCTGCGCCTTCTCGTTCATCAGGTAAACAAACCCTTCCAGCGATCCTCCGACATGTTCGGCGATCGCCGTCGCCGCATCGTTGCCGGAGCGCAGCATAAGGCCGTACAGCATATGATGAAGGCTCATTTCTTCGCCAAGCTTCAAATAGATGGACGACCCTTCTTTGCCGTAAGCGTTTTTGTTCACTTTTACCCGTTCCGACAGCTTTCCGTGTTCGATGGCGACGATCGCGGTCATAATTTTCGTCAAACTGGCGATGCGCATCCGTTTATCGCCCTGGTGGCTGTAGAGGATTCTTCCCGATGACACATCGATTAACGCGGCGCCCTCCGCTTGTGTGGAGACGGGCTGGGGCGCTGCATGGCCCGCGGCCGGTGCCAGCGCACCGGCGGATAATAAAAGCAGCAAACAAGCGAACAACGAAGCCGTTCTCATCGTTTCCTCCCTCTCCTGGCCAGAGATCGGCCGCGAAATGCAAGCCGGTTCTCGCTTTCGTTTTTCCTGTCCGGTTCCGATCTGTACATGTATATGCTTATCCACCCGGGTTATGAACAGGATACGGCATCATCTATACAGTGCGCGAATTATAAGTTATGATAAAATGGCAGTGATCTGATAACCTGATCAATGAGGATACCTTTTCACCATGGAGGGACGATATGCTGGAAAACCATGTGCGGCAGCAGCTGATCGGCATTGTTGGAAGCGCTTATTTCAAAGACGACCCCGAGGCGCTCGTCACCCATTCCTACGACGCGACGCCGATGTACCAAGCGATGCCCGACGCTGTCGTATATCCCGCAGACCGTGACGAAGTCGCGGCCGTGTTAAAAATCGCCAACGAACACCGCATTCCCATTGTCGGGCGAGGGGCGGGAAGCAACTTGTCCGCCGGCACCGTTCCCGTTCACGGCGGCATCGTGCTGGTCATGAACCGGATGAACAGGCTGATTGAAATCGATACCGACAATTTGACCGCAACGTTCCAGCCCGGATTGAACACGAAGACGTTTCATCAGGAGGTGGAAAAGCTCGGTTTGTTCTACCCGCCCGATCCGGGCAGCATGGTCGTCTCGACGCTCGGAGGAAACATTATGGAATGCGCCGGGGGTTTACGGGGACTCAAATACGGCACGACGAAAGATTACGTCATCGGGCTGGAAGCCGTCCTGCCGTCCGGAGAAATTATCCGGACCGGCGGGAAGCTGTACAAAGACGTGGCCGGCTACGATTTGACGAAGCTTTTGATTGGCTCCGAAGGGACGCTCGCCATCGTTACGGAAGCGACGGTAAAACTGCTGCCCGCGCCGAAATACAGAAAAACGATGCTGGCCATGTTCAAGGACATTTACGCCGCCGCGCGCACCGTCTCCAAAATCGTCGGCAGCCGGATCATTCCTTCCACTCTGGAGTTTCTTGACAATCCGACGATTCGCGTCGTCGAGGAATTCAACAAAATCGGGCTGCCGCTCGATATGGAAGCGATACTGCTCATCGAGCAGGACGGCGCGGACGAGTCCGTCATTGAGAAAGATATCGCGCAAATTATCCGCATTTGTGAAGAAGAGCAGGCTGCGGATGTAAAGCTTGCCGCCAACGCGGAAGAGGCGGAAAAGCTCATGAAAGCGAGACGGAGCGCCTTGTCGACGCTGGCGAGAATCCGTCCGACGACGATACTCGAAGACGCGACCGTCCCCCGTTCGAAAATCGCCGACATGGTCGTCGAAATCAATAAAATCGCCCGAAAGTATAATGTGCAAATATGCACGTTCGGTCATGCCGGCGACGGCAACCTTCATCCGACATGCACGACCGATGCGCGCGACCGCGAGGAAATTCACCGGGTCGAACAGGCGTTCGAAGAAATCTTCGAAGCGGCGATTCGTCTCGGAGGAACGATTACCGGCGAACACGGGGTCGGCATGGTGAAAGCGCCGTACCTGGAATGGAAAGTCGGTGCGGCCGGGCTGGAAGTAATGAAAGGGATCAAGCGGGCGTTCGATCCGAACAACATTATGAATCCGGGTAAAATTTTCCCGAAAGAGACGCGCCGCAGGGTGGTGATTGAACAGTGAGCGTAACCGCAAAATCGTTGGCGTCCGATAAGCGCAATCCTCTGGCGGAACATTTGAAATTATCGCTGAACTACGACGAGCTGACGAACTGCATGCGCTGCGGCTTCTGCCAGCCCGCATGCCCCACGTTTAACGAAACGGGACTGGAAGCGGCTTCCCCGCGCGGGAGAATCGCTTTAATGAAAGCCGTTGCCGACGGACTGATGGATCCGGACGAATCCTTCAAAGCGCAGCTCGACTTGTGCCTCGGCTGCCGCGCCTGCGAGCCGGTATGCCCATCCGACGTAAAATACGGTCAACTGCTGGAACAAGCCAGAGAGGCGATCGAAACGCATACGGAGCGCCGGCTGTGGGTAAAACTGCTGCGCAGGCTGACCTTCCGCCATCTGTTTCCGCATCCGAAGCGGATGCGCCTGCTTGGAGGGCTGATTGCATTGTACCAGCGCACCGGACTGCGCTCGCTTGTGTGCATGACCGGCCTCTTGAAATGGTTCCCGGAGCACATGCGGCAGATGGAGGCGATCTTGCCGGACGCTTCGTCCAAAGGCGTCATTAAACAATTGGGGGCATCGGTTTATCCGGCCAAAGGAGCGAAAATCGCCCGGGTCGGGATGTTTCGCGGCTGCATCATGGATGTGCTTTTCACCGGTACGAATGTAAATACGGTGAAGCTGCTCTCCGAATCCGGATTCGAAGTCGTCATTCCCGATACGCAAACGTGCTGCGGCGCGCTGCACGCGCACAGCGGAGAAATGGAACAGGCCAGAGCGCTTGCGAAAAAGAACGTACGGGCGTTTCAAGACGCGCAGGTGGACTATATCGTTTCCAACGCCGGCGGGTGCGGAGCTCTCCTGATTGAGTACGATCACCTGCTGCACGGCGATGCGGAATTCGCGGAAGCTGCGGCGGCATTCGCCGCCAAGGTGAAGGACGTAAGCCAACTCATCGTCGAACGGGGAAACATGCCGGACTTTTCCGCTTCCCGCACAACAAGCGGTCCATTGAAAATAACGTACCAGGATTCGTGCCATTTGCGCAATGTCATGAAGTCCGGCGCCGCTCCCCGCAAATTGATGAGTAGGGTTGAAGGGGCAAGTTTCGTCGAGCTGGAGCAGTCGGACCGATGCTGCGGCTCCGCCGGCATCTACAACCTCGTTCAGCCGGAAATGTCGACGCAAATCCTCGATCATAAGATGGATCACGTGAAGCGAACGGACTGCCATGTTCTGGTCACCAGCAATCCCGGCTGTTTGCTGCAAATGAAGCTCGGCATCGAGCGGCACGGGCTGTCCCGGCAAATGCAGGCGGTGCACATTGTCGATTTGCTCTGCGATACGCTGAAAA
Source organism: Paenibacillaceae bacterium (assembly GCA_041686835.1). Lineage (GTDB taxonomy): Bacteria > Bacillota > Bacilli > Paenibacillales > JAWLCZ01 > JAWLCZ01. The sequence goes on along the minus strand of JAWLCZ010000063.1, from coordinate 6,855 downwards.
AATGACGCGGTTCCAAGCGGAAACAGAGGCCGTCCCATAAGCGGCAATGCAGCTGCTTCGGGCGACCTCTGTTTCCATTTTGCGGCTGGCCCATTTTCATTTTGTTTCGATTATGTCGAGCTATCCGAGCAAAGGGACTCGTATCGGGTGGAGGACATCCAAAGTCAACAGCAACCGGAACCCGATACGAGCCCGGAAAGCCGGGGTGATCCTCGACTCTTCTTTAACGACACATTGGACTTATGGGACAGCCCGCACGTTCCCGGAAAGGCGTCTGTACGATGGAGTCGCATTATTGAAAAAACGCCGCAAGCCAAAGCAGTGCCGCAAATAAGAGAGGCGCCATAATCAAGCCTACTAACGCGGCGAACAGCAGAACGGCAGCAGTGCGGAACAACCGCCTCCGCGGATTCATCCGTGTCCTGCCCCTTGAAGCCATCGCATCGGTGATAAAATGATCCCGGGCTTCGTGAACTTCCCGTTTTTCCGGTGCAGGAGCGTCGTTTTCCTTCATCGGCTAACCTCCGGTTCAATCGGATTCCCTGTTGTTTTTCTCCACCCACGTCAAGAAAAGAATTGCAGCGCACAATACGGCATTGATACCGAGCGACAGCACGACAACGACAAACTGGGCGGATGCCGGGTCAACGACAAATAACAGCGATACGCCAAGCAGGAGCAGAAAGAGCGAAAATTTGAACACTACTTTGCGGAAGCTAGTTTCCATACCGGCACCCGCTCTTCATGGTGGCATGCAATGACTCTGTTTCCGCATGGAGCAAGCGGCGGCGCTTCTTCCTCGCATTTCCGGCTCGCATAAAGGCAGCGCGGATGAAAAGCGCAGCCCGTCGGCGGATTGAGCAAACTGGGCATTTCCAGACTTTTTAAAGGCAGCTCCCGCTTCGCTTTCGCGATTCTCGGATTCGGGATAGGCACGGCGGTGAGCAATGCCTGCAAATAAGGATGGCGCGGATTGGACAGCACCTCCGCCATGTTGCCCTGCTCGACGATTTTTCCCAAATACATGACCGCGAGCCGGCCGTTTTGGGCGATATATCGGGCTGTCGCCAAATCGTGCGTAATATATATGAAGGCGATGCCCAGCTTCCGGTTTAACGATGCCATCAGGTTCAGAATGGACAGGCGCAGCGAAACGTCAACCATCGAAACCGGTTCATCGGCCACAATCAGTTTCGGATTGAGCGAAATCGCTCTCGCCATCAATACGCGCTGTCTTTGTCCTCCGCTCAACTGATGCGGGTATTTCTCCAAAAATTGCTCGGGGGGAGAAAGCTCGACAATTTCCAGAAGCTGCGATACTTTATCGAGCGCTTCTTTCCGGTTTTTCACCAGCTTATTTTCCAATATCGGCGCGGACAGCGATTGAAATATCGTCCGCATCGGATTGAGCGCCGCATACGAATCCTGCTGCACGAGCTGCACGCTGTGGCGGTATTCCCCGAAACCCGCTTTGGACAGACTCCATATGTTTTTTCCGTAAAAAAGAAGTTCTCCCGACGTCGCCTTGTACAGTCCTGTAATGACTTTGCCCAACGTCGTCTTTCCGCAGCCGCTTTCGCCGACAAGCGCGATAATTTCTCCCGGATGGATTTCAAGATTGACATCCGTCAAAGCGGGTATCGTTCTCGCTTGGCCGAACATGCCGGATTTTTGCTCAAATATCATGCTGACGTTTCGTAATTCGAGTAAGCTGCTCACGCCGGTTTCTCCCCTTTCCGGAACGGGTCGTGCAGATGGCAGGCGGCCGTATGTCCGTCCCCTACGGCAATCAAGTCCGGAGCAACCTTGCGGCAAATGTCTTTCGCCGATTCGCATCTCGGATGAAACGCGCACCCCGTAGGCAATTTCAACAGGTTCGGAGGGGAGCCCGCGATCGATTTCGTTTTTCCGATGTCGTCGAGCAGGGAAGGCGCCGCTTTAATGAGCCCGGCCGTGTACGGATGCTTCGGATTTTCGAAAATCTCAAACGTATCCCCGATTTCGACCAGCTTTCCGGCGTACATGACGCCGACGCGATCCGCCACGCGGGCCACGACGGCGATATCATGCGACAAGAGCAGCATCGTAATGCCCATTTCCCGGTTGATTTTTTGCAAAATGTCGAAAATGTAGTCCTGTGTGATGACATCCAGGGCGGTCGTCGGTTCGTCAAAAATGACGAGCTGCGGATCGAGCAGCAGGCTGAAGGCGATCATGACCCGCTGCTTCATTCCGCCGCTCAACTCGTGCGGGTAAGCTTTCAACACCCGATCCGGTTCCAGCCGCACATAATCGAGCAGCCGGGAAGCTTTTTTCACAATCTCTTCCCTGGACATTTTTTTATGGGACAGCACCGTTTCCGTCATCTGTTCGCCGATCCGCATGACGGGATTCAAAGTGTTCTGCGCGGCTTGAAACACCATGGACACATCGGTCCAGCGGTATTTTTGCATTTGGTTGGCCTTATATTTCAGAATATCGCTGCCGTTGAACGCAATGCTTCCGCCTTTAATGATTCCCGGTGACGAAACAATGTTCAATATGGCCGACGCCAGCGTCGATTTGCCGCTGCCGCTTTCGCCGACAAGCGCCGTCACCCTGCCTTTCGGGATGTCGAGGGAAACACGGTCAACAGCGCGGATCACTCCGCTCCTGAGGGCAAATTCAATGGTCAAATCGCGGATTTCGAGTAAATGTTGTTCGTTCAAACGTTCTCCTCCTCCCTATTGTCTCAATCGCGGATTCAACGCTTCGTCGATGCCGTTTGCAAAAAAGATGCAGCCGAGCTGGAACAAAGCGAGGCAAACGATGGGAGACGCCAAATAAATATATCCCAAAGGATTGAAGATTCCGCCTGTTTGCGAAATGGCCAGATTGAGCATCTGCCCCCAGTTCGTCGGGGAATAGGGCGCGAGCCCGAGCAGCATGATGCCCACGCTGGCCGTAATCGCTCCGCGCATAATCATGATGAAGTTGATCGACAAATAAGACGTAATGTTCGGCAGCAGCTCCTTGAATATAATATGAAAATGGCTCAACCCCATCACGCGGCAAATGACGATGAAATCTCTTTCTTTCAGCGAAATGATCTGCGAGCGGACGGTGCGCGTCAGCCCCGGCCAGCTCCAGGCGCTTAATACGAGAGCAAACGAAAACGGATTCTGGATCGTGAACAATGCAGCCAAAATGATGAGAATCGGAAAGTTCGGAATCGTCAAAAACAAATTGGTAACCAGCATAATGCTCCGGTCCAGTCTGCCGCCGATCAGACCGGATACCAAGCCGAGCACCGCGCCGACGAGCATCGTAATGACCGCGGTCAGAAACGCGACCGTCAAAACTTCCTGTGATCCGTAAACCAGCTGAATGAACGTATCCCGTCCGCCGAAATCGGTACCGAGCCAATGCTCCCAGGACGGAGGCTGATAACGGCCTTCAAAGCTGACGGTCATATCCAGTTTGAACAAAAGCGGTCCGACCGCCGCCATGAACAGGAACATCACAAGAATGATCAAGCCGAGCAGGGATCTTTTATTCCGGCAAATGATTCTGAAAAAATCCAGCGCCGCACGCATTTCTTCATCACTCCTCCAACTTAATTCGCGGATCCAGCTTCGCGTAAATCAGGTCCGCAATCAGATTGGCGAGCACCATTGTAATGCTGAGGAACAGTAAAATGCCCTGCATCGTAGTATAGTCTCTTTGCCGAACCGATTCTCCCAAGTAATATCCCATTCCCGGGTATTGGAAAATATTCTCGATTAACGCCGACCCGCCGAGCATCCCCCCGAGCGAAATCGCCAATCCCGTAATGAGAGGGAGGATCGCGTTTTTTCTGACATAGCGGCTCATGATGAGCGATTCGGAAACCCCTCTCGCCTTTGCGGCGGTAATGTAATCCTCGCCTAATATACTGACAGCGCTGCCTTTCATCATGAGCGCCCATCCCCCGATCGACGTTAAAACATATGTGGAGATAGGCAGAACGGCGTGATAGAGCACGCTCTTGATAAAATCGAAATGAAAGCCGGGCGTGACTAACGGATCGTAGGCGCCGTTAATCGGGAACCAGTTCAAACTGTACGAGAAAACAACGAGCAGAATGATGGCGAATATAAAATCGGGAACCGCCGAAGTGATAACGGCATAAAACGATGTCGCCGGTTCGAGCACGGAGTTTCTCTTCCATGCCATCCGTACGCCCAAAAACATGCCGACCAGAAAGCTGACAAGCAGCGATACGCTCGTGACGAACAGCGTCCAGGGAAGCGCGCTGGCAATGATCGAGTTCACGGTAATTTGCTGATAAATCATCGATACGCCCAAATTTCCATGCAGCAGTCCGTTGACATAGCGGAAAAACTGCTGGTAAATCGGCTCGTTCGGGTTGTAATTGATCATCGCGGCGATGCGCCGGTACGCTTCTTCCAACGTAAGGTTGTTTTGCGTTGCGTAATCTCTTGCCCACGCATCGATCGCACTGCCCGGAGTCAAACGGAGCAGGACGAAGGTCAATATGACGGCCAGCGCGATGGTCAGTACAGCAACTCCAATGCGTTTCAACACCAATTTAAGCGTCATTGTCGTCCCTCCTGTCCAAACGTATAGAGTGGGATGACGGGCTCCACGGATAGCCGCGGAGCCCGGAAAAAGCGGCCCATCATCTCGGAGCGATGCGGCCTTCGGCTATAATGTTCAAGCCGGCAAAACCGAGGTTCGTCTCCGCTACCATCTCGATATCGTTCGGATCGGTCGGAACCGGATAAGCTCTGTTCACCTTGTCTTTTTGATCTTCCATCGGCCAGCCTTTCACCGTCTTCGCGTTGCCCCACATGCCCGTTACGTTCTGGAAGAAGCCGACGCCAAACGCCATTTCGTTCGACGCCCATGCCAGTTTGGAGATGGCGTCTTTCCGCTCTTCCGTATTCTGCATGTACGGAATGTTCCTCAACAGTTTGTCAACGTCAAAGTCCTGACCGTCGGGTCCCTTCAGCTGCAGATTCAACCGGCCTTTGTCCGGACCGTCCTTATGTCTCGGAAGATGCGCCATATTGCCGAGTCCCCACCAGTAGAAGTTGCGCATCGAGTTCCAGGGGAACATGAAGCCCCAGGAGACGTCCACCCAGTCGACGGACATATCGTAAGCGCCTTTGTCCTTCGTGGAGTTGTTATAGTAGACGCTTCCATCGACAGCCATCAGCTTCGTCGGCAGTCCGAATTTGGTCAGCTGTTCGGCCGCGACTTGACCGGAGTTCACCGCCGGAAGCCATCCGCCGTTGACGCCGATAATAAAGTTCGGCGTTTTTCCGTCCGGATCTTTCCAAATGCCGTCGGAGCCTTTCGTCCAACCCAGCTCGGTCAGAAGCTCTTCCGCTTTATTCGGATTGTACGTAAACTTCGTCATTTTTTCCCTCAGTTCGGGACTGACCCATTTGTCCAATTCCGACTGCGGCATGCCGGTCATCGAAACGTCCGCTTCCTGTCCGAAATAGTTGCCCACTTCGCGGATTTTCGCGCGATCGAGCGCATAAACGACCGCCTGGCGGAATTTCGGATTATCAAAATATTTGTGATCCAGGTTGAAAACCATGCCGATCGTCGCCGGGTCGAACATTTTGTAATGAACGAGGTCCCGATTGGCTCCCAGGATCGAATCCAGAATGTCTTTCGGCGGCGTACCGTCGAAAATATCGACCTTGCCCGATCTTAACAACGCATATCCGGCCGCCGGATCCGGACCGGGGTTTTTGATTGCGACTTTCTCAAACTTGATATTTTGGGCATTCCAGTAGTTGGGGTTTTTCTCCAGAATCATATCGGATGCCGTGACCGTCTTCAGGATGAACGGACCGGTGCCGACAGGCATTTTCGGTCCCGCTTTCGTAAACGCCTGCCAGTTCAAATCGAACTGTTTGCGCAGGTTTTCATTGATGTCGAGCCCGAAAGGCCCTTCTTTGTTCGGATCGGTAATCTTTTTCGCCTTTTTCAGCAGTTCGTCCGCCTTGTCTACATACGGTTTATATAGATGGTAGGCGATGGTCGCCTGCCAATCCTGGGCGAGAAACAGATTTTTCATTTCTTCGAAAGGCGCGGGCTGCCTCCATTTGAACAAAACGGTCGAATCGTCCGGCGTTTCGATGCTTTCCAGGTATTTGACCACTTCAGCGCCGTTGTTTAACGTATAGTACGCCCACACGTCTTTGCTGGTGAACGGTTGACCGTCCTGCCATTTCACGTTCGGCCTGATTCTGACGGTGGTCTCGGCTCCGTTGTGCTCTATGGACTCGGCCAACCGGTTGTAAATTTTATCCGTGGAACGGACGAACTGGAACAGTCCCTCAAAGACAAACGCCCATGCGGATCCTACGCCGCCGGCTCCAAAAGGGTTGCCCTGATACAACGGCGGTTTCGGCCAGCCTCCTGTCAGGCGGAACAGCTTCGCTTGGTTGAACTGCGGTTCTTCGTCCGCTGTGGTCGCCTGGTTGTCCGTATCAGATTTGTTCTCCTTGTTTTCGGTCACGGTGTCTTTGTTGCCATTATCTGCGTTTCCTATGTCTGAGGATGCCGGTTCGCTTGAGCCTTCGCAACCGGATAAGGCGGTGGTCGCGACCAGAATGAATACGAAAATCAGCAACGACAACCTTTTTCTCATGTTCTAACCTCCACTGATTTATTTCATGATAACGAATCGGACGGTTCGCTTTGTTCATGAGCCAGGTCAATTCTGAGCCATCACTTCCTTTCACGGAAAGCTGCCTATTCATTGTATGCGCTTCCATTTTATTGGATTTATTTTATTCTCCTTCGTTGTTCTATATTCATACCGGAAATAAAAAATAAACAGCGCAAAACCCC
>JAWLCZ010000062.1:0-19378 GCA_041686835.1 Paenibacillaceae bacterium | reverse complement strand
GACCGACGCGTACATGATTATTATGCTGCGAACGTTTAACTTCAACGAAGAGAGCATCATTCGCGGATTGGCCGGGCGCATCGCCGGAATGCAGGAAGACAGCGGCGCCTGGAAGCTGTACCGCGACCAGGCGGAGGGCGATTTGTCGGCTACGGTGGAAGCGTATTACGCGCTTTTGTTTTCCGGTTATTTCGACAAAGACGATGAACGCATGGCGGCGGCGAGGCGGTTTATTCTGTCCCGCGGAGGGCTTTCCCGGACCCGCATGCTGACCAAGGCGATGCTCGCGGCAACGGGGCAATATGCGTGGCGCAACCATTTCAGCATCCCGCTGGAAACGATTTTGCTTCCTTCGCATTTCCCTGTCAGCTTCTACGATTTTTCCAGCTACGCGAGAATATACATGACACCGCTCTTGATCCTGGCCGACCGCAAATTTGTCATCCGGACGGAACGAACGCCCGATTTGTCGGACTTGTTCGTCCGCCACCCGTACGATATCCGGCTTCCGCATCCCGATGCCGATAATCCGCAATACCGCTTCCTTCTGGAAGCGATCGGGAGCGGGATAAAAAAGCTTCTTTTCCTGCCGCAGCATATCCGCTCTCTCGCTTTGCGGCGCGCGGAACAATACATGCTGGAACGCATCGAACCGGACGGCACGTTATACAGCTATGCCAGCGCCACGATTCTCATGATTTTCGCCCTGGCGGCGCTCGGATACCCGGTTCGCCATCCCGTCATCGCCAACGCCGTTAACGGCTTGAAATCGATGATCTGCAATGCCGGCGGCGCCATCCACCTGCAGAATTCACCTTCGGAGGTATGGGATACGGCGCTCATCAGCCACGCTCTGCAGGAAGCGGGCATGTCCCCCGCAAGCCCGGCGATCCGTAAAGCCGGACAATATTTGCTGGCCCGCCAGCACCGTAAATACGGAGACTGGAGCGTGCATAATCCGAATACGCCCCCCGGCGGATGGGGATTTTCCGACACCAATACGATCCATCCCGACGTTGACGATACGACTGCCGCTTTACGGGCGATACGCCAGCTGGCGAAAACGGACGCGGCCTATGCAAGCGCTTGGCAGCGGGGAATCCGCTGGGTGCTTTCCATGCAAAATGACGACGGCGGATGGGCGGCTTTTGAAAAAAACACCGACAAGCATTTGCTCACCCGCATCCCCGTCGAAAATGCGAAAGATGCCTTAATCGAACCTTCCACCGCCGATTTGACGGGCAGAACGTTGGAGTTTCTCGGCAACGGGGCCGGGCTTCATCTTCACCACGCCCATATTCGGCGCGGCGTGAAATGGCTTGTCCGCCATCAGGAAGCGGACGGCTCCTGGTACGGGCGCTGGGGCATTTGCTACATCTACGGTACGTGGGCGGCGCTTACCGGCATGGTTGCGGTCGGCGTATCGCCGGACGATCCGTCGATCGTCAAGGCGGTCAGATGGCTCCTGTCGATTCAAAACCCGGACGGCGGATGGGGGGAATCGTGCCGAAGCGACATCGCCAAAGCCTATGCTCCGCTTCAGGCGAGCACTATTACGCACACCGCCTGGGCGGTTGACGCTTTAATCGCCGTGTTCCGGCAGTCCACTCCCGCTATTGAACGGGGGATACGATATTTGCTTGCGGCCGGAAGCGGCGGCGATTGGACGGCAAACTATCCGGTGGGCGGCGGTCTGCCCGGCAGCTTTTACATTCATTATCACAGTTACCGCTACATTTGGCCGCTACTCGCCTTAAGCCATTTTAAACCGATTGTGCGGTAAATGAGGCGCTATACCCGGCATCAACATATTGTTCGGATACGGCTGATTTCAGCCCGCACGATTACGTCGCTTTTTCATATGATGCTGCTAGGATCGTTTGGATTCGGCGGGAAAGGGGACGAATATTCGTGAGCCAAGTGAAGACAAAACAGCTTTCGACGGCCGATCGCAATCAGTACAATATGAAAATCGTTACGTCGGATACGTGCGCGGTATGCAAACGGCAGTGCGCAAGAGGCATCCGCTACATGGAAAAGATGTCGCTTCCGGGCGCTGTCGGCCATGGGGTACCGTGCATATTGACAAAAGGCAAAAGTTATAAATAGCAGGTTCGTTCATGCAAAAATAATATGGATCAACTTCGTTCAAACCAAAATCGCATCGTCATATTTTATTTACAAACAAGTGAATTTCCCCAAACTTTTCGTGGAGGGATGGGCATGAAATGTAAAACGTGTACCGGTTCCGGAATTCTGCGATGCACCGATTGCAGCGGCAGCGGACTAAGAATCGGCAGCAAGAAATGCGAAACGTGCAATGGAGACGGGATAATTTCATGCAGCGCATGCGGAGGGAGAGGAAAAATCGGGCTGTTTAAAGCCTGGTTCGGAGGAAAAAAGTAAAAAAAGCTGTATCGAAACCCTTCGAGGATACGAATTCAAGCTTCGAAACGGATTCCGATGGCTTGGCAGGAGCAGGAATCCTGCGGAAGCATTGGAACGTTATAGGCAACGGCCGGCGAATACGCCGGCCGTTGCAATGTCCGCTTGTTTCGCTACGATGCGGGATAACGGGCCCGGCCCGGCGAGGGATATGTACGGCATCCGCGGTGAAAGCTTCAGGTTCATGGTTACGGCAAAAATTTGCCGATAACGCCCTTGATGCTGTCGATGCCGATGGCGAAACCGAGCCCCTGGTTGTCTTTTACGATAAATGCGTTCATGCCGATGACTTTCCCGTTCAGATTGATTAAAGGGCCTCCGCTATTTCCGGGATTGATCGCGCAATCCGTCTGGATTACGTCCTCATAAATCTTGTTCGAAATGCGGACTTGCCGGTTTTTGGCGCTGATGACGCCCGTTGTTATCGTATGCTCCAACCCTAACGGATTGCCGATGGAAATGACGAGTTCGCCTACCTTGCTTTTCTCCGACGATCCGATTGGAAGCGGGCGAAGCGTACGGCGCGCGGATATTTTAATGATGCCGATGTCTCTCTTCTCGTCCGCCCATACGGGTCTGGCGGTAAATTGTTCTCCGTTGTAAAGCTTGACTTTAATATCGCTTGTATCGTGAATCACATGCTCGCTCGTTAAAATATACCCGTCCGGATGAATGATAAATCCGCTGCCGACGCTTCTGGCGGGCGCAGTATCCCGTTCCTCGTCCGGAAACAGCAAAGAATACAGGTATTCGTGAAACGGCTGGCTTCCGCCGTCCTCCTTCGCCCTGATCGTAATCACACTGTGCTTCGCTTTCTCCACGATCGGAACGAAAAGATTGCCGGGATGTTTGTAGGCCGCGTTGCGATTTCGAGTTCGCTTGGTACGTTTTCGCTTCATGGAATTTCGTCCTCCCTTCATATCGGCGGTTTATATATCCAATTCGCGCCAACTGCCGTGCGACGCCTCCCGCTGCTTGCGATAAACGAGTATTATCGCCTCGTCTTCAACCCGTACCGACAAGGGACGTTCCTTTACATTGCAGGGAAGCAGCACGTTTTGCTCCAGCTGTTCCACTTTCCGTTCGCTGTAAACATGGCCGCTGTCGCTTTGGACGGACTGTTCTTCCTGCAGCCGTCCTTTCAGGGAAAAGGTTCGGCCGACAACACGAACCGACCATTTGAATTTTCCGGGACGATAGCCGGGGACGCTTACGATGATTTTGAGCGTATCCCCGTGATCTTCCACCTTGACATCATTCCGCCCGGAAAAAACCGTCCTGAACGAAAGCAGGTCATCATTCCGTAACCGACGTTCCAACTCTCCGAATAGGCCGGGACGCGGATTTTTCATCGATCGTTCACCTCCAAAATCTTGGTATAACATACGCCGGAGAGGAATGCGGCGTGTGGGCTCCGTATGGAAACAGCCGAAAGTTCGTTTTTATCGCTCGATCAACCGTTGACAAAATCATGCAAAAACGCATATCCTGGAAACCAGGAGATACTATAATGGTTTCCATGGTATCCGATCCTCTGCTTATACAGGAGGTGTGGCGATGGACGATACCGTTCGCGCACGCATAGTACAGAAGGCAAACGAATTGTTTAACTTAAAAGGATATCGCACCGTAACGCTAAACGACTTGTCGTCCCGCCTCGGGATGAGCAAGAAAACATTTTACCAGTATTTTACAGGCAAGGAGGAGATCGCCGAAGCGGTTCTGGAGGAGGTGATGAGCCAGGTGGCGGCGAAGATTGCCGAAGCCGGCTCCAAAAAGGGAAATCCGCTTGATATTCTCCGCGAGACGTTGGCGGCAATCCGCGGCGAAGTTACCCGTCTCAACCCGTTATTTTTGGAGGACGTGCAGAAATATATCCCCCATCTTTGGCAGCGGGTGGAACAGTTCCGCGCGAAACAGGTGATGGCCCTGGAGCAATTGCTCCGCAAAGCCCGGACGGCCGGAGTGGTTCGCCCGATCGATCCCCGGTTGGCCACGGTCATTTTTTTGGAATGCGTCCAGTCGTTTGTCAGACCCGATTTTGCTTCCAAGCATGGATTCACGATAGGCGAAGTGATGGATGCGTTGTTCGATATGTTCCTGGACGGCATCGTTGAGCCGAAACCCGGGAACGTTACAGGGAGGAAAGAACGATGAACCGGTATGTAATGCGTTTCGAGGAAATCGATAAAAGCCATCTGCCTCTTGTCGGAGGCAAAGGCGCGAATCTCGGCGAAATGACCCGGGCGGGATTCCCCGTTCCTCCGGGCTTCTGCGTGACCACATCAGCCTATGTCGCCTTTACGGCGGCAAGTTCCGAGATGGACTATTTTTACGGACGGCTTGCAGACGTCGACGCGGACGATCTGGGCGCCATTCGCGATTTGGGAAAACAGATTCGCGAGCATCTTCAATCCGTCCCCATTCCGGATGGCATCCAAGAAGAGATTCGGCATGCATGGATGCGGAGCGGGGAGCATAGAGCTTTTGCGGTCCGGTCCAGCGCAACGGCGGAAGATTTGCCGACGGCGTCTTTTGCCGGCCAACAGGAAACTTTTTTGAATGTAAAAGGCTGGGACCCGCTTCTTCGCGCCATCCGCGACTGCTGGGCGTCTCTTTTCACGGATCGGGCCATCGTCTACCGTATCAAAAACGGCTTCGGACACCGGTCGGTTTACTTGTCCGTCGTTGTGCAGGAAATGGTATTTCCCGAAGTATCCGGCATTATGTTTACGGCCGATCCGATCAGCGGCCACCGCAAAACGATCTCCATTGACGCCGGATACGGCCTCGGGGAAGCTCTCGTTTCGGGTCTCGTCTCGGCCGATTTGTATCAGGTGCGTCCCGGTGCGATCGTAAAAAAACAAGTATCCCGTAAAAAAATAGCGATATATGCGCTGCCGGAAGGCGGAACCGTCACCAGAGATTTGCCGGAAGAGCTTCAGGAAAAGCAGGCTCTCACCGATTCCCAAATCATCGAATTGGCTCGACTGGGTCGGCGCATCGAAACCTATTACGGATCGGAGCAAGACATCGAATGGTGTCTGGCCGACGGGAAATTTTACGTGGTCCAAAGCCGCCCGATCACGTCGCTGTATCCCGTTCCTCCAATCGAAGACGATTCCCTGCACGTATTGTTTTCGTTCGGGCATCAACAAATGATGACCGACGCGATGCCCCCTCTCGCATTGTCCGTATTGAGGACCATGTTTCCTTTCGGGAAGCCGTCCGTCCGGTCGGAAAGCACGATTGCGCATGTGGCCGGCGGTAGATTGTATATCGATTTGACGTATCTTCTGCGTATCAAGCCTGCGCGAACTGTCGTAACCCGGGCATTAAGCGGCATGGACGAAATGATCGCGAGCGGCGTTGCGGAAGTTTTGAAACGCGGCGAGATTCTTGACCCTGCCAAGACCGGCCCGGCGGTTAAAAAGCGCATGATCCGTTTCGCCCGTCCCATTATAGGCAAGGTGCTGCGCAACCTCCTGTTTGCCGACACTTCACGGAAGATCGAATCGGTGAACGCCTTCATGAACAATTACGTTGCGGACTCCGCAGCGTATTTGGCCGGCGCGTCCGGCGCCTCGCGAATACGTCGCATCCAGGAAAATGCCGGAACGCTGATCCTCACTCTTATGCGAAATGTCCTGCCCTCTCCGCTTACCGGCATTGCCGCTTTTCAAATCATTCGCCTGTTGACTGAAAAATGGCTTGGAAATTCGGAAGGAATTCATCTGTTAAATAAATCGCTGCCCGGCAACGTAACGAGCGAAATGGGGCTCATGATCGGCGATTTGGCGGATATAGCGAGAAAACATGCCGAAGTGCTCAAACATTTGGAGACGGGTTATGACGGGACGTTCCGCCAAAGAATGAAACGCACCGAGGGTGGAACCTTGTTTCTGAACGCCTGGGACGAATTCATGCGGCTGTTCGGCATGCGCTGCCCGGGGGAAATTGACATCACCAGACCGAGATGGCGAGAAGACCCCTCTACCCTCATCCCCTCTCTCTTAAGCCATATTCGCAGCGTGCCGAACGGCGAGCACCGGATCAAATTCGCCCAAGGTTTGAAGGAAGCGGAAGAAGCCGCCGAGAACATCGTCGCCCGCCTGAAAGCGACCCGCTTCGGAGCCGTCAAAGCGAAATGGGTGGCGAGACTTATCCGCGTTTACCGCGACGTCATGGGAATCCGCGAGCTTCCGAAATATATCATGGTACGTCATCTCGCCTTATACCGGGAAGCGATACTCGAGGAAGGGCGTGCGCTGGCCGATCGGGGCATACTCCGGCATCCGGACGATATTTATTATTTGTCGCTGGAGGAAATCGCCTCGCTGCTGGAAGGAAGTCACTCATTCAACGCCGCCGGCTTGATCGAACGGCGCAAGAAGGAGCATGAACGGAATCGGAAATTGACTCCGCCCCGATTGATGACAAGCGAAGGGGAAATCATCACCGGCAAACGCAAACATACCGGAGCTCCGGAAGGGGCTTTCATCGGCACTCCGGTATCCGCAGGCGTTGCCGAAGGGGTGGCGAGAATCGTGCTGCGGCCTGAAGAGGCCGACCTGCAACCGGGAGAAATTCTCGTAGCGCCGTTTACGGACCCCGGATGGACCCCGTTGTTCCATTCCGCCAAAGGTCTGGTCATGGAAGTCGGAGGGATGATGACACACGGAGCGGTTGTGGCGCGGGAATACGGCATTCCGGCGGTCGTCGGAATCGATAACGCCACTCAAATCATCAAAAACGGCGATAGGATCCGCATAGACGGAACGCAAGGATTCGTGCTTCGAGTGAACGGAGGAAGCCGTGAGTAGCCGGACCGGATAACCTTTTTTCGTATCGGCCGGCTCATTTCGTGCGGTTTCCCTTCGTGAACCGGACCGATTTTCATTTGAACTGAACCAAAGCCTGGAAGCTGCAAATATTTTTCAGCCTCTTTACAAACGTAACATTGTTATGTTATATTGCCGAAAGGAGGTGCCGTCAGATGGAACAGGAACTGATCTCCAAAAAAGAGCTTCTCGAACTGACCGGAATTTCATACGGGCAGCTGTACCGGTGGAAACGAAAAAACTTGATTCCCGAAGATTGGTTTATCCGCAAATCGACGTTCACCGGGCAGGAGACCTTTTTCCGCAAGCAGCAAATATTGGACCGGATCAACAAAATCAAGGACTTGAAGGATGACTTGTCGCTGGACGAATTGGCCGGCATGTTTTCGTCTTCGGACGAACCGTCCGGCGCACCTTCCCCGATACCGAAAATCGCTTTGCCGAAAGATCAGTTAATAAAACGTAACATTGTTTCGGATACGGCGTTGAACTTCTATCTCCAACAGGCGGGAGACAAGACGGTCTTTCCTTTTCCGTCGATTCTGTGCGTCTATTTGCTCGAAACATTGCTGAAAAGCGGAGAACTGAGCCTGGACGAAGGAAAAATGCTGGTACGGACGCTCGAGGACCATTACGACAAATTCGATGGAAAACATTGTGAACTGATCATCATCCGCAAAATGGGCGTCTCCTCCTGCCTATTGGTCTCGAATCCCGGCGAAATCCACTTCGATAACGGAGTCAAAATCGTCGTCCGTGTCGATGTGGCCGGTTGTATAAAACAATTGAAATCGAAATTGAACTGAACGGAGGGATGCTTTATGGAGAGCGACATCCGCTGCGATTTGACCATCACCGGCAACGGAAGTTCGTCCGGAGGAGTATTCAGGAACGTGAAAATTGTAGGCGAAGCGAAAATCGACAGCGATCTCGACTGCCTCGCTTTTAAAAGCACCGGAACGGCGGTCATTACCGGCAATATGAAAAGCACATCGTGCCACGTCGTCGGCGAGGTCCGAATGAAAGGCAATCTGGAAACCGGAGAAGCGAAAATCAACGGAATGATGGATATCGACGGCAATGTCAAAACGAAAGAAATCAAATCCAGAGGCGAAACCCGCATCCGGGGCAGCGTGGCCGGCGAGGACGTCCATTTGGAAGGATTGTTTGCGATCAAGGGAAACTGCGAAGCCGAAAGCCTGCATATGAAAGGCGTTTTCACGATAGAGGGGCTGCTTAATGCCGGATTCGTCGAAATGAAAACTCACAGCAAGTGCCGGATTAAAGAAATCGGCGGGGAAAAAATCGACATCCGCCGCGGCACCGGTTCCGTACTGAAACGATGGCTCGGCGCTTTCTACCTTCCGTCCGATTTTTTCGAGGGCGTGCTTGATGCCGACACGATCGAAGGCGACGACATTTATGTGGAGCACACTTCGGCGAAAACCATTCGCGGGACGAACGTCGTTATCGGTCCGGGATGCAGTATCGGGCACGTCGAATACGCAAACCGGTTTCAAAAAACGGACGACTCGAACGTAGGCAGCCTGATGCAAGTGTGACGAACATGTTGCACGTGAAGTGCCATTCGCAAGAGCAGCGAACATGCCGAATGTGGAAGCTATGCGCAAGTGCAACGTATTGCGGGAAGGAGAACGATCATGGAACAAATAACGAGACGCGATTTGAACATTTCCGGCATTATGGGCGGTCAGGGCGGCG
Source organism: Paenibacillaceae bacterium (assembly GCA_041686835.1). Taxonomy (GTDB): domain Bacteria; phylum Bacillota; class Bacilli; order Paenibacillales; family JAWLCZ01; genus JAWLCZ01. Next base: position 10,370 of record JAWLCZ010000062.1, on the reverse strand, counting down.
CGTACAAATCCGTGAACATTCACGGTGTCGGAAAAATTAACGGTCATCTGGACTGTATCGATTTTCACTGCCACGGAAGAGTGAATATTCAGGGAGGCATCAAAGCCGCGCAAATGGCGGAAATTCACGGGGTTGCCCGCATCGCCGGCCATTTCGAATCGGGCACCATGAAAATTCACGGCAAAACCAATGTAGACGGACATGCAGCCGGAGAATCCATCGAAATTCACGGCTTTCTGAACGTCAAAAGCCATTGCGATGCGGAGTCCTTTTATACAAGAGGCGGTTTTCGGATTGGCGGTCTGCTGAATGCCGGTACGATCGACATTGAGCTGTACGGGCCATGCGAGGCGGCGGAAATCGGCGGCGGAACGATCCGGGTACGCAAATCGGGTATGGTCAGCCGGTTCGGCAATTTTATCCGCGCCATTTTCCCCATACTCGACGGTTTGACGGCGGAAACGGTTGAAGGGGACGACATCCATCTGGAAAATACCCGGGCGAAAGTCGTGCGCGGAACGAACGTCACGATCGGCCCCGGCTGCAAAATCGATCTCGTCGAATACAAGCAGCATTTTGAGCAGGACAAAAGCGCGAAAGTGACTGCAAGCAGACAAGTTTAAGCCGGACACCTTCCCGCGTACCGGGCGTCCCGTCCGCAGCAACGGGCATCCCATGGTTTGCGCTGCAGCGCGGCGACGATGCAACCGCAGCTACCGCAGCTGCGCTCGATTTCCCCGTCTCTAATCGTTCCCGGGACCGAGGCAGAATCGCACCCGAGACCAAGTCGCAAAACCGTTCCCCGGACCATCGTGGCGCCGGAAGTACGCGGTTAAAATCATAAACAGGATATACGTACAGGAGTTGGGTAGATTATGAATGTGCAAAAAAGCAACATGGGGTTCGTTGTCGCGGGGCTCTTAATCGGCATCCTGATCGCGGCGATGGACAATACGATCGTGGCGACCGCCATGGGTTCGATTGTCGCCGATCTGGGCGGCCTCGACAAATTTGTCTGGGTCACGTCGGCCTACATGGTGGCCGAAATGGCCGGAATGCCGATCTTCGGCAAGCTGTCCGATATGTACGGGCGGAAACGATTTTTCATCTTCGGTTTGCTCACCTTTTTGCTCGGTTCCATTCTTTGCGGCACTGCGCAAAACATCGTGCAGCTGAGCATTTACCGGGCTGTCCAAGGGATTGGCGGCGGCGCTCTCGTGCCGATTGCGTTTACCATTATGTTTGATATCTTCCCGCCGGAGCAGCGGGGCAAAATGGGCGGCTTGTTTGGCGCCGTGTTCGGATTGTCCAGCATTTTCGGTCCGCTGCTTGGCGCCTACCTTACCGATTATATCGATTGGCGCTGGGTGTTTTACATCAACCTCCCGCTCGGCGTTCTCGCTTTCGTATTCGTTGCGTTCTTCTATCGGGAATCGGTGCGGCACGCAAAGCAAAGGATTGACTGGGCCGGCGCGATTACATTAGTCGGAGCCGTCGTCTGCCTTATGTTTGCCCTCGAATTGGGCGGTAATAAATACGAATGGGATTCGGGAGTCATTCTCTCCCTGTTCTCCGGCTTCATCGTTCTCTTCGCGGCGTTTCTGTTTGCAGAAACGAAAGCCGCGGAACCGATCATTTCGTTTGATATGTTCAAAAAACGGCTGTACGCGGCAAGCAACTTGATCGGCGTCTTATCGGGGGCTGCGTTCATCGTCGCCACCGTGTACATCCCGATTTTCATTCAAGGGGTGCAGGGCGGATCGGCTACGAATTCCGGACTGCTGCTGCTGCCGATGATGCTCGGAACGACGGTTTCCGCCCAATTGGGAGGCTTCTTGTCCACAAAATTAAGCTATCGCAACGTCATGACCCTATTCACTCTCATTTTCGTTGCGGGCATCATCATGCTGGCCACGCTGTCAACCGACACGTCCCGTTTCGCGGTTACGATGTTCATGATCGTGACCGGCCTCGGTATCGGAGCTTCCTTCTCGGTGCTCGGCATGGCGGCCATCCACCACTTCGACGATACGCGCCGCGGCTCGGCCCAATCGACGATCGCCTTCCTGCGTTCGCTCGGCATGACCGTCGGCATCACGATATTCGGTATTATCCAGCGCAACCTCTTTGCGGACAAATTGGCGGGAGCGTTCCGGGACGCCGGTGACGGAGCCGCGCTTCAGCCGCCGGCTGCCCTGTTGAACGATCCGCGCGCCCTGCTTTCGCCGGAAACGCGGGCTGGCATACCGCCGCAGATTTTGGACAAAATAACCGAAGCGCTGTCGTCCTCGATCGCCCAAACCTTCGCATGGACCGTCATCCCGGCCGTTTTGGCGCTGCTATGCGTATTTTTGATGACGAAAGAGCGGCTCGTCGTGCCGGCCAAATCGAAGGAACCGGGGCAAGCGGCCGAACCCGCGAAAACTAACGCGTTAAGGCAGCAGTAAATCGTTTTGCATATGGAAAACCGGCCTTCAATCGGAGGCCGGTTTTCTTGCCGTAAGCGAACATGAATATTGCATCCATGTCCTCCTCATAACTTCTACACATTGTTGCCCTATCATCGTTATAGAGAAAACTATCCGAAACAAACAGATTGGAGGGGTGACCTTTGATAAGCGGATGGAAACTGAAAAGTACAGCTGCTGCAGGTGCTATCGCCGTCTTGTTAACCGGATGCTTCCATTCGGGCGGCAGCGGTACGATGGAGAGCATGGATCATTCGAAAATGGGACATACCGGCGGTTACAGTGGCGGAATGACCGATAAGCTGCAAACCGATATAAATATGGGGAAAGTTACCGTATTATCCGGCAAAAACATCACTCTCACCGCCAAAGCAAGCAATCAGGAAGTTGCGCCGGGCAAAATATTGCCGGTTTGGACCTTCAACAATTCCGTTCCCGGTCCGGAAATTCGGGTAAAACAAGGGGAATTCATAAAAGTCACTCTGAAAAACGAACTTCCAGAACCTATCACCATTCATTGGCACGGTGTTCCGGTACCGAACGCGATGGATGGCATTCCGGGCGTCACCCAGAACGCAGTGCAGCCGGGACAATCGTTTACTTATGAATTTAAGGCCGATGTCCCCGGCACCTACTGGTATCACTCTCATCAAGACAGCGTAAACCAGGTGGATCGCGGGTTATACGGGGCATTTATCGTGGAACCGAAAGAGGGCTCCAATGTCGATCGCGACTACACCTTGGTTCTCGATGAATGGATGAGTTCCGGCATGACCGGAACGAACATGTCGAACATGGATCACAGTAAAATGAGCATGGGAAATTCGGACAATAAGGCGACGAATCACGGTCAGACAGATCACGGTCAATCGCACAAGGACCGCGACAACCAAACGACGATGACCGGCGGGAATAATACCGGGAAACCGGAACATGATATGAGTATGTACGATTTGTTTACGATCAACGGGAAATCCGGATCCCTGGCGGACAAACTTCCCGTCAAACAAGGGGAAAAAGTGCGTATCCGTCTCATCAACGCCGGTTACCTGCCGCATCAGATTCACCTGCACGGCCATGCGTTTAAAGTGACGGCGGTTGACGGCCAGCCACTGAACAATCCCGTTATCGTGAAAAACCGCTTGGTTGCGATTGCTCCCGGAGAACGGTACGACCTTGAATTCGTTGCCGACAATCCCGGCGAATGGCTGATCGAAGACCATGGCGATAAAGAAGCCGTAAAAGGAATGAAAGCGATCATCGCTTACGAAGGAGCCGCCGCGGGTTCCGACAAACCGAACGAATCGGAAAAACTGGCTGCAGTGGATATGACCCGTTATGGTCAAAAGGGACATTCCGCATTTGCGCTGAATCAGAAGTACACGTTGGAATATACGATGAACCTGAATACGGAAACGAAAAACGGTAAAACCGTCTACACGATCAACGGAAAAACGTTCCCGGAAACCGAACCGATCAACGTTAAAAAAGGGGACATCGTCAAGGTGCGGCTCGTGAACCATTCCAAAACCGACGACCACCCGATGCATCTCCACGGACACTTCTTCCAAGTATTAAGCAAAAACGGCAACCTTCTGGAAGGGTCTCCGGTAATGAAGGATACATTGAATCTGAAGCCCGGAGAAGAATACGTCGTCGCTTTTCGAGCGGATAACGAGGGGAACTGGATGTTCCACTGCCACGACCTGCATCACGCATCGGCAGGTATGGTAACGGAATTGAAGTATACCCATTACAAAACGAGTTTTATAGCGGATCCGAAAGCGGGCAACAAACCTGAATAACGGCATCACGCCACATTCCAAGAGAACGACTGGATAACAACGCCATCCTCGCAATTTTTTAGATAACCGGCCAGGACATCTTTCAAGGATGTCCTGGTTCCGTTTGACGGCAATCCTAAAATCATCATTTTTATAGTTCGGCTTTATAGTTCGGCGGCATATGTTTAATTTTTCGATAAAATGGATGATGTAGGGGTGAATTCACAATGAAGACGATTTTGATGGTAGAAGACGAAGATAAGATTCGCGATGTGGTCGTTTTATTTGCATAAAGACGGTTTTAGCACGCTGGAAACCGGTACGGGAACAGAGGCTTTGCGTATGATACGAAATGCCGCCGTCGATCTGGTCATTCTGGATTTAATGCTGCCCGATATGCCCGGAGAACGGGTATGTCAAACGATACGTCAGATTTCATCCGTTCCTATTCTTATGCTTACCGCCAAAGCTACGGAAGACAATCGGATTTACGGACTGACGATCGGTGCTGACGATTATATGATCAAGCCCTTCGACCCACGCGAATTGGTGGCCCGGGTACGGGCCATTCTTCGCCGAACCGACGATCATCGTTTGTTGGCCGATCGTATCTCCTTCCATGGCGATGAATTGGTCATCGATGCGATGTGCGGCGAAGTTTTATGTCACGGTGAGACGGTGAATTTAACTCCCAGCGAATACAAATTGCTGCTCGTCCTGGCTCGTCATCCGCAGCGGCAGTTTACCCGGGAAGAACTGGTGGAGAAAGTGTTGGGTTTAGATTTCGACGGGGATGTTCGCGCCATCGATCAGCATATTAAAAATTTGCGGCAAAAGATCGAGCCCGATCCCAAACATCCGAAATACATTCAAACGGTATACGGGACAGGTTACAAGTTTGCCGGAGGTGCGCGATGAAACGTGGACTGCGCTTCCGGCTTTCGATGCTTTTGATCGGAGTGGCCTCCGGGATTTTGCTTATCGCAGGAATCAGCTTCATGGCGGAAACCCATTATCATTTTAGAATGTACCAGGACCAATACGGAACGAATCCTCATTTGCCGGGGCTGTATTCTCATCTGGAACAAGCCTTGCTTCAATCGATTGTGTGGACCTTGTTGGGGACCGTTCTTCTGACCGTTATGATCAGCATATTCGTAGCCAAACGACTCTCGGCCCCTCTGGTGGAAATGAAACGAGCGGCGGAACAAATGACACAAGGAAAGCTTGACGTTCGGACCCATGCCAAAGGAAACGATGAACTCGCCGAGCTTGGTAAAGCTTTGAATCACCTTGCCGAACAATTGCAGAAACAAGAAAACCTGCGTGTCACGATGACTCAGGACATCGCTCATGAATTAAGAACTCCGCTCGCAACCTTGAAAAGCCACATCCAGGCTATGCTGGACCACATTTGGGAACCGACGCCTGCGCGGCTGAGCGCGTGCTATGAAGAAACAGAGCGTCTTATCTCCTTGGTTGCCGACTTGGAACAATTAACGGTGATGGACTCCCCTCACTTTCACGTGCTGAGAAAACCGGAAGATTTGAAAACTCTGATTCAGCAAAGTGTAAACATCGTAACGGCGGCATATATGAATAAAAATGTCCGACTCGATGTGAAGTCAGAATCCGCCATTCAACTGCTCGTGGATCGGGATCGGTTCATACAGATTATGGTCAATGTATTAAGTAACGCTCTGAAATATACTCCGGAAGGCGGTTATGTTGAAATATGGGCAACAGACGAACACGATTCGGTTCTCATCGCCGTAAAAGATACGGGAACAGGGGTTGCTCCGGCCGATTTGCCGTACCTTTTCGAACGATTTTACCGCTCGGATAAATCGCGAAACCGCAAATCGGGCGGGAGCGGAATCGGCCTTACCATCGTTAAGAAATTGGTCGAAGCCCATGGCGGCACGGTATGGATCGAAAGCGACGAAGGTACAACGGTTTGGATTCGTCTTCCAAAGTAATGCCGGGTCTTCCTTATGCTAACGGCCTTCTTCTTTCGGATTGTGCTCCCGCGCCTCTACGAATCTTTCGATCATTGCGCCTGCAATTTCCGAAACGCAAGGCGGTTTTGGCCCATAATTCTGTCCAACAGTTTGCCCTGAAGGGCGGCGAACTTGCCGCTCCCGCGATCCCGCGGATACGGAAGATCTATCGGCAAGTCCATCACAATGGCTCCTTCCTCAATGAGAACGACCCGGTTGGCCAACGCAACCGCTTCTTCCACGTCATGGGTTACGAATAGGGACGTAAACCGTTTTTGCCGCCAGATTTCCGAGATCAACATCTGCATTTCAATTCGCGTCAAAGCATCCAGCGCCCCCAATGGCTCATCGAATAATAACAGCTTCGGATTCGTGATCAGCGCCCTTGCGAGCGCCACCCGCTGTTTTTGCCCCCCGGACAGCACAATCGGCCAATCGTGCGCCCGCTCCCTCAAACCGACTTGCTCCAGCGCCTCATAACCTGTCTTTTTCCAGTCTCCTTTCAAACCGATCCCCACATTGTCGACAACCCGCTTCCACGGAAGCAGCCTGCCGTCCTGAAACATCAACCGGGCCGCCCGGTTTAACCCGGACAACGGCTCATGATTCATTTCTATGCCGCCTTCATCGGGCTGTTCCAATCCGGCGATGTGGCGGAGCAGGGTGCTTTTGCCGCACCCGCTTTTGCCGACCACCGCCACAAACTCACCGGGATGCAGTTCAAGTTCAATACCTTTCAGAACTTCTTTATTACCGTAACTTTTCTTCAGCTTCCTGATATGAAGATACACGCCATAATCGTGATTGAGCATAAATAAACAACCTCCCTGCCGATTATCCGGCCTACCACTGCTTTTGGCGGTAACTCGGATGCCACTGCAGCAGTCTGTTCTCCAGCAGCTTCGCGATGACGTCCGACAGTTTTCCTAACAAAGCATAAAGTAAAATGCTTAACACCACGACATCCATATTCATAAACTCCCTGGCATTCATGGCCATGTAACCAATGCCGGAATCGGAGGCGATCGTTTCCGCCACAATGAGTGAAATCCACATGATGCCTAACGAAAAGCGGATACCGACCAATATTGACGACATCGCGCCCGGCAAAATCACCTCCCGAAAGAGGGACCATCCTCGCAGCCCGTATATTTTCGCCATCTCGATCAATCCTTTGTCAACCGTACGGATGCCGTGGTACGTATTGACGTAAATAGGAAAGAACACGCCGAGAGCGACGAGGAATATTTTCGCTCCTTCCTGAATGCCGAACCATAAAATCACCAGCGGGATAAGCGCCAAATGAGGAATGTTCCTCAACATTTGAACCGTCGTATCCAGCAGATGTTCCGCAGCACGGGATATTCCGTTTAACAGACCGAGCATGAACCCAATCGTCCCGCCGATCAAAAATCCGATCAGGGCGCGTTGAGCGCTAATGGCAATATGGTGAAAAATCTCGCCTGTCCCCATTAAGCGGACCGCCGCTTGCCCCACTTCCAGAGGGGAAGGCAAAATATTTTCCGACAATAACCGCAGCTGTGAAAATAGCTGCCATATCAGGATTAGCAGTATCGGCAGCATCCATGCGGACAATTTTCTTACCGTTCGGTTTGCGATCATTCGATTCATGACTACCCCTCTCTCCTCTGCCGCCCGGCATAACGGCCGGCTATGCGGCGTCCATACGGCGTCTCTGACGTTTAGCCGCTTTACGATAAAAGCCGTTCTTCAAAAGTCGTCGTCCATTTTCTGCAAATCGCCTATCACCTGCACTCCCCATTCGTTGGCATTGAAAAACAAAAAGGCTCCCGCGCCGCACCTGTTTCAGTGCGGGTAGGAAGCCTCCGGTTTACCGGTCGTCTTCAATTCCCTTATATTTCCAATGGGAATGCTATGATTTAAATCATATCAACAATATATTCCGATGTCAATTCCTTTTTTCGCTCGAATAAATTCGTTTTTAAAAATGCGAAAAGTCCCCGGGATTCATTTATCCCAAGGACCTGCTCATTTCTTATGTATGGTGCCGGTGAAGGGACTTGAACCCCCACTCCCTTGCGGGAAACGGATTTTGAGTCCGTCGCGTCTGCCATTCCGCCACACCGGCATATTCAGTTGTCTGACTGACGGCGATGCAATCCTGTCAAAGCAGCTTATGCTTCGACGAACTCCATCGTTCGGAATCCGGTCTCATGTCACTCTGCATTGCGAAGTTGAATCATGGCGTGCCCTGAGAGATTCGAACTCCCGACCTTTTGATTCGTAGTCAAACGCTCTATCCGGCTGAGCTAAGGGCACATATTGCGATTACATGGTGCCGAGGACCAGACTTGAACTGGTACGGTTGTCACCAACCGCAGGATTTTAAGTCCTGTGCGTCTGCCGATTCCGCCACCCCGGCTTAAAAGATGGAGGCGCCACCCAGATTCGAACTGGGGATAAAGCTTTTGCAGAGCTCTGCCTTACCACTTGGCTATGGCGCCGAGGTAATAGGATGGAGCGGACGACGGGATTTGAACCCGCGACCCTCGCCTTGGCAAGGCGATGCTCTACCACTGAGCCACGTCCGCATGTATGGCTGGGGATCTAGGATTCGAACCTAGGCATGACGGAGTCAAAGTCCGTTGCCTTACCGCTTGGCTAATCCCCAACTTTATTATGGGGCGATCGATGGGACTTGAACCCACGAATGCCGGAGCCACAATCCGGTGCGTTAACCACTTCGCCACGACCGCCACACTGCACAGTTTTTTTGGCAGGGGCAGCAGGAATTGAACCCACACTAACGGTTTTGGAGACCGCTGTTCTACCTTTAAACTATGCCCCTTCATCAAATGGTGGAGGGTGATGGATTCGAACCACCGAACTCGTAAGAGAACAGATTTACAGTCTGCTGCGTTTGGCCACTTCGCTAACCCTCCACGAAAATATGCAGTTATCCAACCATCCATCGTGGTGCCGCCGAGAGGACTTGAACCCCCAACCCACTGATTACAAGTCAGTTGCTCTACCAATTGAGCTACAGCGGCAATTGTCCGAAAATGGTGGCTCGGGACGGAATCGAACCGCCGACACGAGGATTTTCAGTCCTCTGCTCTACCGACTGAGCTACCGAGCCAAATGGCGGAGCTGACGGGATTCGAACCCGCGATCTCCTGCGTGACAGGCAGGCATGTTAGGCCTCTACACCACAGCTCCTCGATGCTTTGCGAAGCAAACCCGCTTCAAAATGTTAAAATTGATTTGGTTGCGGGGGCAGGATTTGAACCTGCGGCCTTCGGGTTATGAGCCCGACGAGCTACCGGACTGCTCCACCCCGCGTCGTTAATTGAGTGGTGGACGCTGACGGGATCGAACCGCCGACCCTCTGCTTGTAAGGCAGATGCTCTCCCAGCTGAGCTAAGCGTCCATAATTGGCAGGACAATTACTAATTATATCATAACTGATGTTGCTTTTCAAGAGTGGTGGTGACCCGTAGGGGATTCGAACCCCTGTTACCTCCGTGAAAGGGAGGTGTCTTAACCCCTTGACCAACGGGCCACATTTATTATGACTCCACCGGCAATGAATGATACCGTTCACTTCGTTACGGGACTGCGAGTGAATCGCCATCGAAGCGTCGCTCCGACGACCCCCAATCGGGCTCTCATCCCTTTACGGTCTCGATTCAAGCCTGATTCGCTGGCGGAGAGAGAGGGATTCGAACCCTCGAGACGCTTGTGACGCCTACACGATTTCCAATCGTGCTCCTTCGACCAACTCGGACATCTCTCCATGATTAAATGGCTCCCCGAACAGGACTCGAACCTGTGACAACTCGGTTAACAGCCGAGTGCTCTACCAACTGAGCTATCGGGGAATATAATGATGTACAAGGGCATTGCACCCTGAAAACTAGCAGCGAAACAAGGCGTTACATCCTTTGCCGCAATATGCAGTATACCATCGTGGCTTGTTCAATTCAAGCCGCAAATGCTGGTTATGCTTCCGATGTGTGAACTTTCCTTCGGAAAGTTTAGCTTATGCTTTCGAAGCAGCTTTACTTCGTAAAGCTTTAGCTTATGCTTACGATGTAAACTTTCCTTCGGAAAGTTCTTAGGATAAGCCCTCGACC
>JAWLCZ010000061.1:0-19732 GCA_041686835.1 Paenibacillaceae bacterium | reverse complement strand
GATCCGCTGTCCGCGCAAGAAGCAAGCAGCGCAATATTCAGTATGAACAACAGACATGCCAGAGTACCGCATACCAACCGCCGCGTTAGCCGTTTCATCGTTTATCGTCCTTTGTTCTTCTCTGTCCCGTTTCAATCCATGGTAAAGCATTCTGCGCGCTCCCGCAACGGAAATTCCTTCCGCAAGCCCATTCCTTTTCATCGCAAGCCCATTCATCCATTCACGATTAACGGATGAATTTGTCTTTATCGTCCAACTGATCCGGATCGATTCCCGTTGACGAAACGGCATCCTTTTTAATCGACGATCCGCATGTTGTGCAGACGTACGATTTGGATTGACCGCTTTTTAACTTATAGTACTGGGGATCCTTCGAATCTATCGTGAACTGCTTTCGGCATAGAATACAGACCGTTTGCAGCATGCGTCCTTCCCTCCCGGTCTCTCGGGCATGTCCGTCCCGGCGGTCTATTGGCGCTGCTTCGCCGACGCCGCGTATTCCGCTTTCATGGCGTCAATGATCATTTTGAACAATTTCAAATCTTCCATATAATCTTCGATGCTCGTTTTCGGCTGTATGTCTTTCGTTACAACCTCGTAAAACGTTTCCAGCTCGTGCGTATACGGATCTTTGAATGTCGGGCGAACGACCGTCTCATGGTAAGCGTCGCCTTTCGTTTCGTTGATCGTAAGCGTCGTCGGCAGATGGCGGATATAGGGCGTGTTGTACTGCACCTTTACCGATTTGTCGTCGCCGTACACTTCAATGTGGGCGTCAAAACGCCGCAGATTGTCGATTCCGGTTTCGAACGACGCGTAAAATCCGTCGAACTCGAAAATCGCCGCAATATACAGTCCGTTGTTCCATTGCGCCGCGCTGGCGACCCGCTTCGGAAAACCGATGATCTCCCTCATCGCGGAAAGATCGTGGCTGCTCAGCCCGCAGAGCAGACGGTAAGCTTGGCTCAGCTCCCGAGGAACTTCGCCGATCGCCTCCAGCACCATCCGCCTTCCCCGCTCCGCCCGGTCCCGTATCGCTTCTTCCGGAATGTCGCTGAACCGCATGACGACGCTGGACTGCTCGATAAAGAGATGGTTCCCCCCGATAATGTCGCGGATTCGCGCGTATTTGATTCGGTCCAGCTTCCTCACTTCTTCCACCGCCTGCACGAAAGCGGGCGCGTAACGGCGCATGTAGCCGACCATCATCTTCACGCCGGCCTCGTCCCTCGCCCGGATAATCGCTTCGGCTTCGGCCATGGTCAGGCACACAGGTTTCTCCACGAGCACATGCTTCTTGTTTTTGGCGGCGGCCAAAACGGCATCCGTATGATATTCGTCGCTGTTCAGCACGAACACGGCATCCAAATCGGCCTGTTCCGCCAGCCGGGAGGCGTCGGTATACAGGTTGTTCACCCCGTATTTCTCCCCGACAGCCTGCAGCAGATTCGGCGATATATCGCACAGCGCGGCGATTTCGTACTTGTCCGCTAGCGATTGCAAAACAGGCAGATGGGTAATTTGCGCCACCTCGCCCAAACCGACAAGCCCCACTTTCAATCTGGTCATCCCAAGTTTCCTCCCCGTATTCAATTCAACGCTTATTTCGATAATTTCAGGAACAAATCCTTAAACACCGGATCCCGGTGGATGAACTGTGCGTAGCGTATCCAGTGCCGTGAAGGATCGAAGCTCCACGTCACCTGATCCGTCAAAATCGGGCTGTGCACGAGTTGGGTCGGAACCCACTCCTGATGAATCAAATACGCAATCGTCGAAATGTCCCATATGACGCGGGAATAAGCGAAATGATCCTTGCTGCAGTTTCGGAACGTTTCGTACAAATAATCTCCGATCGCGCCCCGCCCTTTGACAAATTCGTTCATTTCCGCCAATGTCGTCTGCAAATGGGAAGCGACGCCCATGCACGGAATGAGGACGAGCGGAACTCCGCTGTCGAGAACGATTCTTGCGGCATGAATATCCTGATGCAGATTGAACTCTTTCGTATGCGGCCAATGCAGAGCGTTGCCGCCGAGCCATACGACTACGATGTTTTCGATAATTTTGGGCTCAAGCAATATGGCGGAAGCGACGTTCGTAATCGCTCCGATCGCAACGACATAAAGCGGATCGTCTTCGGAGGCCGCCAACGCCCGGTTTACCAAATCTTCGGCGGCGTCGCTTCTTACCGGCTGGTCCGCTCCCGGCAAATATTCGCGAGAACCGCGAAAGACGAAACCGTCCGGCGCGATATCGAGTCTGTCAAGGATTCGCAATATTTCCTGATAGCTTTTTTCCATCCCGTCTTTCGGGCCCGTCGATAATTCGTTGTGGAACGGAGCCGCATACAGCGCTTCGACCGATAGACGCTCCGGCGATTTCAACGCGTAGACGACGGCAAACTGATCGTCGATTTCATTATACGTATCGGTATCGAGCACCATCCGCAGCTTCCCTTGCGGGTGCTGCAAACGCTTTATCAATTTTTCAGGCGGTATTGCTGGAAACGGCATCTTGAATTCTCCTCCTCTTTTAATTGTCGTTCAATCGTTTGATCGGGAGCCACTCGAGCACTCTCTGGATTTTCTTGTCCCAATAACCCCATTCGTGTTCGCCCGGCTCTTCTTCGTATGTAATGTCCAAGCCGATGGAGCGGCAGTGGTCCAGAAACCTTCGATTCCCTTCATAAAGAAAATCTTCCGTTCCGCAGCATTGATACAGCATGGGTATCGGCCCCCCGGACCGGACCAGGTTCGAGGCCAGATGAAACAAATCGTTCTCGCTGCCTCTCGTGTTTTCGTCGTCGCCAAAGATGAACTTGAATTCCCGTCTCAAAGAGTCGTCCGGCACTTCATCCAGCCTGCCGACGATGTCCAAGGCGCCGGAGAGGCTCGCTCCTGCCGCGAATTTGTCCGGACAGCGGAGCGCCAATTTGAACGCGCCGTAGCCGCCCATCGACAGACCCGCGGCAAAATTATGCTCCCGCTGCGTGGACAAAGGGAACAGCGATTGGGCGATACGAGGCACTTCTTCGCTGATGAACGTCCAGTAACGGTACCCGTTCGCCATATCGGTATAAAAGCTGCGGTGGACGGCGGGCATGACGACGGCAAGCTCGTAGGCGGCCGCATATCTTTCGATTGACGTCCTTCTCATCCAAATCGTATGATCGTCTGAAAGCCCGTGGAGCAAATACAGCGTCGGAACGTTCTTTTGTCCCGACTCCGGCAGGATGACATTCATCGAGGTGGAAAGCCCGAGAACGCGGGAAAAAAAATCGCATTGTATGAAAGCCATCGTTTTTCGTCTCCCTTCCAAATAGCGATAATCGGTAAGCTGCGGCCTGACCGCGGAATTGTCCGCTTTCGTCTATCCGATTCCATACGGTCGCCCGCTCGATATAAAAGCGCCGGCCGGTGCTCGAAATACGGATGCCGGTATAATCGTCGACAAATCCGTTCTCGCCGGCAACTGTAGATCGTATGCGTTTACCTATACTTATAATAAACGACATTGAGCCGGGAAAAAACAATAAAATGTAGAGCGCTACGTCCCGGATTTCCAGCTTTCGTTCATCCATCCGCCAACGGGTTCAAGCACATACATGCACAAGCTGCGCAGCAGTTCCCGGTCCGATCCGGACGATGCGATGCATTTGTCCACCAGAGCCGCCAAAGCGGCATCCTTCCGTCTCAGCTCGGCCAATTGATGCTTTGTTTTGACGGCCCACCATCCTTTGATCGCAAAATGCGCCTGCAGGCACGTTTGAACGATGTGGAAGCCTAGCCAGGCTCTCTCGGACGGTTCCCCCTCTTTATCGCAGTAATCTTTCCAGGCTCCCGTGATTTGCACGCGCAAACGGCGGATGGCGTCGGCTGATGCGGGAGCGGGTCCGGCCTTATAATAACGCTTGGCCAGATCGTGCAGCTTCCTCCATTTCGGCCCGTCTCCCCGGATGCATATTCCTTTAGCCAGCATCGTCGTAATCGTCCCGATATTCCCTTTTCTTTCATAGGATCGGACCACTTCCTCATACCATGACCAGGGCGCGATCATCAGCTGAAATTCCTGTTGCGAAAAAATGCGGCTTTCCCGTTGGAACGCGGGGAATTCGCCGATATAGCAAAGATCGATGTCGCTGTGTTCCGCAGCGCGTCCTTCCGCGTGGGAACCGCACAACACGACCGTTTCCAGTTCCTTGCGCTGCGGCGCATCCTGCTGCAGAAAATGTTGAATCCGTTGTTGAACGGTATCCCGATCGAGGGACATGAAATCCACTTCCTTTCTTCCGTCAAACCGCCGGGGAAACGCGGGCGAATATACGAAACCGCTTTCATTTTCCGGTGCAAACGTTTGGTCAGATGGAGTTTGGACAAGTCTTGACCACGATGATTCGGAACGACAGGAGGCCATTCCGTTCCGTTTCATGGGAATGACCCCTGTCTGTCACTGCGGCATCATCACGGTTTCACACTGAAACGGTTTTTCTCCAACGTTTCACAGCCGCTCCATCACGTTTCTGGCGATCCAAACGCCGGCCGCCCCCGCTTGCGCGAGCCCCCGTGTGATTCCGGCTCCGTCTCCGCCGCAGAACAGCCCGGCGATTTCCGTTTCAAACTGTTCCGTCAGCTTCGGGCGGGCGGAATAAAACTTCGCTTCCACACCGTAGAAGAGCGTGTGCTCCGAAGCGATGCCGGGCGTGACTTTGTCTAGCGCCTCGATCATTTCGATCAAGCTTTTCATCGTATTGTACGGAAGCACTAACCCGAGATCGCCAGGAACGGCTTCTTTTAACGTCGGCTCCAGAAACCCTTCTTTGATCCGATCCGCCGTCGAGCGTCTTCCGCGCTTGATGTCGCCGTACTTTTGCACGATGACTCCGCCGTTGGACAAATCGTTGGCGCGCTTGCATATTTCTCTCGCATATTCGTTCGGCTTGTCGAAAGGTTCGGTAAATTTGTGCGACACCAGCAGCGCAAAATTCGTGTTGTTCGAACCGAGGGCGGGGTCTTTGAACGAGTGGCCGTTCGCCGCCATGACGCCGCTGTGGTTTTCGACGACGACGTGCCCGGACGGGTTGCTGCAAAACGTTCTGACCCGCGTGCCCACCGACGTGTTGAATATAAACTTGCCTTCGTACAAATGTTCGTTAATCTCACGCATAACAACGTTGGACGTTTCCACGCGCACGCCGACGTCCACCTGGTTATTGTACATTTTCAGCCTGCGTTTTTTGAGAATGTCGGTAAGCCAGGCGGAACCGTCCCTCCCCGGAGCGATCATGACGTAATCGCTCTCATACGTTTCACCGCTTTTCAGCACGACGCCTTTGACGATGTGCCGGTCTCCGTTTTTGACGGTAACAATATCTTCCACTTCCGTCTTGAACAGCATGTCGACTTTGCCGGACAAATATTCGAAGATGGATTTCAGTATCTGCAAATTTTGCTCCGTCCCCAAATGCCGGACCTGCGCCCGCAGCAGTTTCAGCCCTGCCGCGTATCCTCTTTGTTCGATGGCGGCAATGGCCTCGGTCGTCGGATCGGTAATGGCCGGCGTAGCCCCGTGCTTTAAATTAATGTTGTCGACGTAACGAATCAGCTCCAGCACTTTGGACGGAGCGATGTAATCGGTCATCCAGCCGCCGAACTCGGTCGTTATGTTGAATTTGCCGTCGCTGTAAGCTCCCGCGCCGCCGAAGCCGCTCGTGATTGAGCAGGCCGGCAAACAGCCCGCGTATTGTTTTTTCCCTGCCGGAGGCGGACACAATGTGATCTTTTCCTCCAGAATCGGGCAGCTCCGTTTATAGATATCGTGCCCTTTATCAATGAGCAGCACTTTCGCTTCGGGACGTTTCAACGTCATTTCATAGCAGGCAAAAATACCGGCCGGACCGGCTCCAACGACAATCAAATCGTATTTGTTCATTGTGATTCCCCCATTCATGAGCTGTGATCCGCTACTACGGACTCCGGTCAAAAACGGAACGGGAATCGGCAAATGAAAAAATTCCCGCTCCGAAGGGTGCAGCGACGCAGCCCGTTCGTAGCCAGGAATTTACGGCTCCTTGTAGAGACCCCCGAACCATATTTTCGGGGATATACGAACAGTGATCATGAAACGTTACATTTCATACGTTCATAATCATACACGGAACCGCAAACATTGTCAACTCGAAATGTTCGTCATTATGCTAGATTTTCAATAAAAAGAGCCTCATATGTTGATTCTCATTTTAAATATATTAACGTAAAGGCGGCATATTCCGATTTAATGTTCGGATTTTAGGAATCTATACAACCTATTGACCAATCTTCTTTGTTAGATTATTGTTTAATTAGATATTCGTCTAATCTATTATTTGATTACATATTCAGGAACGGGGTTTTCTCTCATGGGTATGTTTTATCTCGTACGGCACGGGTTAAAAAAACAAGGGACAGGAGACGTTCCGTTATCCGGGGAAGGCGCCGCACAGGCACGGGCCACGGCCCGGCATTTCCGGCAAAAGAAAATAACCAGCGTATACGCAAGCCCGCTAAGAAGAGCGGCGGAAACCGCCGCCTTCATCGCCATGGAGCTCGGATACGGCGTGACGGAAGATTCACGCTTGCGGGAGCGGGCGAACTGGGGGGATTTGCCCGGGCAAACGTTTGAGCAATTTGTCGCCATGTGGAATCGCTGTACCCGCGATCGCGAATACATTCCTCCAGTCGGCGATTCCGCCAGAAAAGCCGGCGAACGGCTGGAATCGTTTATACGGGAATGCGCGGAGCAGGATCCGGACTGCGCAATTGCAGCTGTCACGCACGGCGGATTAATCACGGACTTCCTGATCAACATTTTTCCGGAGCAGCGGTTGGAACAACTGTATCCCGGTTTTTTAGCCGCTCAAAGCCGGCTCATCCCGGAATGCTCGATTACGGCCGTCCGTTACGATCGGGGGACATTCGAAGTGGAGCTTTTCGCGTCCACCGCACATTTAACGGGAGGAGGAGAAGATAAAAACGATGACTGACGGAACATTTCAGGATGGATGTTGAAACGGCGGGAAAAATAATTTCGTCCATGTTTCCCGACCTGCGTCATGCCGCCATCACACCCATAGCCGAAGGCGGAGATCACGACACGTTTGACGTGAACGGCAGCTTCATTTTCAAGTTCCCCCGCACGGAGGACACTGCCGCCCGGCAAAGGATAGAACGGATAATATTGGAGAAAATTCGCAGCACGCTGCCGATCCTTGTGCCCGAATTCGTATATGTCGGCCAACCTTGCGAGCTCTTCCCGTATCCTTTTACCGGCCAAAGGAAGATCAAAGGCATCTCCGGGGAGAAGCGCAGGCCGGACGCGGCACAATTACCGTATATCGCAAAAACCGCGGCGCAATTTTTGTCGGCCCTGCATTCCTACTCGTCCCCGGACTTTGATGTGACCGTCCCGGAAATACGGCTGGACAGTCCGGCGTCCATGGTGAACCGGGTGATGAAGTACAAGGAATGGCTCTCAAGAGCATTGGAGCCGAATGAACGGATGAAACGCTACATTCACGGATGCGTCCGGCTGCCGGAACCGGCCGATCGGCCTTCCGTATTATGCCACGCCGACCTGAAGGGCGAGCATATGATCGTAAATGAGCAGGGCGCGAACATCGAAGCCGTCATCGACTGGACGGACATCGGCATTGCGGATCCGATTGTGGACTTCTACGGTTTCGTCATTTGGCTCGGAGTGCCGTTTGTCAAACAAATGCTCGATCATTATGATCGCCCGGTGGATGGCGATTTTCTGTACCGCGTCATTTTTTATTCCCGCTGTACAACGCTCATTCATCTCGGCGAGAGGCTGGCGGGGGAGTCGGACGCCCCGTTCGATCTGCTGATGGCGCAGCTGCGGCGGGCGTTTACGGAATAATCCGTTTCGTATTTTCTTCATCTCGGACATGGCACGCCGGAAAGGAGTTTACTTATGGAACGGTTGACGGATGAACTGGGGCTCGTGTTTGCCCGACGGGGGATATGGCATCGTCTGGAGGAAATACCGGCCGAAAACCGCCGTTTGTTTCGCTGGAACCAAACGATGCGCGATGCGGGTCTGGCGGAGGACAGCGTCATGCTGGATTTCACGGTGGACGCCGGGCACGGCGTTTTCTATTTGGGATTGATCCGCATTCCTCCGCAATATAGGGGAAAAGGAGCCGCCACAGAGCTGATCGGCTTGATGAAAGGCTATGCTCTGATGCGGCATTTTGTCATTATTCTGGAAAGCTCTCCTGAAAATTACGACTTTTGGCATGCGGAACATTTTTCCTCTTTTCTCTATGAAAAAAGCGGGTTTTGGATGATGGGTTACGGCGGCGAGAGCAAGCAGGTTTACCGGGTAAAATGGGCGCAATTCAAATCTGCGCGGTTTTCAGGGGAACCGGCAATCATGTAACCGGCCATTTGCCCGATTGCACAGTTCCTTAAACCGGTTATTCTTCTTTTGCCACTTCCGCAATCGCGCGTTGGGCGAGCATCCTGATCGTCGTGTCGTCCATCGGCGGGTTGTGCAGACCGAAGCGGACGTCGCGATACATCCTTTGCAGCGGATTGGAGAGGGCGAGACTATGTGCGCCGACGATTCGCATCGCTTTGTCTACGGCGGACATCGCCGCCTGAACGGCCGTAAATTTGACCGCCGCCAAATCGGCGGCAAGATAAGCGTGCGCCTCCTCGTCCTCATCCCATCGTTCCGCGACGGAGTACATGAAATGCCGGGCCGCCGTCAGTTCCAGATCGATCTGGCCGAGCAGAAGCTGGACGTTCGGCGTATGAATGATCGGATGATTCAAAGAATTCGGCTGGTACGTCGAGGCGAATTTCAACGCTTCCTGTCGGGCTGCAAGCGCGATGCCCAAATAGCAGGCCGGAATGTGCAGCAAGTACGGGTTGGGTCCGCCGTGCTTTTTTCCGTCAAAGACGAGGGCGAGCCCCTCTTTCGGCAGGACGACGCCGTCCATGACCAGATCGTGGCTGGCCGTCCCCCGCATGCCGACCATTTTCCACGTCGGGTCGATCGAGACGCCGGCGGTATCGCGCGGGATGATGAACTCCGCCACCTCGCCCGTTTCTTCCAGCGTCGCCGTCACAATGAAATAATCGAGAACGGGAGACAGCGTCGTAAACGTTTTGCGGCCGGTCAACCGGTAGCCGTCCCCGTGTTTTGCGGCAATCGTCTGCGGCTTTCCTCCCCGGCTCGGGCTTCCGGTACCCGCTTCCGACGCCGCTTTGTTGATCAGCGCCCCTTTTTCCGCGATTTCCTTCAGCAGCAGAGTTAATTGGGATTCCTTCCACAATTTTTGACTCGCCAATTCGCTGGTGACGCACAAATGCCAACCGATGCCCAATGCGATCGCCGCATCCCCTTGCGCCAAACGTTCCTGGTAAAGCAAAAATTCATAGAGCGATACGCCGAATCCGCCGTACTCGCGCGGCACGGTATATGCAGGGTAACGCATCTCTTTCAGAGCCGCGATATGTTCGTATGCAAAGCTGTGGTTCTCATCGGCAATGTGGGCTTTCGCGGCGAACCGATCGGCCAGCTCGCCGATTTGCCGCAATCGTTCCTTTTGCACCGGCGTTTTGGCGAAACTGTCTCTGAAACCAGTCATCATTGCGCTTCTCCTTTTATAGGGCTTATTGAGCCTGCTGATGCCTACTATTCCATATTACGACGATTCCGCCATACTTCCAAGCGGTTTCTGAAAGCAATTTTGCATTGCGGTTTTTTATGAATATTTTGCCATAATGCATAAATACGAATTCACAAAATTGAGATATAATGGGATGAAAGCCAA
Organism: Paenibacillaceae bacterium; assembly: GCA_041686835.1. Taxonomy (GTDB): domain Bacteria; phylum Bacillota; class Bacilli; order Paenibacillales; family JAWLCZ01; genus JAWLCZ01. The sequence goes on along the minus strand of JAWLCZ010000061.1, from coordinate 9,891 downwards.
TAGAGTTGGGGGAGATAGGCCATGAAGGTAAGCATGGGGCGGTTTGAACTGGAAACGAACAGCCGGTACATGACCGAACTGCGCGATGCGAACGATGTTCTGCACGACACGGACGCATTGAGAGAACGTCTGGAGAACGACGGTTATTTGCTGATACGCGGATTCCACGACCGGGACAAAGTGCTGAAAGCGCGGCGGAACATGTTGTCAAAGCTGCAAAAAATGGGAAGGCTGATGCCCGACACCGAACTGGAAGACGGCATCATCGGTCCGGAAGCGAAAGACGCGTTCTTCGGCGGATTCCGGGACAAATTGAAGGAAGATATGCCCGATCTCGTCGAATTAAGCGAAAGCGAACGGGTGATGAAGTTTTTCGATCGCCTGTTGGGCGGCCCGTCCATCACCTATGATTACAAATGGCCGCGCGCCGTAGCGAAGGGAGGGAATACCGGGGCCCATTACGATATCGTTTACATGGGAAGGGGAACGAAACGGCTGTATACCGTCTGGACACCGCTGGGCGACGTTCCGCTTCAGGCGGGGCCGCTTGTCGTATGTCTCGGCTCCCAACATTTTGAGCGGGTGAAATCGACTTACGGACAGCTGGACGTGGACCGTGACAATGTGCAGGGAGGCTGGCTGTCGGAAGACCCGTACGAGGTCGTGGAAAAATTCGGCGGGCAGTGGGCGACGACAAACTTTGCCGCCGGGGATGCGATCATATTCGGCATGTTCCTGCTCCACGGTTCCCTGAACAATACGACGGACCGTTACCGGTTAAGCATGGACACGCGCTATCAGCTCGCCTCCGAACCGGCGGATGAGCGATGGTACGGGAAAAACGCCAAAGGACATTACAACTGGGGCAAAGGCGACATGAAAACGATGGAGCAGGCAAGAAAAGAATGGGGCCTCCATTGACGAAGCTGTAACAAAAAAGCCCTCGCAGGGTCGTATTCGCCGCATAATCCTGCATTTCCATAAAATAAGGCCGCCGCTGCGAGGGCGCAAATAGGGGAAAATGTCCTTTTTTATCAGAGGTCCGTATTTTCAGTGATAATCGACGGCCCGTTTCAGTTCGCTGCTCTGTTTCGCCAGTTCGATGACGCGAATCGCATTTCGCGCCTGTTCCGGCTTGACGATGAGCTCCTCACGCCCGGCAATCGCCCCGAGGATGTTCTGATAATACCGTTCATATCCTCCGGTTTTCGTTTCTATCCGGCCTTCAAAGTGCAAGCCGTCGATCGACGCGTTCAACGTGCCCCACTGTTCTTTCGCTTCCACTCCCCAGTTTTTGCTTAGCGGGGTGAGGCCGTTCTTCAACGCTTCCTCCTGAGGGTCGATCCCGTACTTCACAAACGAACCGCCCGTTCCGTGCAGCACATATCTCGGTCCCGCTTCTCTCGCCAGCCGGGATGACTTTAACCTGACTCTCAGCCGGTCGTAAAAGAGAACGAGCTCAAAATAGTCGTCCGCCCGGCCGCCTTCCCTTTGGATGCGGACATCCGCCTGCACGGAGCGGGGAAGCCCGAACAAACAAAGCGCCTGATCGATCAGATGCACGCCCAAATCGTACAGCACCCCGGCGCCGGGCTCGCTCCCTTCCCTCCATCTGCTCAAATCGACCTGCGGAGCATACCGGTTCCACTGCGCCTCATATTCCGTCAGTTCCCCCAGCATTCGCCGGTCCACGATGTGCTGAACCGTCAAAAAGTCGCCGTCCCATCTCCGGTTGTGATAAACGCTTATTATTTTTCGTTTGCTGCGCGACAGCTCGATCAGCTCGTCCGCTTCCGCCGAAGTCGCGGTAAACGGTTTTTCAACCACGACGTGTTTGCCGGCCTCTAAAGCCGCCTTGGCGATGTCGTAGTGGTTCGTGCTCGGCGTCGCGACAACGACAAGATCGATGCCGTCGTCCTCCAGCAATTGCTGCACGCTGCGGACCGCCTCCACCCACGGATAACGCTGCGCGGATTCATTTCCGCTTCGTTCCACCACTTTGTCCAGCCGGAGTCCCGGAACGGAAACAATGACCGGGGCGTGAAACGTCCGGCCGGCGAAGCCGTATCCGATCAATCCGACACGTACGACAGGTTCCATCCTATGCAGCCCCTTCCTTTCATCGGCATATCCTTATCTTACCAATCGCAAGTAAAGCGAAGCAATCTTTTCTGTTATTTCCCTTCGGAACGCTTAGCCTCCATATTTTTGTTGCTTGAACGGCAACGTGTTATTATAGTATAGATGAATAACAAAAAGGAGAGGTAGCGAAACGATGTCCCGGCGCTTTGTAACGGAAGCGGTAATGATCCCCGTCTACGGACAGCTGCTGGTGCCGAGCCAGCCAGTCGAATATATCATCCCGTATTCCACCATTCTGGAACTGTATGAATTTCGAACGAGCAGCGAACCGGTCATGCCGGAACCCGACGATGACGCCCATGTCAAAACGAAAATCGAAGAGCTTGTCCATTTCTTCGAGGAACCGCTGAACAAAAAGAAAATCGAGCGGGCGATTGCGGTTCCGTGGAAAAAAAGCGCGCCGCTGCTGGTAAACGATCAAGTCGCATTTACGGTGATGAACGCGATCGACAACGCCCAGTATGGAGAATTATTCGATCCGATCGAGACCGAACTCATTCTTGCCTCCATCCGGGAACAAGCGCCGATATTGACCGACCAGCTGGAATTCACCGACAAGGTCATTGATGCCGGATTGCCGGTTAAAATATTCGATATTGAAGATTTTCACTACGCCGTAGAGGAATACCAGGAATGCGACGAGCTGTAAGTTATTAAAATCCGCGGCTTCCGAAGACAGGGTTAAATCCGTGAACGATCATGCCTTGACCCGGCGACTGATGCTGTTCGGTAAGCGGCCGGTCTTCGGGAGAACGGAATTGGAACAATACGATGCGCCGCATTTTGTCGCTGCGGTTAACGCCGGAGCCGTGCACCGTCAGATAGCTGAAAAGCAGAATGTCTCCCGCTTTGGCAGGGCACGGCGTCGCTTTCGACAGCGGGTATTCCTCCGGCGGAAGATAATTTTTGTCGTTGTGCCGGATCGGCCCGAGTTTGTGGCTGCCGGGCACGACGCAAAGACAGCCGTTTTCTTCCGTCGCGTCGTCAATGTGGACGATCGCCGCGATCATCGTATGCTTCTCGTGCGGAAAATACGGGTAATCCTGATGCATCGGAAAAGGAGAGCCTTTTTCCGGCGGCTTCGCATGCATTTTCGTATGGTGCAGCTGTACGTTGGGGCCGATCAAGTCCGCTACGACTGACGTCAATCGTTCGTCTACCAGCAGCCGGGAAAACACGGCTGAATGGTACTGCACGTTGTGAATGCTGGCAACGTACAGTTTTGCCCGCTCCTCGTCGGTCAAATAGTCGCCGCTCCACGTCGCATTCAGCTCTTTGCCGCTGTTGTGAGCCCTGATCATCATGTTGTCGATTTCCGTCTGCATCTGTCCGATTTCCTCGGACGTAAACGGGCTGGGAACGAGCAAGTATCCTTGTTCATGATAAAACTCAATCTGTTCTTTCGATAACATCCTATGTACCTCCCTTTACCGGAAAACGCTTTCAGATTTAATTCACAATTCAACTCGTTCATATTTATTCTGCGAAGGAGAAGAAATTCCTTCCAAAGCGAATGGAATAAAATCCAGCAAAGCTTATTCTACTTGTTCCCTCCAGGAATGGCGGCACTGCCATCCGAGCGTTCGCTTTGCTTTTTCGTTGCTTACTATCCCTGCAAAGCCGCGCAGAGCTTTCGGATCCATCTTCACTCCGGGAAAATGAGCAGCGATCAGTTCAGCGCTCGGAACATCCATGAAGGTCGAATCCGCCGTAATGTTGAGTGCCTGCGATTCCAAACCTTCCGTCTCCAGAGCGAGCCTGCACGCGCTGGCCGCGTCGCGTACATCGACATAGCTCCACAACGCCCGTTTACCGTTAGACGATGCATGCATTTGACGGATAAAGCTTCCGTACATGTCCGGCGTGATAATGGTCGCGAAGCGCAAAGAAACGGCCTGCATCCCGGTTCTGCGGTGAAACATGCGAGCCGTCTCCTCGCCGGCTATTTTGGAAAGTCCGTAACAGTCTTGCGCGAGCAGCGGATGATTTTCGTCAATCGGCGCGTACAGCGGATCAAAAGGATGCTCAGGAAAGCTGAATCCGTATGCGGCTTCACTGGAAGCGATGACCGTTTTCGCGATGCCGAGCCCGGCGCAGGCTTCCAGCACATGGTAGGTCGACATTACATTATTGGCAAAGACGACTTCATTCGGATGCCCTCCGGGTGAAGGTATGGCGGCCAAATGAACGACAGCTTCAACGCCGGCCAGTCCGTTGTACACCTCCTTGTATTCGAGCATATTCACCATTATCGTGCCGCACTGGTTTACAGCGGGACTGCGGCTGTCCAGATTCACCACATCGTACCGATGCTCGAGAAGCTCCTTAATGACCCAAGTACCGAGCCGCCCGCTACCACCTGTAACCGCAATTTTCTTCACTGATTCGTCCCTCCTCTCCCTTTTCCCGACGCGTTTAACGGGCAGAACGCCCCGCACGAAGAGCGTCTGCCCTGTTTCAATCGGAGCCTGTTACTTATAGTTCGGCTTGGATTTATCCTTCTGCAGTTCGTTCCGTTCCTCAATAATTTTGTCTCCGCCCGCTTTCCTCCATTTATCAACTGCCGCAAGCCACTGCTCTTTGGTCACATCGTGATTGATGATGGCGCTTTGCGTAATTTGTTCCATATAGTCGTTCCACAGTTTCGTGCCTTCTTTGGAGTTAAACGGCGCCGGAATGGTCGGGTCCGCGTAATCCGGAAAATCTTCTTTCGCATATTCCTCGAATTTTTGCTTCACGTAATCGAACTTGTCGCCTACACCCGCACCTTCGAAGCTCAACTTCATCTGATCCCAATCCAGCTTCTCGCTCATCGGGCCGATGAAGCTGAGCGGTTCGATCTGCGGGCCTTTATAGGCATTTTCACGCTCCGCATCCGGAATCGGCACTTTTTGCCCGTTTTTCACCGTGTACATTTTGCCCTCGATGCCGTAACGGCGGAAATCGGAACCGTCCGTCAGCGTCCAGTTCAAAAATTTGAAGAAGCCGTCGGGATCTTCCGCTTTCGCCGAAACATAAAAGCCGCGATCCATCGGGAATACGAGACGGTTTCCGCCTTTGCCGCCTGGGCCTTCCAACGGGGACATAATGCCGATTTTGACGTTCGCGTCGATTTTGCGCAGTTTGGTCACTTTATCGACGTAGCTCGCCCAGTGGGTCGGAATGACGGCGACTTTGCCGGCGTTGAACTTATCTTCAGCAAAATTCGGTTCCTTGTTCACCTTGAATTCGGGATCGAGCAGCCCGCGTTTATGCAGATCCTGCAGCCAGAAGTAGGAATCGATTTCTTTGTCTTTCATAAACCACGGAATCAGTTTGTTGCTGTCGGTGGCGGACGGCTCCCAGGAAAATTGGCTGAATCCGAATGCGGTTCCCAAATCCTTGAAGGACCATTCATAGCCCATCGTAAACGGAATCGTATCGTTTTTGCCGTTCCCGTCGGGATCGCTGTTTTTGATTTTTTCCAGCGCGGCCACAAATTCATCAACCGTTGTCGGCTCCGGTATGTTCAGCTTCTCGAACCAGTCCTGTCTGTACATTAACTGGAACGGCACGACCGGATAGATCAGGTTCGGTATGAAAAAGATGTTTCCGTCTTTGTCCGTCAGCTTGTTCCAGATGCCTTCCGGCACCGCCTGGCGAATGGCCGGATACATATCCAAATATTTGTTGATCGGCAAAAACGCCCCCTGCTCCTGCAATTCGCGGTCTCTTTCGATGACCGGCCCGTTGGCCCAAATCACGTCGGGTATGTTGCCCGAAGCCAAAATCGTGTTGATCTTCGCGTCGAAATCGATGACCAGAATAATTTGCACGTCGATTTCCACGTTCGCGCGTTGAAACAGCTCTTTTTCGTACGCGCCTCCTTTCGTATACGTCGCCGGGCCCCATGTCGGACGCAGGTAGGAAAACTTCACCTTTTTGCCGACGTTTGCGCCGTCGCCGCTGTTTCCCGAGTCCCCGTCAGCGGAGCCGTTCGGATTCGCGGAATCGGTGCAGCCAAGCAGCGTTCCGGCGAGCAATAGCATTGCGGCCATCAAACCGATCGCCTTTTTTGCATTCGGCATCACGTGACTCACCTCATTGTTTTTGAATTTTGATTACCCTTTGATCGATCCGAGCAAAATGCCTTTGACGAAATATTTTTGCAGGAAAGGATACACCGCCAGAACCGGCACGATAGCGAATATGACGGTGGCCGCTTTAATGTTCTCCGGCGTCACGACCAGCTTGGTCACATCCTGGGTCTGCGCCGTCGCCGACCCCATTCCCATCATGCTTTGATCGATAATGATCGTCCTGAGCACAACCTGCAAAGGCCATTTCGAATTGTCGCTGATAAAGAACAGCCCCGTGAAAAAATCGTTCCAGTGCGCGACGCCGTAAAACAATCCGATCGTGGCGATGACCGGTTTGGATAAAGGGATGATGACGCGCCACAGCACCTGCAGCTCGGAAGCGCCGTCGATTCTCGCCGATTCTTCCAGACTTTCGGGAATGCTCCAGAAAAAGTTGCGCATTAAGATCAAGTTGAACGGGGCCACCAGTCCCGGAATGATCATGACCCAGACGCTGTCGAGCAGCCCGATGTTTTTCAGCAAAATGTACATCGGGATCAGCCCGGCCCCAAAAAGCATCGGGACGATAATGAACCACATGAAATATTTGTGGCCGGGAATGTGAGTTTTCGACAAACCGAAAGCGGCCGTAATGGTGAATACCAGATTCAGAAAAGTGCCGACTACCGTCACAAACACGGTAATGCCGAAAGACTTGAGAAGGACGGGGGTCTGGAAAATATATTTGTATGCCTCCAAAGTGAAGGAATGCGGAACGAGCATAAGCGGGTGCTGGTGGATGGCATGCGCCTCGCTCAAGGAAACGGCCCACACATTGACCATGGGCAGAAGCGTGATTAATCCGAGCACGATCAAAAGGATATGTATCGTCCACTGCGCCCACGGAGGGTTGCGATCCAGCTTCCCGGCATGGCTCGGAATCGGTTCTCCGCCATCGTCGAACGGGTTATGAACGGTGTTCTGTTCTGCTACCATAGCGACCTTTCCCCCAGTCTGCGGATGATTTTGTTGGCGGCGACGATCAGAATCATGCCGACCACGCCTTTAAACATGCCGACGGCTGTCGCCATCTCGTACTGGGCTTCGAGCAGTCCGACCCGGTACACATACGTGTCGATAATGTCGCCCACTTGCAGCACCGCGCCGTTCAGCAGCATAAACACTTGATCGAATCCGGCGTCCAGTATGCCGCCGAGAGAGAGGATGAACAGCAGGACGATAGTCGGGCGAATGCCCGGAAGCGTAATGTGCCAAATTTGCCGCAGTTTGGAAGCGCCGTCGATTTTGGCCGCTTCGTACAGCTGCGGATCGAGCCCCGATAAAGCCGCCAAATAAATGATTGCCCCCCAACCGAATTCCTTCAGTATTCCGGTGACGACCAGTATCGTGCGAAAATAGTCCGGATTCGCCATAAAGTTGATCGGTTCAAGCCCGAAATCTTTCAGCACGAGATTGATCAGCCCCAACGGACCGATAAAATTGAACACAATACCGGCGAAGACGACCCATGACAAAAAGTGAGGGAAATAAGTAACGGTCTGAATCGTTTTTTTGAACCATAATACTCTGACCTCATTTAACAGAAGAGCAAACAGTATCGGTACGGGAAATCCGAAAATGATGCGGTACAGGCTGATCAGTATCGTATTTTCCAGCAGCTGCGGGAATTTGGCCGACGTAAACACATCTTTAAAATGGTCCAATCCGACCCAAGGGCTCTCCCATATCCCTTTGAAGATTTGAAAATCTTTAAAGGCGATTTGCAGGCCGAAATAAGGCAGGTAAGCAAAAATGAAAAAGTAGAGGAGCGTCGGAAAGATGAGCAGGTAATAATAACGGGCTTTCCATATTCGCGTCGTTAATTTGTCCGCACTCACCTTGATCGGTTTTCCGGTTCGTTTCGGTTGAGCGGCTTCCATCCCGTCACCTCCTTGGTTGCGACAATTCGTTGCGAAATGAAAGCAGCGGCTAATCTATGCCCGGGCTGCCGCGATCCCTTTCGCGGTATATCCATCCTTCCGGGGCTTTTTGTATACGAACCGTGATCGTAATACCATTGTATGAATGAAAAGCTTACATATGCTTCTCCGATTGCAATCGGTTCACGCCGGCATGAGATAACAACCTTATGGATAAAATCTATTTTTTGGTTTTTGCTGGACGATTCGCTTCATATTCTGAATACGGGAGGTATTCCCGCCAACCATTAAAAAAGGAAGTGATATCCGATGAGCAGCAGCGCTGCGGAACAAACGGTCGACCGGGAACGCATTCTCGCGCATTACCGTGAATACGGGTACGCAGTCATTCCGGAGGCGTTATCGCAAAAGGAACTGGATGATCTGAACGAATTGGTCGATAACGACATCCGGAAACATCCGCAAGACTGGCACGCTCCGAATCACGGTGCGACGGGAAACGGGCAAATTCTGATGAAATACCCGGAACTCGACCGGTTCGTCAGACACCCGAAAATATTCCCGCTCATTCAGGAAATATTGCGGTATGAAGCCCGGTTCGCGCAATTCGACTTTCGCGATGTGCCGGTCGAAATGGCGGATCACAGCGGAATGAACTGGCACCGGGATATCAGTTACTACGGTACGGTAGGGGGAAAAGTGTGGGACCCGGAAAATCCTTATAAAAGCACTTACGCGTGCGTCATCTATTATTTGAAAGACGTCCATGAGTGCTGCCCGTGCTTCAGCCTGGTTCCGAAATCCCACGAATACGCAACGCTGGAAGAAGCAAAGCAGGCGCTCGGCCCCGATTACGAAGAAATTTCGTTCCGCGGCAAAGCGGGGACGGCGATTCTTTACAATATAACGACGTACCATACTCGCACGACGGGGCAGAAAGATTGCCCGCACGGCAGACGCACGATGCACAATTACCACTCCAGGGAATCGGTACCTCCGCTGACCAACTGGGCGACCGTGCCGGAGGCGCTGGCGTTAAGCGACGATCCGGAAACCCGGAAGTTTTACTCCCAATGGACGCCGAATCAGATCAAATTCGCCCGGGAAACGTACACGAAACAGATCCCGAGCTATTATCCGCCCGTCATGAAGTGAACACCGTTCGGCCAAAAGCAGACGAGCGGGTCATTCGGACGGGAACTTCACTCCGCCTGATTGGTGGCGGGAAATTTGCCTTGGGAAAAGGGAGGGAAGCGAAATGAGAATCGCCATCGGACAGTTCAGCGAGTTAGATGAGGAAACGTTGGCCTTCGGCCGCCAGCTCGGTGCGACCGGCGTGCAGTTGAACACGCCGCGTCTTCCGGGCGTACACCGTTGGGAGTACGAAGATTTGCTCGCGCTGCGGCAAAAGTGCGAAAGCTACGGTTTAAAGCTGGAAGCGTTGGAAAATGTCCCGATACGCTTTTACTATAAAGCGATGCTCGGTCAGGAAGGGCGCGACGAGCAGATCGAGCATTACCAGGCGACCATCCGCAACATGGGGCGCGCGGGAATTCCGATTCTCGGCTACCATTTCATGCCGAACGGCGTTTGGCGCACCTCGTTCTCCACTCCCGGCCGGGGCGGAGCGCGCGTTTCGTCCTTCGATCAGTCGCTGGTGGAAACCGATCGGCCGCGCTCGGCGAAAGGAAACGCCGTCGCCGTTCTAGACCCCGACATGAAGCGGTTCATCGAGGACGGTGCCGACTCCA